>NZ_KV799323.1:0-224123 GCF_001809925.1 Corynebacterium sp. HMSC064H12 | reverse complement strand
GTGGTGATGCATTCACCGCCTGAACCTACCGGGCCAATTTTGACATAAACGCAGTCAGTAACTTCCATCGCCCCACCGCCCCCAGCCATAAACGCTGTCACCGCCTGAACCTACCTCCTCCAAAAACCAAAAACCGCAACCTTTGGCCACAGTAAAACTGCGACTTCAGATTGCGGTTTTGGCAATAAATGAGGAAGCTATTTGCTTCGCGCTAGCCTAAATAAGGCTTAGCCCTGACGGGCCTTGAAGCGCGGCTCCTTCTTGTTGATCACGTAGACCTTGCCACGACGGCGCACGACCTGAGCGCCCGGCTTGTTCTTCAGCGACCGAAGGGACTTGCGGACCTTCATTCGGGCGCTCCTTTCTACTCGGCTCCGAAACGGGAATGTGCACACTGCACTCTCCCCGGACAATCACCCCAGTGACTGCCTGGCAACGCACCCTTCCTGATAATCCGAAGAAATATCAAAGAGGATGCGTTACGACACGAGTTGCCATACTACCTAATAAGCGGAATAACTCCAAAAATCCGGGGGAAACATGTTCTTTGACGGGCAACCCCAAGATCGCGACTCCCCACGTTGCAACTGCTTCCACTTCTCTACTTGGCAGCGGCAATCATGTACTCGCGGACCTCGGCAAGCGTCTTACCTGAGGTCTCCGGCACCGCCTTGATGGTGAATACCAGCGCAATTGCGCCCGTAATGGCAAAGAAGAAGAACGACCACGCACCACCGACAGCATCCACCATCGGAAGAAAAGCCTGCGCCACAAACCAATTCGCAACCCATAGCGCGAGCCCTGCCAGCCCCATACCCAGGCCACGAGCCTCTGTCGGGATGATCTCGGAAATCAGGAGCCAGGTCGCCACCGACACAGCCGCCTGCTGAAACACGATAAATACGGTCATCAGCAGAAGCGACATCATGGCACCCGTCGAAGAGTTACTCGACAAACCATAGACGGGCGCCAGCACGAGCAGCGAGCTTGCACAGCCCACCAAACCGATAATCAGCATTCGCCGACGACCAACGCGGTCAATGATGCTCATACCAATTGCACACGAAATCACCGAGGCGATACCGATGATGATGGAGGTATAGACAGAGCTTTCCGTCGACAAGCCAACCTTGTTCATCATCGTCGGCGCGAAATACATAATCGCGTTCGCGCCCGTGACCTGTTGCGTCACACCAATGAGCATCGCAATAATGACGGTGCGTCGCACCCACGGGGTTTTCACGGCAAGGCGCTCGGCTGCACGCTGATCGGCGCTTGACGACGCCTCATCAACGGCAACCTCAGCCAGGGTCGCCTCATCTCCCTGCATCTGACGCAGCACGGCCAGCGCCTTGCCCTCCTGTCCTCGACGGACGAGGTAGGCCGGAGTGTCCGGCAGAACCAGCATGCCGATGAGCAGCACGATGCCGGGGACAGCGCCGAGTCCAAGCATGAGTCGCCAGTTACCGGAGGAGGCTAGGGCGGAGTTGGTGAGGAACGCCACCAGCTGACCAATCACGATCATCAGCGAGTTCAGGCTGACCAGGCGTCCACGCACATGCGGTGGTGCCATTTCGGAGATGTACATCGGTACGACGATGGAAACACCACCGATACAGACGCCGAGCAAAGTACGCGCAGCACCCAGCGAAAACGCACTAGTAGCGAAAGCACACCAGATACTGCCGATGATGAAGCCGACCGCTCCGAGCAGGATGGTGCCACGGCGCCCCAGGGAGTCCGCTACGCGACCGCCCAGGAACGCACCGATAGCCGCACCGACCAAGAGCATGGCGGTGACAGTGGACTCCTGTCCTGGAGTCAGCTCAAAAGAGCGCTGGATATACAGCAGCGCGCCCGAGATGACACCGGTGTCGTAACCAAAGAGGAGGCCGCCCAGAGCGGCGATGATAGCCACGGCTATCGACCGAGTTGTGGTGGTTTCCCGGTTCGGTCCAGTCTTATTCTGTTCGGTTGTACTCACGCTGGAAATCTTGCCACCGTCCGGCCAAAGACCCCCTATCCGAACAGCACTTACTCGATAAAGATGAGAGTTTTGGCACTCTTCTGGCAGGAAAATCATCCCTTTTCCCGTCCTGAACTAGCGGTAGAGTGAGGCTCATGACACCAGTAGGCACACAGGATTTCCCACACCCCCTCCAGTCGGAGATTATTAACGACCTCCACGTCCAGCCCACCATCAATGCCGCCGAGGAAATCAGCCGCCGAGTCGATTTTCTCTGCGATTATTTCCGCGCCGCGCACGCCAAGGGATTCGTGCTCGGAATTTCCGGCGGTCAAGATTCCACGCTAGCCGGACGTCTAGCGCAGTTGGCCGTCGAAAAGCTTCGCGACGGCGGCGAGGACGCCACCTTCATTGCCATTCGCCTCCCCCACGGCGTGCAGGCCGATGAGGACGACGCACAGGTGGCACTGCAATTCATTCAACCTGACCAAAGGCTAACTATCGATATCGAACCGGCCACCGCCGCGATGACCGCCCAGGTCACCGATGCCCTGGCCGGCAGCGCTATCAGCGACTTCAACAAGGGAAATATTAAGGCCCGCATGCGCATGATTGCCCAGTACGCAGTGGCGGGTGTTGACGGCGCTTTGGTCATCGGCACAGATCACGCCGCGGAGGCTGTCACCGGCTTCTACACCAAGCACGGCGACGGCGCCTGCGACCTCGTTCCGCTGCAGGGGCTGAGCAAGCGCCAGGGCGCGGCCTTACTCCGTCACCTCGGCGCACCAGCCAGTACGTGGGAGAAGGTGCCGACGGCCGACCTGGAAGAAGATCGCCCTGCGCTTCCCGACGAAGTTGCACTCGGGGTGACCTATACCGCCATCGACGACTACCTCGAAGGCAAGGCCGTCTCAGATGAGGATGCCGCGCGAATCGAGTATCTCTACTCCATTTCCCGGCACAAGCGAGCCGTCCCTCCCGGACCGGCCGATTCCTGGTGGCGCTAGGCTACTGCCCCGGGCCACCGATCCAGCGTCCCGGACAGAGCAGCAAACCCCTTAAGAGAAGGCCTCCGCGCCAGCGTCCCAAATAGCCCCAACTGCGGCCAAGCTGTCTGCCACACCGGCTTCGGCGCTGGGTTCCAGCGCAGGTGAACCATCCTGGACGAGCTCGGCGGTCACCAAACCGTGGGCGAACGCCCACATGGCCAATCCCTTAGGCTCATCGCCGGCAACCTTAATGAATGCATCACGAATCCAGGCATCCAACGACGAAGGCGAGACGACATTCACGAAATTAGTGCGACTCATCAGCCGGTAACCATGCGGATCGTCGAGAACTGCCTGGCGGTACGCCTGCAGCAGAGACGCCGAAGTGCATTCCTCATCAATGGCAGCGTGAATACGCTTGCCCAGATTCTCGAGGCTCTCGGTCAGCAGCAGCTGAAGGAGCTCTTCTTTGCCGCTGATGTGCTTGTACAGCGATGGCGCCTTCACATCGAGCCGCGCCGCTAGGCGGCGCATGCTGATAGCACTCCAGCCCGATTCGCGCAGCATCGCGCGCGCTTCATCTACGATCTTCTGCATACGTGGGGACTGCCTGCGCACATCGGGCTGCGCTGGCACCCCATCGGTCGATTCTATGGTGCACGTCACATTTGCGACTGTAACGCGTTGAATCTCACTTAGGGCGCTTTTGGGTAATTTAACCCAACAATTTTTTAAAAAACAGCTAACGGCGGTGCTCAGTCACTAAAAGCTGCCTTTGCACGCTACAAGCTTTGCTTCACGACGGAGCCCCCACCGTCGTAAAGCAAAAGTGCCGTATGCCACCGCTACACTTCGTAGCGATTCGGCTCCTCCCCGAGGTGGAAATGGCGACCCGAAACATCGTTCGGGGTAATGCGCACGTAGTTGTACTTTAACGTCGGCAGCCAGGGCTTCAGCGGCAGCTCATCTGCAGCGTTAATATCCGCGCGGGAGGTGAGAACCTCTGCGTCACCCTTTACGATGACCGACCAGGCCTTCTGAGCATCCTTGTCAACAAAGTCGGCCTCAAAAAGAACATCGTGGTTCAGAGAAACAGTAAAGAGCTTCGACCCCTCGGCAGTGCGGAAGTAAATGTTCCCCTCATGAACGACGTAGTTCAGTGGGAAAAGATCCATATCGTCTTTACGACGAACAACCAGTCGCCCAAAAGTCTGCGTAGCCAGCAGCTCAAGGGATTCTTCGGTGGACAGTTTCTGAATAACGGAGTCGTTGTGTGCCATACCCCCAGTATTCCACCGTTCAGACAAAGTTGCTACAGCCATACGGATTACCAATCATTGAGGTAAACGGCGAGCACACTACCCAGGGGCAGATACAAGAAAACCCCCGGTCATAACGACCGAGGGTTTTTCTACTGGTGGAGCTAACGGGACTCGAACCCGTGACCCCCACACTGCCAGTGTGGTGCGCTACCAGCTGCGCCATAGCCCCAGAATCAACATCGAAGTGGCTTTCACCCTCCGCTGTGGACTCCTCAAAGGCTACATGGCACTGTCATGTATCACCAAATCCGCATGTAGAACACTCTTTTACGTATTCGCCGAGTGCCCCAGAGTGGATCTGCCGAACATGAACTGAAGATGAATCGTGTGAGCGTGCACGGAACCTAGCGCAGGGCCACCTTGACCCACTGCCCCAGTCCGCCATCACCGGAAATGTTCTCCAGAATATCCTTGCCATCGACAAAGACGTGCGGTGAGGAAACCTTGCCCAAGCGCTTCTCAAGGTCATCGAAGTTGGCATTTGCGCTTGCCTTAGCCTCGGTGGTGTCGATGCCGGAACGGACTTCGCTGACAATTTCGTCAGCAACACCGAGCTGCTCCAGACGGTCAGCCAACTCATCATCGCTCCACGTGACAGAGTTCTGCTGGTCAGCCATCATCATCGTGCGGAAGTTCCAATATGCGCGAGCATCACCGGTCTCAGCAATCTTGCGGGCAACCGCGAAGACGCGAGTGGAGTGACCGTCACGCTGCTCCTTCTCCTGACCATCCAGGAAGTTCAGCGTGCGGTATTCAGCGACAAGCTTGCCGTCGTTTAGCGCCTTGAGCTCATCATCGTGGCCCTCTTCGCTCATCTGAGCACAGTAGTGGCACGAGTAGTCCTCAAAAATCGTGGCTGTTTTAGCCCCTTCGGCGCCGTCCTTGCTCAGTCGGATGACATCGCCGTCGAGTGCGACGGAGAAGTCGACGTCCTCATCTGGCAGTCCCTCAATCGGCTGCGACCGGCCGATGTAGATAACGCCACCAATAACAACTGCAACGACAGCAAGAAGAGCAATCAGGCCGACGACGAAGCCACTGCCCTTTTCATTTGGATTCTTAATCTTCTGACTCACACCGCTTACGATAGCGGTGTTTTCTTGCCAATGACACAATTGCGCCTGAGAAAACGGAAATGGTTGTTAGGCCGCATCGCTAGGCCCCATCACCTTGCCCCATTCCCCTGGCCTATCCCCTAGGCTTCCCCTCTAGCCAGCGGACTAGGCGTAAATGGCAAACTTCTTCCACGGCCACACGTACACAAATACAGCCAAGGCCAGAAAACCGATGTCTCGGGCGATTGACTTTAGATATGAAACCGCGTCAGCGTTCTCGTCGTAGCCACCGCCACCAAAGCAACCGCAGTCAATCTGCAGGCCGCGCGCCCACGCCGAGATAATGCCGCCGATAAACACCAGCAAGAGCGCGCCAGACAACACCGCTACCGGGCGCAGGAAAAGCCCCAATACCAGCAGGAGTCCAAGGATGACTTCGAAAGCGGGCAGCGCAACCGCTACCATCGGCACCAAATCGCTCGGCAGCAGCTCATAAGCTTGAACTGCCTGACGCGATTCCAGCGGGTTCAGCAGTTTGATAAGACCCGAGTACAACCAAACTGCAGCCAGGCCGAATCGTGCCACCACGCCTACGAAATTCTTCATACACAGAAATGTTAGTACAGGCTAACTGTTTACAGCTAGCCCAATGGTTACCGATTACCCGTTCAGGACTGCCGAGACCACGTCCTGCGCCTCAGCCTGAACCTGTGCCAGGTGATCCGCGCCTTTGAAGGACTCCGCGTAGATCTTGTACTTATCTTCAGTGCCCGACGGACGCGCCGCGAACCAAGCGTTCTCCGTAACCACCTTGAGGCCACCAATCGCAGCGCCGTTGCCCGGTGCTTCAGTCAGTTTGGCTGTAATGGTCTCCCCTGCCAGGGTGTCGGCCTTGACCTGCTCCGGCGAGAGCTTCTTCAGGATTGCCTTCTGCTCACGGGTTGCGTCCGCATCGGTGCGGGCGTAAGCCGGGGCACCGTACTTATCGGCGAGTTCTGCGTAGAGCTGCGATGGAGTCTTCTCGGTCACAGCCTTGATCTCGCTGGCCAGGAGGTCCAGGATGATGCCGTCCTTATCGGTAGACCACACAGTTCCGTCGTGACGCAGGAACGATGCACCAGCGGATTCTTCACCGCCGAAGCCGATGGTGCCGCCGAGCAGACCCGGGACGAACCACTTGAAGCCGACTGGAACTTCCACGAGCTTGCGGCCCAAATTGGCAACGACGCGGTCAATCATCGACGAAGACACCAGCGTCTTACCGACCGCGGTCTCCTGCGACCAGCCCGGACGGTGCGCGAAGAGGTAGTCAATGGCAACGGCCAGGTAGTGGTTCGGGTTCATCAGACCCGCGTCCGGTGTCACAATTCCGTGGCGATCGGAGTCCGCGTCATTGCCGGTGGAGATGTCGAACTTATCGCGGTTACCAATCAGGGACGCCATCGCATTCGGCGAGGAGCAGTCCATACGAATCTTGCCGTCTGTATCCAGCGTCATAAAACGCCAGGTCGCATCAACCAGCGGATTGACCACGGTCAGGTTTAGGTTATGCGCATCGCCAATTGCGCCCCAGTAATCCACCGACGCACCACCCATTGGGTCGGCGCCGATACGCACGCCGGCATCACGGATGGCGTCGAGGTTGACAACATTCGGCAGGTCCGACACGTATGCGTTGAGGTAGTCGTGCTTTACGACGAGGTCTCCGGCCTTATCCACCAGCTGGCGCTTAACCCCATCCAGGCCCTTAGCCAAGTATTCATTAGCACGAGCTGCAATCCAGTCCGTCGCATCCGCGTCCGCCGGACCACCGGTCGGCGGGTTGTACTTAAAACCACCATCCCGTGGCGGATTGTGGGAAGGGGTAATCACGATGCCGTCGGCACGCGCGGCGCTACTCCCCGTCGGACCTCCCTCCACGTCGCGGTTGTACGTCAGAATCGCGTGGCTGACTGCCGGAGTCGGCGTGTAGCGATCCTGAGCGTCAACCATCACGGTGATGCCGTTGGCCGTGAGCACCTCGAGGGCGGAAATCATTGCCGGCTCGGACAGGCCGTGGGTATCGCGACCGACGTAGAGCGGACCTTCAATGCCCTGGCCCTTGCGGTAATCCACGATTGCCTGAGTAGTGGCGTGAATGTGGTCTTCGTTGAAAGCGCCGTCGAGGGAGGAACCGCGGTGACCGGAAGTACCGAAGACGACCTTCTGGTCGGGGTTATTCGGGTCCGGGTGCTTTGTGTAGTAAGCAGTGACCAGTTCCGCGACATCGATAAGGTCGGATGGCTGGGCCAATTGCCCGGCGCGCTCATGAGCCATTGTGGGTATCCTCCTGCTGAATCGGCGAACTGCGCAACCACCGATTTCACCGCCGACGAGCCGGCCGGAATGGGGAAACCGGACTTAAATGCGCTTCCTCTTCCCCAGTGTCCCCGTTTTAGGGTCAGCGCGCATGGCAAGAACCACTCGGTAAGGCAAACTCGCCCCTGCAATAGGGTGCAGTAGGTAGATTGTCGCGTGCCGACGGGAACACCTCCTGGTGAAAGATTCCGAATTGTCGGCGCCTACCTCCCCTTTCGCCACTGTGCTAGCGTTTTCACCGTGAATGAGGAATCTGTCGTTGCGAAACTGCCATCAGCAGGACGGGCGCAGGTTCTCATGGCCCTGGTTGTCGCCGGCGGTGCCGCTATTGGCGCGGTAAGTCGCTTTCTGCTCGGCGCGGCAATCGATGCGATTGTGAGCTCGGGAACTAGCGCAGTTTCGACCACTGCCATCAACTTGTTGGGCTGCTTTCTCTTCGGCCTGGTCAGCAGTATCGCGTTTGCTAATCCTCGGCTTTCCGCTTTCTGCGGTACTGGCTTTTGTGGCGGTTTCACCACTTTCTCCGCATTTGTCATTCTCTTGTTGGTGCAAGCGGACACGTCAGTCGTACTGATTGTGAGCGTCGGACTTATTCATCTGCTGTGCTGCCCTCTCGCCTACTGGTTGGGCACCAAGTGCGCACGGGAGGTCGCGGAATGACCGGCGATCTCCTCGGCTCTTTTTCCTCGGCACTCTCTGCCATCCTCGCTATCGCAGTTGGCGCGGCAGTAGGTGGAGCGCTGCGCTATGCGCTGGCCGAACTTGCGGTGAAGTGGGCTGATTCCAAACTACCCGGAACGTGGACCGCGAATATGATTGCCTGCTTCGTCGCCGGTGTCGCTGCTGTGGTGTGGTCGCGGGGAACGTCGATAAGCAATGGCATGACGCCTGCTCTGGCCTATGCGACGGTAATGATTGGCTTCGCCGGCGGCCTGTCGACGTGGTCCACACTCGCCGGAGAGATCGTACGCCTTAAGAACCAACACTTTTGGAGGGCATGTGGGTACCTTGCTCTCACACTGATTGGCGGAATAGTTTTTGCTTTCGTCGGAATGTGTTTACCCCCACTTGTGGCGAATTAGTAGCACAATAATCATTTTCTGAGAAATTAATGATCGAATTTAGGCTTTCTACCAGTAAAGTTCCACAGCATGGAAAGCTTCAGCGATTTTGCCTCAGCGGCGGATAGTTTTATTTGGAGTCCGTATCTCCTGATCCCCGCGCTGATCGGCACCGGAATCATTTTGACCATTCGCCTGGGTGCAATTCACCTGGTCAAACTCGGCCCGGCACTGCGCCTCGGACTCATCGACCGTAACGACGAAGACGCCGAGGGAGATATCACCAACTACCAGGCGCTTGCGACGGCTCTCGCGGCAACAGTCGGTGTCGGCAACATTGTCGGTGTCGCTACCGCGATCGGCCTGGGTGGACCCGGTGCGCTGTTCTGGATGTGGGTGACCGGCCTGCTTGGTATGGCATCGAAGTACTCCGAGGCATTCCTGGGTGTGAAGTACCGTCAGGTCGATGCAGCTGGCGAACAGTCCGGTGGCCCGCAGTACTACCTGCGCAAGGCCATCCCGAATGGTTTTGGTAAGACGCTCGGTATTCTCTTCGCCGTCTTTGCTGCGCTGGCAGCGTTTGGTATCGGCAACCTGACCCAGGGCAATGCCGTGGCCTCGAACCTGGAAAACAGCTTCGACATCGATCCGACGCTCTCCGGCATGATCATGTTCATCCTGGTAGGTGCGGCGCTGATGGGTGGCATTAAGTCGATTGGCCGCATCACCGCCGGCTTTGTGCCGATGATGATTGTGCTCTACATCGGTGCGGCCGTGTGGGTGCTCGTCGCCAATGTCTCGGCGCTGCCCGAGACCTTCAAGCTCATCTTCACCGATGCTTTCACCGGCACCGCGGCCGTTGGTGGGTTCGCAGGCTCCACGCTCATTCTCGCCCTGCAGATGGGTGTTGCCCGCGGCCTGTTCTCCAACGAGTCGGGCCTGGGTTCCGGTGCTATCGCCGCTGCCGCCGCATCGACCACTCACCCGGTTCGTCAGGGTCTGGTCTCCATGACTCAGACCTTCATTGACACCATCATCGTCGTGTCCTTCACCGGCCTGGTTATCATCAGCACCGGTGTTTGGCAGGATGGCAACGTCGACACTGGCGCTCTGACTGCTGAGGCATTCTCCCGCGGTCTACCTGGCCACTGGGGTGGCACAATCGTCACGCTGTCGGTTGTCTTCTTCGCATTCTCCACCATGCTGGGCTGGTCCTACTACGGTGAGCGCGCATTCGAGTCCCTGGTCGGTCGCCGCGGCACCGGTCTCTACCGTGCGGTCTTCACCTGCGTAGTCTTCGTCGGCGCTGTTACTCATCTGGAAACCGTCTGGTCCGTCGCCTCGGCTCTCAACGGCCTGATGGCGCTACCGAACCTCATCGGTCTGATTGTCCTGTCCGGGCTCATTGCGCGCGAGACAAAGGCCTACCTCAAATTTGACCCGCAGTTGCGCGCAACGGCGGCAGAGATTGATAAATGGCAGTCTCAGCAAAACTTCGAGGCCTTCAGCAAGAACTAGCTGAAACTAGCAGCTGCTCGTAGGGACTACGACAAAAACTACGAGCAGGTCTGCGCGGTCTCCGGCTTTTCGATTGCCGCAAGCGCGTCGTCAAGCACAGAGACCTTTACCAACTTCATATCGCCTCGGTCGGCAGTCACAGCCTCTGCGCAATTGCCTTCCGGCACGAAGAACATCTCGGCGCCCTCATCTCGGGCGGCCGAGATTTTGTGTGTAATGCCACCGATTTCGCCCACGTTGCCGGCAGCGTCAATAGTGCCGGTGCCAGCGAGGTGCTGCCCCTCGGTCAAATCGCCTGGACTCAGCTTGTCAATCACTCCGAGCGTCATCATGAGACCCGCAGACGGACCTCCAATGCCGCTGAGCTGGTACTCAACCTTGGTGTCGTCCGCGGATTGCGCCCCCATCCCAACGCCGAGCAGCGCGGCATTCTTCTGATGCGGATTTTCCGCCAGTGTCACAGAAATATCGACGGCTTTCTCGGGGTCAGAGTCCTCGCCCTTAGCAGTCTTCTGCTTGTCGACGGTCGCAGACTTGACCCTCAACGTGACAGTATCGCCCGGGTTGCGTCCGGCAATAATCGCCTTGACTTGCTCAGGCTTGCTTACGGCCACCCCATCCACGGCGAGAATCACATCGTCTTCATGCAGTCGCCCATCGACGGGACTATCCGGCACTGTGTAGGCGACGGTGACTTCCATCGGCAACCCGAGATGTGCCAGCGCAGCGGAGGTGGCGTTGGCCTCTGACTCGGTGAATGCAGCCTTGTTCTCCTCTTCCACCTCGTCCTGACTCTGGCCCGGAGGGAAGACCGCCTCAATGGGGACGATATCGTTGTCACGATCGAACCACAGGCCAATGACCTGCGGCAATGTCAGGTTATGTCTGACTGCGACGGTTGTCATATCCAGCGTGCCCTTAGAGAGTTCGGAGTCCGCAGCACTGCCACTGACCGAGATAATGCTCTTGCCCTCGACATCGCTGAGAACATCGAAGACCGGGCCAGGCCCCTGCGCGGCATAGGGCACTGTCAGCGTTGGCAGCGAGAGCACAGTTGCCAACGCGGCGATGGGCACAGCGCCCGCAACAAGAGTTTGGGTACGACGATTCACAAATAACACCCTACATTCTCGCTATCTGCCTACTGGACACCTGATGAATCTTGTCCGTGTCTGTTCGCTGGGCGCGAAGTTGCCAATAAAGTGGTGCTTTTAAGTACTCACGCGGGTCATTGCCCGGTACGGTGGGAGCATGAGTTCTAACGGATTTGGCTTTGGTCCGAACGACAATGATGACGATCGCGACGACGCTGGCAACAATGACTCCGGTCAGGGCGGTCAGGGCGGCCAGGGCGGTCCTTTCGGTTTCTTCGGGTTTCCCTTCGGTGGCATGGGCGGCGCCGGTGGCTTCGGTTTCGGCGGCCCCGGGCAGCCCGGCAGCGGCGCCTCCGGCAAGGGGGACCAGCCGAACTTGGGCGATATTCTCAACCAGTTCGGCGAGATGTTCTCCGGCATGGGGCAGCGATTCCAGGAGTCTAACTCTGGCCCTGTCAACTACGACGCGGCCGAGCGCGTTGCGCGGACCCGTCTTGGTAACCCGGCTCCGGTGAAGGACTCGGCCCGCGAGGCGCTGACTGATTCCCTGCGCCTGGCCGAACTGTGGCTAGATGACGTCACCTCCCTGCCGGCTGGTGTCAACCGCGTAGAAGCGTGGAATAGCCTGCAGTGGTTGGAGAACACCAAGTCGACATGGACTCGCCTTGTCGATCCCGTCGCCAGCCGCATGAGTGATGCCTCCCTCGAGGGTGTTCCAGAGGAAGCTCGCGAGATGATGGGGCCGATGCTGGGCATCATGCGCCAGATGAACTCGATGAGTTTCGGTACTCAGCTAGGAAATGCGCTGGCGGAGTTGGCACAGACGAGCCTGACTGGTTCTGACCTCGGGCTGCCGCTACACACCACTGGTGCGGCGGTACTGCTGCCAACGCATCTCGTCGCTCTCGCGGAGGAACTCGAGGTTCCAGCGCGCGATCTGTTTATCTACGCCACTGCCCGCGAAGCTGCCCACCAACGTCTCTTCGACCGCGTGCCATGGCTGGCTGAACGCATGATTTCCTCTGTCGAGGAATACGCTGCCGGCATCGTCATCGATTACTCGGCGATTGAAGAGGCCGCCCGCGGTCTGGATATTGAGAACATGCAGGATCCGCAGCGTATGCAGGAGGCTATGAGCGAGCTGCAGAATATGGATCTGAGCCCGAAGATTCGTTCTCGTAACGAGAATGCTCGTACTCGTTTCCAGACGCTGCTAGCACTGGTCGAGGGATGGGTGGACATGGTTGTCACCGATGCCCTCGGTGAGCGTCTATCGGGTGCCGCACAGCTGGATGAAGCCTGGCGTCGTCGCCGCGCCACCGAAGGTGCTGAACAGGCGCTGGAGAAAGCCACCGGCATTGACCTCGGATCCCCCAAGGTGCGTGAGGCAACCAACTTGTGGCACCGTCTGACCACCGCTGTGGGCATCGAGCGACGCGACAAGGTCTGGGATCACCCGGACTTCCTGCCCGTGGCAGAGGATTTGGATGAACCCGCGGCCTTTATTGATTCGGTCCTTGGCGGCTCGGAAAACGATGACTTCGACCCGATCGCAGAGCTTGAAGAGCAGCTGCGCAAAGAGGCCGAAAAGCGCGCGGCTGAGGGCAACGACAGTGACGCCGACGACGATAAGTAGCGAGTTAGCTCTGGGTTCCCCAGCGTTGATACGCCTCTAAATAGCCCCGTGCCCGTTCGTGGTACGGGGCTTTTGCCGCCCAATACCAGAACTCTTCGGTATGACCACCGTCGACGAAAGTGTGCACCAGTTCGTGCACAATGACATCGTCGAGGACGTACCCCGGGACGTCGGCAAGCCTGTGCGAAATGCGAATGCGCCCAGGACTATCGACACCGCCGGTGACGGATGCCCACCTGCGCGACATGTTCTTGACCCATTTGATTGACTCGAACCGCGGGCGATCTTCCAGCACCGTACGAGAGAGCAGCCGTGCGCGGCGCTCCAGCTCGGAATTATCCAGGTTGCTGCCAACTTTCTTCCGCACTCGCGCAACAATTTCATTGACCTGCTGTTTTTCCGCAGCGGCGCTGAGATCGTCCGGAACCATGACAATGATCCGGTTTCCCTCCGCGCGGGCGGACACAGTACGGCGGCGGCGCTTCGAGCGCCGAACCTCAACATCCGGGCCGTACTCAGGTCGCTTGGTGCTCATGCTTTTTAAGCGTATATGCTCTGCGCTGCGATTGCGTAAAAGCTGGCCCCGGGGTAAAAGATATTTTTATGGGGGAATACAGGGATACGTCTCGGGGGCGGGATGGTACGGCTGGCGTAATAGGTTCGCACGCACCCGCTGCACAAACACTTGCCGCGCCTGCCACGGACTACGCACTGCGGCCGGAGGTACCGATTGTCATGCGCCCAGGCGCGCGGATTCAGTTCGGCGTGGAACCGGAGCGCAGCATGATTCTGCCGCTTTCCGACGGCACCCCGCCGGGGCCTGTCTTCTCGGCGCTTCTTGCAGCTCATAGAGGTAGCACCTTAAGCGAGGCCTTTACTGACAGTCACGACAAACTGTCACCGCAGTTCATTACCGCACTTATCTCCGACCTTCACCGAGCCGCGCTGGTCCAAAAACCACCGACACGGCGGAGGATTACGCTGATTGGTCGGGACAGCTTGCGCACCGGACTTTTAAAGGAGCTTCGTCGCACGGGTTGTGGTAGTTGGACGACGGCAATGTCGCCCACCCGCAATGCGACGCTGAAAATATCTCAATCCACACCGGAAGAGATCGGGCTCGCGGTGGTCACGGGCATGGAAGTACCGAGCATGCCCTTGGTTCGCGCTCTGTTTCATCGTGGAATTGAGCATCTGCACACGCATTTCCGCGATGGGGCACTGATTCTTGGGCCACTTGTTCAACCAGGTCAAGGACCCTGCTCGATGTGTTTCGAAGCTTATCGACGAGACCGCGACCCCGTCCGGGCACTGATTGCGCTACAGCTTCGCACTTTTACGCCCGTGGCCGCACCGGAATGGCTGAACACAGCGGTGCCACTGTTGGTTGGGCAGCTGCGGCGGCCGGATCTCTCAGATCTATGTGCAACGGAGGTGCGCATAGATCTGGAAAGCCTCGATATCACTCGCACTACTGTTGCTCCCCACCCGCAGTGCCCAGTGTGTGGTCATGGAAACTCGCAGATGCAGTTCATGTAATTCGAAGTGCCTTGAGCAGAATCTGACTAGGAATTCACGAAAGAATTGACGATTCCCAAGATGCCTTCGCCGAAATGATTGAGCTTCGCTTCTCCAATTCCGGGAATCTGCAGAAGTTCCTCCGGCGTAGTCGGCTGCTGCTCACCGATGGCCAGAAGGGTCGCATCGGAGAAGATTACGAATGCGGGGACCGTCATTTCCCTCGACATTTCCAAGCGCCATGCACGCAATGCTTCCAGTAGTGCAGGATCCGCACTGACTGGGCACTCTTCACAACGCCCTGAAATCCGCTCGGCATCGGTGTGCAATGGCTTAGTACAGCCCTTGCACTGTTTGGACTGCTGACGCTTACTGCGGGAACTAGAGCTCCTTGAGCTTCGCTGTGCCTCAGCCGAGTAGTCAGAGACATCAATGTCGAGTTCATCGAGGAATCGTGTGCGGCGACGTGACCTGCGGCCGCCTTCTGTCCGCGACAATGACCAAGATAGCTCCAGATGTTCGCGGGCTCGAGTAATGCCGACATAGAACAGACGGCGCTCTTCTTCGATGGCTTCCGCCCCCTGCGCAGGAGAACGGTCGAATTTATTCAGCGCATGTTGGATAGGCAGCGAACCGTCGGTAAGCCCAACGAGGAACACCGCATCCCACTCCAGCCCCTTGGCTGCATGCAGGCTAGCCAGCGTCACGCCATCCAGCGTCGGTGGATGTTTGGCCTGCTGCCGAGTGTGCAATTGGCCGAGGAGCGCCTGGATATTGACCTCGGTGTTGGCATGAACGATGTCTTTACACAGGTCAAATAGGGCGCGTAGTGACTGCCAACGTTCCCTGGCACCAGCGCCTTCCGGCTCTTGGTCAGTCATGCCAAGACCCGCGAAAACCTGCTTGACCAAATCCAATAGATTCGTGCCCTGCAATGTCGGAACAGTCCGTGAGGAACGGGAAACTCGCACAAGTGCAGCGATGGCATCGCGGATCTCGGGACGCTGGTAGAAACCGCCCCCGCCACGAACCTGGTAGGCGACTCCTACCTCGGACAAAGCCTGCTCAAAAACTGCGGACTGTGCGTTGATGCGGTACAAAACGGCAATCTCCGATGCCGGTGTACCCGCGTCGATAAGTCGCTTGATGCTGCGCGCGGTCGCGCGAGCTTCCATCGGCTCATCGTCGTACTGGTTGAAAGTCGGCTCCGGGCCGTCTTGACGCTGTCCAATCAGCTTCAGCCGCGAGCCGGCGATACGCCCCTGTGCACGGCCGATGACATTGTTGGCCAGCTCAACGACCTGTGGGGTCGATCGGTAGTCCCGCTGCAGGCGGACCACTGTGGCTTCGGGGTAGTCCCGAGAGAAGTTCATCAGGTATTGCGGAGTCGCACCTGTGAAGGAGTAAATCGTCTGGTTGGCGTCCCCGACAACTGTGAGGTTGTCACGGTCTCCCAGCCAGGCGTTGAGAACTCGCTGCTGTAACGGGGTGACATCCTGGTACTCATCGACGACGAAGCACCGATACTGGTTGCGGAATTCCTCCGCCACTGCACGGGAATTCTCCATCGCACCGGCGGTGTGAATGAGTAGGTCGTCGAAGTCAAGCAATAGCCCGTCAGGAGTAGTTTTTATGTCCTCGTAAGCGCGATAGCAATCGACAATTTTTTCCGCAGACAGAGGCGCCGTGCGCCCATGTTCCCGCAACGCGACCTGGTACTGATCCGCACCGGCCAGAGTGGCCTTCGCCCACTCAATCTCGCCCATGACATCGCGGATCGTTTCCTTGGAGGTGTCCAGGCCCACCCGGCGTACTGCTTGGGCGACGACACGGAATTTCTTGTCATCCAACAGCTGCCAGGGCATATCACCGGCGACTTGGGGCCAGAAGTAGCGCAGCTGGCGAAGAGCTGCCGAGTGGAAAGTACGCGCCTGGACTCCAGGCGTTCCCATCTTTGCCAGGCGGTCGCGCATCTCCCCTGCTGCACGCGAGGTAAATGTCACCGCTAATACCTTCTGCGGCTGCACAAACCCCTGGTCAATGAGGTACTTGATGCGATGAGTAATTGTTCGGGTCTTACCTGTACCGGCTCCAGCAAGAATGCACACCGGCCCCATCGGAGCCGTTGCTGCCTCGCGCTGGTCTGGATCCAGCCCAGCTAGATAATCCGGCTCGTTCACATCCGCCTCTGAGTAAGTCAAAAGTTGTTAGACCCCATTTTTAAACTGGTCGAGTGCTATTCGTCATTGCTGTAGACACGGCGGACGTACAGCAGCCGGTCGCCTGGCTCCACCGACTCACACTCCGGTGAATCAATTCGGTACAGCTCACCCGAGCGCACCACGCCGAGTGCAATATCCGCGAGGTGCCGTGGGCTGGCACCGATTTCCTCTTCGGTGACCAGCCTCTCTGCAACAGAGAATCCTTCATCCGGGCTCAGGAGATCTTCCATCATCTCAACCACCGAAGGAGTCACCGTGGCCAGCCCCAGCATTCGGCCGGCGGTTTCAGAAGAAATAACCACTTGGTCTGCACCTGACTGCGTCAACAAGTGGCGGTTTTCTGATTCACGCACCGAGGCCACAATTGAGGCACCCGGCGCCAACTCACGGACCGACAACGTGACCAGCACCGCTGTGTCATCTTTGTTCGGTGCAACGACTATAGAGCGGGCACGCTGAATACCAGCTAACTTCAGCACATCGGATTTAGTAGCCGACCCATGCACCGTCGCCAAGCCTTGATTCGAAGCGTGGTCGAGTGCTTCCTTGTCCGTATCAATGACAACGATTTCTGCCGGATCTACGCCGTCCGCGAGAAGAGCTGCAATGGCAGAACGACCCTTGGTGCCGTATCCGATAACGACGGTGTGGTTGCGCAACTGTCTCCTCCAGCGCTGAATTTGCAGGGTTTTCCGAGATTCTTGGGTCAAAACGGTCAGAGTAGTACCGACCAAGAGAGCAAGGAAGGCCACACGCAGTGGCGTAATGATCAAAATATTGAGTAATCGAGCCCTCTGTGTCACCGGCGTGATGTCACCGTAGCCCGTCGTCGACAGGCTGACAGCCGAGTAATACACCGCATCGATGAAGGTGAGAGGCTCCGTATATCCGTTGCGGTCGTAGTAAACCACGACGGATGCAATCAGCAGCAAAAATACGGCGTAGTTCAAACGACGTATGATTAGCCGCCAAGGATTCTTCGGCGCGGACTCAGGCAGGCCAATGACTCCCAGCAGTGCATGCCCGGGAAGATCATTGAGCCCGGTTTCGTATCCCGAAGATTTCCGAATTGGATTACGCAACCGCTCCTCGCCTGCCTTTCATGAAAATTCCTCCCGGTGAAAAATAGCGCATACAAACTGCTGCTTTCACCTGGATAACTGGCCACGGCCACGCGGCAGTTACATACGTAGATGATTATCCAATCAGCTCGCGCATTTTCCTGTCTAACTCTATCCTGCTTGGCAGTAGCGCTTCATCTGGTATTAGCGTCCGTCCTGCCGAAACGTAGAAGAACCCGGCTTCAATGTCTTCGGGGGCAGTTTCCATTCCCATCTCGCGCAGCCTATCCGACCACGCCAGGCGGTAAATCGCCAGCTGTAGCGCCGCTACTTCCCTTTCCTTTCCGCGCGGCATCTGGCCTGTCTTCCAGTCAATGACGCTCCACTTCCCGTTGTCGTTAAACACCGCGTCGATTCGGCCGACGACCCGCCTCTGCCCGATGGCAATTTCAAACGGCACCTCTACATGCGTTGGCGTGCGGTCAGCCCACTCAGATGCCTCGAAATTCGCCTTCAATTTCTCCAGTTCGCGTTCGGACGCGACTTGCTCTGTGCCGAGGAAGTCATCCAGTTGATCCCCGAAGAGATCCTCATCGTCCAGCAGACTGTGTGCACCGAAGCGATTCTCCAACCAAGCGTGGAATGCCGTACCTCGGCGCGCGAATCGGTTTGGCTTAAACGGCACCGGGCGTGCTTTCCGACGAGCAAACGCGACCGGATCCGCAATCATCGCTTGGTATTCGCTAGTGGACATGCTTGTCGGCATTGGTAGATGAATCTCCGCGGCCTTAGCTCGAAGGATTTCATCCACGAGAATGGTCGTTTCCGTTTCCCATACCTCAGACAGGTCACCTGCAATGGGGCGCTCATCCTGGTCTTCGCCCATGTAGCGCATGACGCTTTCGGCTGCTCGCTGCACACTATCTCGGCGGTTGCCCAGGGTATCGACGGGCCAGACCACCCCATCAACCGCAGTGTCGCAGTCCAAATCGACTTCAGTGTCCTCTACCTCAGGGTCCTCCCCATCTGTCCACGACACCACATAGTCACTGAATTGAGTGGCGATGGCTGCGAAGTCCGCCGACACGTCGGTGGGTTTCTTCAAGCTCGGATTAGGCCGCCTGCTTGCAGTGACAATGAGCTTTTTCGCGGAGCGAGTCATGGCAACGTAGAAGAGGCGCTGTTTTTCTTCCCTCTCCACTTCTCGCAGCTCTTCCTTGTAGGCTTTGATCACCTTGTTGAGGTCGGTCTGGTTATCGGTGCCTGATATGTCCAGTTCGGGGGCGTTGCTATCGACAGAATCAGCGACAGGAGCCCAATCGCCTGCTGCAAGCTGCGTTGCATCCTCTGTTGTTTCTGCACTAGCCGTTAGCGGATCCACTTGAGTAATTGCGCCAGGAGGAAGCTGAACTGAATTGGTGAGCCACGATGACAAATCAACTCTGTCGAACTTGCTAGTGGTGATGCCCGGAACAGCAACCGTTTCCCACTCCAAGCCCTTTGACTTGTGCATAGTCATGATTTGGACACAGTTTTCCGGCATGTTCATAGGTGCCCGTTCCAAGCCATCATCGTGTTCGACAGCGAATTCCAGATAGTTCAAAAACCCTGTCACATCGTCCGAGATATTTTGAGAATACGTCGCAGCGATATCGACAAACCTATCCAGATGTGCGGTTGTCGGCCTGGTTATCGCGGTAGCAGAACCGTACTGTCCAGCCGCTGCTTCTACGCGAATTCCAAACTCAGTAGCGATGTCCTCGACCAGTTCCGGCAGAGGCTTATTCAGCGAGAACCGGCGTAGTTTTCGTAGGCTTGCACCCAACTGTGCGATGCGCACCATTGCTTCATCTGTGTAGTTCAGTGACTCGCTACAGACCAACCGCCCATTTTTTTCCACACTGCCGCGCGCCAGCGGGGTGCCGTCGTAAAAACGAATATCCGGGTCGGCGATGGCGTGCCCCAACCCCACCGCAGACGATGCTGCTTCGGCATCTTCCACGAGCTTGTCATACTGGCGAGCGAGCTGGGAAAGCGGTGAGGAGTCTGAAGTCTCTTCGACATTGCCCTTCTTTCGGGCCAACTCGTCCTTGCCTGCCATTGCCAGCTGGTCTACACGAGTGCGAAGTGCCTCCACGTCCGCGGCACCCAAATTGAACTGTGGGCTGAGCAGCAGACGCAGAGCATCCGGGTCTGAACTGGGGTCGACCAATATCTTCATCACCGAGGTGATATCCATGACCTCGGGCAAGTGCAGCAATCCAGCGAGTCCCACAATGATTGCAGGCACACCCCGCTCAGACAGTGCCTCTAAATAGACAGCCGATTCAGCATTTGTCCGAACCAGGATGGCGGCATCGAGCTTGTTGCCAGCTGCTTCACATTCGCGTAATTGCGCCTCCATGCAATCTGCGATGTATGCAACTTCTTCCTCACCGGTTGCAGTGAAAGCAAGCTGCACCTCGCCCTGGCCTGCTTTTGGCCCTGCATCCAGTGCCTCTACCGTACGAGCCTGCCCCGCAAAAGCACGGTCGGAGACTGCGTTAGCAAGCTGCAGCACTGACTGCGGGTTTCGCCAAGAAATGGTCAGTTGCTTTTTCTCCGCTGGCTGCCCATCCGACCGCGGAAAATCATTGACAAACTGCACAAGGTTTTCGGCCGTTGCTCCTCGCCAGCCATAAATTGCCTGCATCGGATCGCCGACAGCGGTGACACAACCACCGGAGAACAGCGCACGCAGGAACAGCCGCTGTGTGTGCGACGTGTCCTGGTACTCGTCGAGCATGATGATCTTAAAGCGACGCCGCTCCTCCTCCCCGACTTCCGCGAAGTCGGTGGCTAGCCGGGCCGCCCGAGCCATCTGCATACCGAAGGTGGCGACATTTTCTTCATTGCACCGAGCTCGAACCTGCTCTACCAGCGGCAAAATCTCTAATCTCTCCCGCTGCTTATCGACGATGCCCTGTAGATCGCCAATTAGTCCCTCGCGTTTACCCTTCTGCGGGGTCTGCTCAATATTGCTGATGAACGCTTCGGTTTCCTCGCGAATCGCCTGCGGGGTAGATAAGTTTGAGTCGATGTTCGACCCCAGCTCAATAATGCGACTAGCCAGCGTTGATGGTGCAATATCGACATCAATTTCGGTCACATTGCGAGCTGTTTCCCAGGCCAACTGCCACTGCGTCGCGCCATCCATAATGGTGACCCCCGGCTCCGTCGGCAGCAAAAGACCATAATTGCTCACGACTTCAGAGGCATAAGCATCGTAAGTAAGCGTGGTTGGGGCAATGACCTCGAGGCTTGCTAATACCTCTGGTGAAGCTTGTGCACGAAATGCAGCGGAGGAAGCAAGCGCATTCAGCTGTTGGCGGATACGGACGCCGAGCTCGCGCGCTGCCTTCCTGGTGAAGGTCAAACCTAGAACTTCTTCTGGGCGGATAAAGCCGTTGGCGACCAACCACACGACACGGGCAGCCATTGTCGCTGTTTTACCAGCACCGGCACCGGCGACAACAAGCATTGGTTCCATCGGTGCACCGATTACCGCCGCTTGTTGCGGAGTGGGCGGAAAGTCCTGCCCCATCATCTCCGACAGGGTGACGGGATCAATGATGGTTCGTTCCTCCGACATGACTACCGATTCCCTTCTGCTGCCGGGCACGCCTTCGAAAGCGTGCAGAACTTGCAATGATCACCAGCGAGCGCCAAGGCACGCGGGCCAGACGTCGCACGTGCTACCTGCTCCACGCGACGCTCCCAGTCAGCCAACTTGTCTTCCGTGAGCTTTGACTGTTCTCGGCTAGTGATAATGGTCTTATTGTGTGACTTTCGCGGAAATACCAGGTATGCCCCAGATTGTTCAATGCCTTCGCCGTTGTCCACAGCGAGCCCATCTCCGCTTTCAACGAGCTTCCCCTTCGACAGCGCTAGTTGATATGTAGCTAGCTGTGCGTGTCCTTCTACTTCTTTACCGGAGGGCGCTGTCTTACCGGTTTTGATATCGACGATTTGAACTGCACCATCAGCGTCTTCAATCAACCGGTCGATTCGTCCGACAATCACGATGTCATCGTTGATGTTGACATTTACTGGGACCTCGGTTCCGATATCTTTCTTAGTCTCAATCCACCGCTGCCAATCCTCCAGCCCGGTCAACCAGGTCTCTTCCTCAGTACGCTTACGCCACTCCGGATCATCGGACAGGTCCC
This sequence comes from Corynebacterium sp. HMSC064H12, assembly GCF_001809925.1. Lineage (NCBI taxonomy): Bacteria > Bacillati > Actinomycetota > Actinomycetes > Mycobacteriales > Corynebacteriaceae > Corynebacterium > Corynebacterium sp. HMSC064H12. Next base: position 202,115 of record NZ_KV799323.1, on the reverse strand, counting down.
CAAAAACACGCCGGATCTCAGACTGAGCCTCAGGCACAGTCACTCCCTTCGCGACTGCTTCTACCGCCTGATGCAGTAGAGAGCCCAGATACATGGCCGATGTCGGTGCTGATTTATCCAACATGGCCTTCAACGGACAACTCAGGGTTGCTTCCACCTTGGAGGGATTGATCCTCATCGGCTTCTTGTCATTTACCGGCTTCGAAGTCGACGGTGCACGGAGCCCCCACCAGGTGTCTGGATGTGCGCCAGCAACCTCAACCTGCGCCAATCGCGCGAGTTGACGTGCAGCTTGTCGACGCCGCGTCTCAGTCTCCGCATCGTCCACAACGGCTGCACGCAGTTCTGCCAGCAGTGACTCCACAGAGAGCACCCGTGGCAGGCCTTCACCGGCCCATGCGACATCTTCTGCCTCTGCAACATCCGGATTGCCGGCGTTTACTTCATTAGCCGTAGCCCCGACTCCGTTCGCAGACGACGAGGCTTCCGATTGTTTCGCCAGCTCCGTCACCGAATTACCGAGCTTTTCAACGAGCTCGATAATAAACGGACTGGGAACTCCAACATCGTCAGGAGAATCGACTGCGGTCAGCAGTACCCTGTCGCTCGCCCGTGATACCGCGACGTGCAGCAAACGACGTTCCTCCGCCAGCGCATCCGCCATGGAATTGATGTACTCCCGCGGCTCAATTCCGTGATCGACGAGACCGATGAACTCGTTCTGCTTCATCACCGAGCCAGTCACACCGAGGCTGGGCCACTGGCCTTCCTGGACTCCGACAACCGCTACTGCTTTCCACTGCCTGCCCAGAGCCGCATGGGCTGAGAGAATGCGCACGGCATCGCGCTCTACCCCGCTACGGTCACGTGCGCCGATGGGCAGCTCCTGCTCTTCCACAGAAGCGATAAAACCGTCAACCGTCAGTTTTGGATTCAGCTCCACACGGTCACCAGCAAAGTCGAACAGTGCCATCACAGCATCCAAATCGCGGTCAGCCGATGCGCCAGCTGTACCGCCGCGCAACGATGCCGCCACCAGATGGTCTGCCAAACCAGTGGACTGCCAAATTGCCCACAAAGTTGCTTCCACACCATCGCGCAACGCTTCACGAGCTGCGCTCAACAGATCCAGCGGCACCTGCAGCGCCTGACGTTCACGCTGCGACAGAGACTCAATAAGCTCCAGCTGTTCAGCTGTGAGTCCCTCTGCCTTCAAGATTCCGATGAGCTGAGTCATCGCGGCCCCGCCGAACAGGTCGGCCTTCCGGATTCCGCGCAGCAGACGCTCTTTGACAATCGGATCCATGTTGACCAATGGGCCGGAGAGGAACTCGTCCCACTCCACGTCATCGAGCTGGTTCATAGTTGCCCGCAACGCCACCATCAGCGCTCGCACCAATCGCTGATGACTTAGCACGATGTCCGTTGGGTCAATCTGCACAGGCACACCCGCACGCGACAACGCACGGAACAGAGAGGACTCCCCTGCACCGGACCGGACGATGACCGCCATATCCTTCCATGCCACTCCCTCGTCAATATGAAGGCGCCGGAAGTAGTCCGCGACTGTGGCTCGCTGTGCACGTTCAGAAGGATGAATAGCTATTTTTACTGCACTTTTAGCTGCGTACGAGTTTTCCGCTGCGACGGTATCGCTGTTGTTTCCAACTTCGGATTCACGAGCTTCCTGTGCTCCAACTGAACCGACAATGCCACGGTATGCAGGCGCCTTAGGCAAGCGCTGAGAAACTGCGTTGACTAAATCCGCGATATCAGCGTTACAGCGGTAAGACTGCTGCAAGTGGATTGCCTTGTACTCGACCTCACCAGTCCCCCGGAGATAGTCATTATTAGCACCGCGGAAATGGAATACCGATTGATCTTCATCACCAGTAATGACGGCTACGGCCGCCTGCGACACAAACCGATCCACAAGACGCGCAGCTTCCGGGGATAGGTGTTCAGCATCATCGACCAGCACCACCGACTTTCCCCACCGAGCCAGTGCTTGCGCGTCTGTATCCAGCTCCATCAATGCCGCAGAGACAATCTCTGCAGCGTTCAGGCTGGGCTCCCACGCCAACCGCATAGTCTGCTGATACTCCGCCATAAACTTGCCAGCCGCACACCACGACTCAATGCCATAGTCCACGCCGAGCTGCTGAAGCCTCGGGGCGTCAATCCCCCGCTCAGCTGCACGCAGCAGAAAGTCACGAACCGCACGGGAAAAACCGACTAACGGAAGAGCCGGGCGCAACCGCTCTGGCCAATACGCACCACCATCTTCCGCATGTCCGGCCAAAAGTTGCCGCACGACAGCATCTTGGCGTGCACCAGTGGTCAACGATGGTTCAGGCTCTCCCCGACTGACAGCGGCATCACGTACTACTGCATAGGCAAGCGAATGCACGGCACGCACCATGCCACCTTGACCTGCCCCGACCGAACCACCTTCCCCCAGTTCAGAGGAAAAACGCCTGTCAATATCCCGCCTCAATTCCGCAGCGGCCTCTTTTGACTGTGACACCACCAAAATGCTGTCCGCCGGAATGCCCGCCTGCATGTAGTCCACCGCGAGATCTGCCAGCAGCGAACTCTTTCCAGTCCCTGGGCCGCCTAAAACGCGCACAACAGACTGGTTTACAAGCTTGTTCTCTACCACGAGCGCCTGATTATGGGAAGGGAAAAGCGCCTCTACCGCAGTACCCAACCACTGCCGACGACGAGGAGGTTCCTCCTGGACGAACCGAACCTTCGGCATTCCATCTACGTTCATGTGCACCATTGTGGCACAACCTCCGGACCGATACTCGAACCCCCATTCGAAATAAGGAGAAAAATACCCCCGCCCCAAAAACTCCCGTAAATACTGCCCGGCGTTACTTAGACACAAACGCGCGAACTAGCGAAGCCGCGCGGAACAGACCGCGATACGCACTCGGCTGCGATTCTGGACTAACAGCGTGGACAAAAAGTCGATAACACATCGCACGAACGAGCAACTGACCGAAATCCGGCAGGTGATCGAAGCGCCGCAGTAGCTCCTCATCAGCCCCCATCATGGACAGGCAATCCACTGCCGCCAAGGCAGCTGTCCAACCACGGACATGCCACGCTGGCACGATATCGGTGAGAACCGGGGCGGCCGTGCCGTCGTAAAGCAGCGTGCCGACGAGGTCTGCGTGACAGACCTGCAGAAGCTCCGTTGGCACAACCATCTCTGCCCGCAGCTGGAGAAGATCACCGGAGATCGTGAGAGCCTCGGCACAATCGGCGCGGGGGACGCTATCCGCGTCGAGAAGCTGCTCGAGGATGCCGATTGGGTCAGAGTCCCAAGCTGCGCGATTACACATGACGAAGTAATCGGGCTCCTTATCAAGGAGAAACTGTGGCCGTTCAATACTGGCAAGCGACTCTTCCACGCGACCAGCGGCCACAATGGTTTCATCGGCACGTGGCGCGAATCCCCCCGGGATGAAATGACGAGCCTGCCACCCAGCAATAACCAAGCGGCCGTCACTGGTACGCACAGATTTCGCCACTCGGACGCCATCGACATCTAGCGCACTGCGAACCTTTGCAGACCACAGCGCCTGCGCCGAATTATGTACCGGCGAAAGGACAATGGAATCGTCGTAGACCCAGCCATTGTCCCAAGCTCGCCCGGCACGATGCGGCTCGCCCTCGGCACCAAAGGCCTCTAAAACACGGTCGGGAGGAGTGGCGATCATAATCTGCTACTACCTTGCTTTCTGAGTCGGTGCGGCCGTATCGTCGTCCGCCCCAAATGGGTACGGCCAGCCGTTGACAGAACACGTCTTACCATCGACCTGATAGACCTCGCTGCTGTCGATTTTGTGCAGTTCATCGTTCGACACGCTCAGGGTCTGCTGCATCATGATTGGCGCGATACCGCCGTCCCTCGGACAGGGCTCGTGAACCGCGTACCCAAGTCCGTGACCAACCTCGTGATTAATAAGGTATTGGCGATACAATCCCAGGTCCCCCTCAAAAGGCAGGGCACCTCGAACCCACCGGGCGATACTGACGACCACGCGCCCAGGCTCACCTTCCCGCTGCCCAGACAGGTAACAGGAGGTCTCCATTCCCAAGGTGTTGCCGCACAGCTGATGTGCGGTTCCAGTCGCGGAAAGCTGCACGACAATCGTCGGATCCTGGTCGCGAGGCACTGCCTCGAAAGAAAAATCTGGATTAGCTGTCCAGCCACGTGGATCGGCCAGAATCGAGTTCACCGTCTCTGCAAAGGCGCGCTCGCCACCAATCGAAGGAACATCAATGTTGTCTTCAATTTCCACGGAATACCTGACCGCATTGTCGCGCCCCTCCCCAACACGGGGATGCGCCACGGTGACATCTTTAAAATTTCCCGAGGGTTCCGTGGCAAAGGCCGGACCGGGTGGCAACTGCCCTCCCTCGTAACCATCACCGTATCCCTCACCGGGCACCGGACCAGGGCGACCATTGCCACTCTGCGAGGCGACAGTGCCAGTGCCGGAACCTGAAGAATCATCTTCAGCAGTGAAGATGTCGAAGAGAATGATGACTGTGAGCACCACAAGTACAGGGATGGCATAGGCTCGCCACCCCCAACTCCTTGCAATGCGTACGAGAAAGGGTTCTTGCGTCATTAGGCGAAGAAGCCAACCTTACGGTCTGCGTTATTACCGGTACGGACGTAGGCGACCTTGTCAGCATTAATCAGGTACTCCTGACCAGCGCCGTCGCTGAGCTCAATCACACCTTCGCCAGCAGCCAGCTTCTGGGAGATCGCAGCCTTGACCTCCTCACCACCAGCGACGTTTTCAATGTTCAGCTCACGCGTATTGTCTGCAAATCCAATAGTGATGTCCATAGGTGACATCATAACCATTCCCAAAGCGGCTAGGATTAGAGAGACCGATTAAGCCGTCGTGTCACGTGAGGTTACAAACAGCAAAGGAGTCGCCGTGGCAGAGTCCCAGTCCCCGACATTCGTCGAATTGGGGGTCGCCGCGGAAATCTGCGACGCACTCGCCGACGAAGGAATCACCCGCACATTTGCAATCCAGGAACTGACGCTGCCCTTGGCACTCGACGGCACGGACATTATCGGCCAAGCCCGTACTGGCATGGGAAAAACTCTTGGTTTTGGTGTCCCCCTTATTGACCGCGTCTTTGATGACGCCCGCATTCCAGAACCGGATGGCACTGCCCGCGCAATCATCATCGTCCCCACCCGTGAGCTATGTGTGCAGGTCGGCGAGGATTTGGCCCGCGCTGCGCACTCAACCAATCTGCGTGTGTGCACTATTTACGGTGGCCGCCCCTATGAGGAACAGATTGAACAGCTAGACCGCGGTGTGGACATCATCGTCGGTACTCCCGGCCGTCTCATCGATCTTTACCAGCGCAATAATCTAGAGCTGTCAGGCGTAAAGATTTTGGTTCTCGACGAGGCCGATGAGATGCTCGACTTGGGCTTCCTGCCGGACATCGAGAAGATTCTGGCTGCGGTGCCAGATGAACGTCAGACCATGCTCTTCTCGGCAACAATGCCGGGCCCAATTCTGACTCTCGCACGTACCTTTATGAATCGCCCGGTGCACATCCGCGCCGAATCAGGCGAGGAAGAGGCCACAGTCCACGAGACCACTAAACAGATTGTTTTCCAATCGCACCAGATGGATAAGGTCTCGGTCATTGCCCGCATCCTGCAAGCCAACGATCGTGGTCGCACCATCATTTTTGCTCGCACGAAGCGCGGCGCCGCCTCGGTTGCTGAGCAGCTCGGCGAGCGCGGCTTCCTGGTCACCGCCGTCCACGGCGATATGGGCCAGCCTGCACGTGAGCGCTCGCTGACGGCGTTCCGCAATGGCGACGTCGACGTCCTGGTCGCAACCGATGTCGCGGCTCGCGGTATCGATATCGACGATGTCACCCACGTCATCAACCACCAGGTGCCCGATGACGAAATGACCTATGTCCACCGCATCGGCCGCACCGGCCGCGCGGGACACAGCGGTGTCGCCGTTACGCTCGTCGGCTGGGATGAAACCACAAAGTGGAAGGCTATTTCAGATGCTCTCGACCTGGACATGGCCGAGATTCCGACGTGGTTTTCCACCTCCCCCGAGCTCGCCGAAGCTCTAGACATCCCCGAGGGGATCGATGAGAAGGTCGGGCCAGCCCGCCCGGTATTGGGTTCCCGGCCACCTCGCGGGCGTGGCGGAAGAGGCCCGCGAAACAACCGCTCACAGTCTCATCATCGCAATCGCGGCCAAGGACGAAGCTCAAAGCGGGACGGCCACTCCAATTCTCATCGTCGCAGCTAGGCCGCTGCGCGTGCCAACTCCCCACCTCACCTCTCGCCACGACCACTCGTCGACAGGACATTCCAACCGTGCTGCAGTCACCACAAGCCAACGCTGAGCCCACCACTGCAGAGACCCGACTGCGCCGCAATCGAATCGCATCAGTAGTTCTCATCATCGCCGTAGTGCTAGTCGTCGGTTGGACATGGGTCGCTTCTCCGGCTCGTAAGGTCGATCGCACTGAATCCACGGCACCGACGAGCAGCACAGCGCAAGCCCCGGCCGCGAACGATCCGGAGGCAATGCCACATACTCTCCGGCCGGTGTGGTCCACCGAATCGTCGGCAAGCACAAGCACGCACACCATCTCCCCGGCGCCACTGGTGATGGACAACTCCCTCATCGTTGCTGAGGACCGGGGCGTGCGTGCTATCTCGCTTAACGACGGCACGGAGCGCTGGCACTATCGACGAGATATTCCGCTTTGTGCGCTCTCGGGCAGTGATGGCCAAGTTTTCGCGACTTTTCGTGGGGCAGCTGGCTGCGGTGAGACCGTTGCACTCAAGCCCGACTCGGGGCAGTATGTCGCGACCCGTAAATCGATTGCGGCTGACAGCCCTGCCGCCGTGCGCTCGAACTCATACGCGGGTGTCTACGACTCTGGATTCCTGGAGCTGTGGCGCTCTGACCTGGTCCGAGTAGTCGAGTACGGCAAGATTCCAGCGTCTCCAGAACCGAAGATGCAGCCGCATCCGGAGTGTTCGATTATCAGTGCGCTCACGCGCGTGGAGCTGCTGGCCCTCGTAAACAACTGCGATGGTCACGGACGCCTGGTCATGCAGGCGGCAAATCCGGAGGAATCTCGGAAGCCGGAGGTCAAGAGCGATATTGACCTTGGTCCGGCAACTGCAGATATGTCGCTGGTATCGATTGGCCAGGACACGGCGGCGGTACTGTCAGACAATCGCATCCGAGTTTTTCGTATGGACGGCACGATGCTGACTGAATTGGCGCTGGATGAGACTACCCTGCGCCCAGCACCGGCGGAAGCTAACTCCGACGGCGATGCCCCGCGTGCGCCTTTTACGACGGATCTTCCCCATCACATGACGTGGTGGTCGCCGCGTGGTTTACTGGGCTTCCGCCCGAGCACCCTGGCGCCGGATTTCGAGTTTCCTGAGGCCACAGGAACCCCAGCTCCATGGGGTGAGCATGTTTTCATGCCAGTCACTGACGGAGTCGCGGTATTGAATGCCAAGACTCTGGAGATTATCGGCACACTCCCGTTGCCTGCAGCTGCGAAGTCCACTCAAGCAAATAATGCGGACAAGCCGGAAGTGCCCGTGCGCCTTGCGGTTGTCGGTGACACGCTACTAGTTCAGCGCGGTGAGTCAGTCGACGCGTTCGCCATCGAAGCTTAGAAAGAGCGGGCAGCCCAATCAATCGCCTTCGGACTAAACATACAGGCCAGCGCAGCAATTGAAGCTGCCGCCGTCGGTAGAGCGAGCAGAAAAGCGCTCGAGCGGAACATGTAATAGGCCACGCCCAGCAAGCAGAGGTTGAGCATAATAATCGGCCCGCGCCCCCATCGGGCGCCACGCAGCAACATAATCGCACCAGCGAGAACAGCGCCGAAAATGAGAAGGAACCACAGCGCGGTACCCCAACCGGAAATGACCGCGGCCTCGTCGCGGTACCCCATCAAATCACGAATGAGAAGGAAGATCCCGTAGCCCAGACCGAGGGCACATTCGGCGACACCAATCCACGCACCGACCATAACAACCTGAGGTGCGGCAATCGGCCCGTCGGCTGCCGCAAGCTGGTCGGTAGTACGCGATTTGGGCGCATTGCTGCTGTTTTTCTGGTTACTCACGCCCTACATGTTAGCCCGGTGCGAACCGATGAATACACCCTGGAGGCATACCGGCTAATGCGCCCATCACAAGTCTGCTCATGCACTATTCTTGGTGCCTGTGCGTGCGTTGCTAATCTCCAATCCGAATTCGACCAGTAACACTGCTCGACGTATGCCCGGCGTTGTGCGGGCGCTTCGCTCGGTCGAGGGGATTCGCTTGACATCCATGTTTACCGCCTACCCTGGCCATGCTGCGGAAATGGTGGCGGGTAAAACGGTTCGCGATTACGACGTCATTATTTCTCTCGGCGGCGACGGAACCATTAACGAGATTGTCAATGGGCTCATGAACTCCAACCCATTCTCCGCACTGTCTGCCACTGACCTGCCTGCCATCGCGACAATTCCCACCGGCAGCGCCAACGTTTTGGCAGGTGCGTTGGGTATTCCCCGCGACCCCGTAGATGCCGCGTGGTACATCGCAAGTCTGCTGCGCTCCCGAACCCGCAGCACTATCAGCGTTGGACATGCAGCGGAGCGATGCTTCGTGGTCAATGCCGGTATCGGCATCGATGCGGAAGTCATTTCCACCATGGAACAGCTCCGACAAAACGGTACCCGCGCCAAAGCCGTGCGCTATTTGCCGGCAATTTTCACCGCATGGAATCAGTTGCGCAAAAGCCCGCCACAAATCACCGCAACTATCGACGGCACGGAGTTTGGCCGTGATCTCGCAATGGCCGTGGTGTCCAACTCCAATCCATGGACATTCCTCGGCGACCTCCCCATCGTCACCAACCCCACTGTGTCACTGCGCAGGGGTCTGGGGTTTTATGGCTTCACTTCTTTAAAGGGAGTGACGGGGCTTGTCGCCGCAGCCAATTTGGCCGGTTTCTTCACCCGACTGCGCTCCCCCTTCCACATAGAAGCCCGCGAACGACGCGTTGACAACGCTCAGCGCATCCAGCTCACCGCTACTGCTCCACTTCGTCTCCAATTGGACGGCGAGTACATCGATCAGTGCGACTGCCTCAACATCCGCGTTAAGCAAGGCGCAATCAATTTTGTGGCGCGTGCCGACGATTACACCGAGGACCAGTTCACCAAGAAGGTCGCTACCCGCCCCGTGGACGAGCGCTTGCTCGTTGTGGTGACCAAAAAGGCCATGGATCGCACACGCCGCCTGTTCAGTACTAGCCAAAAGACCGAGGCAAACCCGGCTTAAGCTGTAACTGTTTACTGACAAGCCAACAAAAACGCGCTATACACCCTTACTACTGCAATTACCAAAACTAAAATCACCCCCACAAGGGGCTAGTTTTGACCTGGCGTTTTAACCAAAACTTCACTTTTCTGTGAGGTTTGGCACTTTTATTCATTTTGCTCTTTACGAACCGCTCCAGTCGTGAAAACATGTAAATCGTCAGCGAGACAGGCACGCAGTTCACTGGATGTGCAACCATGCAAGTCTCGCCTTTTTAGGCGCAAACTCTTTGGTGAGTCCCCACTACCTTTCACGTCGCATAGGCGATGCAACAGGTAGCCCCTCCCAAGATGCCTAATACCCCTGGGCAACCGGGAATGAACCCCAACCCTCGTTGAGATACGGCGATTTGTCGTGTCTGACGAAATCCATTTCCGGAGCTGCCTTCCCGCAAGGAAATTTAACCCTGCCCTCACCCGGGGCTCGTAATGTTTTAGGAGTTTGTCATGGATTGGCGTCACAAGGCCGTTTGTCGTGAAGAGGATCCGGAGCTGTTCTTCCCGGTCGGTAACTCCGGCCCGGCTCTCGCCCAGATTGCTAAGGCCAAGGTCGTTTGCAACCGCTGCCCCGTTACCGCTCAGTGCCTGGCTTGGGCACTTGAGACCGGCCAGGATGCAGGTGTCTGGGGCGGCATGAGCGAGGACGAGCGTCGCGCACTGAAGCGCCGTCGCAACCGCGGCCGCACTCGTCGCACTCGCACCAGCACCGCAGTCTAATTAAAAGACTTACCCCTTACCGTGTAATCTATAGCGGTTGATACCTGTTTAACCCGATAGAAAGAGAGCCCAGCTATGAGCAAGCGTGGCCGTAAGCGCAAGGACCGCCGTAAGAACAAGGCTAACCACGGCAAGCGTCCGAACAGCTAAGTTGCCCTTAGTTGCAGCAGCCTTAGCCATCGTCGGCTAAGGCATCTCGCTCCACCCCGACATAACTCGGTATTGCGCCGATGCAGTGGGGTGGAGTTTTTATGTCTCCAGCGAATGTCTCAACGAGTAGCTAATAACGGGTAGCAGATGACAAGGAACAGATAGCAGGTAGCAGAACTGAAAGTGACTCGTCGATGCCTAATCCCCGCTTTCAGGACTAACCATCCGCCAGATGCCTATCAGCGAGTTTGGAGCCCAAACCCCACCGGAGTAACGTCTAAAAACAGAGCTTTTACAGCAGCTTAAGCTAGGTTGCTCAAAAGCAATGGGGCTATAGCTCAGTTGGTAGAGCGTCGCGTTCGCAATGCGAAGGTCAGGGGTTCGATTCCCCTTAGCTCCACCATTTGTACTCACCTTTGGATACAAGGATCGCAACCTCTTGCAGTGAGCGTTTGGCCTAGTCAGATGCTTACGGCGAGAGGTTCTTTCTTTGTATGACGTTTGTGGCGGATTCAATTATCGGGATCTCTTGCCATTGTCGACTCCTTTGGCAACAAGACGAACCGAAGGGCGTCAAAAAGTATGGGTCTCCGACAGAAAGTGTGGGTGGGTGTCAAATTGTTTACCCCGTGGCGTCCAAAGGTGTCCGCGCCGGTGCAGCGTGGAGCTTGCTGACTCCGGTGCTCATGTCGCGTGGCAGGACCAGATCGGGTGATTGCGCGGTAAACTTGTTAACTGAAGATTGTCCCGCTTCGGGTGGATTTGCGGCTGTTCGTATCCGGCGGCGTTGCCGATGAGAGAAGGAGTTCACATGAGTGATATCTCTGGCGAGCGGCTGAGCGAAGAGGACGTCAAACTCCGCTACATCACTCCCGCGCTGGTTGATATTGCTTGGTGGAAGCCAGAGCAGATCAAGATGGAAGTGATCACGCCGGGGCAGATCATCGTTCGCGGCGAGAAGGCAGTGCGTGGCAAGTCGGGCAGTGCCGACTATGTGCTCCGGCGGGCACGCAACCGCAAGCCGCTGGCTGTGGTTGAGGCGAAGAAACTTGAGCTCAGTGCTGATGCTGGCCTCCAACAAGCTCTCGACTACGCCGAGAAGCTCGATGCACCGTTCGCTTATTCAACGAATGGTACGTCCTTTGTTGAGCATGACCGCCTGACTGGTCGTGAGCGTGAGTTCAGGATGGATGAGTTCCCGACCGAAGACGAGTTGTGGCAGCGCTATCTGGATGCAAAAAATCTGCACGGACGTGAGGTAGAGCTAGTTGATGAGCCGTACTACTTCGACTCATTCAAGAACAAAGTTCCTCGTTACTACCAGCAGGTAGCGATTGATCGCACGATTGAGGCGATCGCGAATGGACAGAAGCGTCTTCTGTTGGTGATGGCTACTGGTACGGGTAAGACGTTCACGTCGTTCCAGATCATTTGGCGGCTATTAAAATCGGGCGCGGTCAAGCGCGTTCTGTACCTCGCTGATCGGAATGTGTTGATCGATCAGACGATGCGTGACGATTTTTCGCCGTTCTCAGGCAAGATCACAAAGGTTCAAAACAAGGAGCTCGATTCCTCTTACGAGGTTTACATGAGTCTCTACCAGCAACTTGCTGGTGATGAAGGCGATGAGCCGTTCCGCCAGTTCAAGCCGGAGTTCTTTGATCTGGTGGTGGTGGATGAGTGCCATCGTGGTTCGGCACGTGAGGCGTCGCTGTGGCGTAGGGTGCTCGATTACTTCTCGGGTGCGATCCACATCGGTATGACTGCCACGCCGAAGGAGACGAAGGACGTCTCAAACATCACCTACTTCGGCGATCCGGTTTATACGTATAGCTTGAAGCAGGGCATTGAGGACGGCTTCCTTGCGCCTTACAAGGTGTTACGTGTCGGATTGGATGTTGATCTTGAGGGCTGGCGTCCCTATCAGGGGCAGCGCGATGTCGATGGCAACGAGATCGAAGATCGCGAGTACAACGTCAAGGACTTCGACAAGAACTTGGTGATCGATGATCGCACCAAAATGGTAGCCAAGTATGTCGCCTCGTGGTTGCGGCGGTATGGCACGGATTCAAAGACGATCGTGTTCTGCGTGGATATTGAGCACGCAGAGCGGATGCGTCGTGCACTGATCACCGAGATGCCCGAAGAGGTAGCCAAGGACTGGCGCTACGTCACGCGCATCACCGGTGACGAACAAACCGGCAAGGCTCAACTCGACAATTTCCAGGACGTCAACGAGAAGTATCCGACCGTAGTGACTACCTCGAAATTACTCACCACAGGTGTGGATATTAAGACAGTGAAGTTGATTGTTCTTGAGTCCAACATCGGTTCGATGACGGAATTCAAGCAGATCATCGGTCGCGGCACCCGCCTCGCGGAGGATCACGGCAAGCAGTTCTTCACCATTCTCGATTTCCGTGGTTCAACGCGTCTGTTTGCCGATCCTGATTTCGACGGCGAACCAGTGGTCTTAATACCAGTCGGGCCTCCAGTTCCAGGAGACGACGGGGAAGAGGTTCCACCCGAGTGGCCCGAAGATGACGAGGTCGATCCGAATACTCCGCCGATTCCCACGGGTGGAGAGGATCCTGAACCACCGTTGCCGCCGGGGCGTGAAGAGAAGATCCGGGTGTGTGGCGTTGATGTAAAGCTGCTCAATGAGCGTGTGCAATACATCGACCCAACCACAGGCAAGTTGATTATCGAGTCTTTGCGCGATTTCTCTCGCACCACGTTGCGCGGCACGTACAAGACATTGGATTCATTCATTCAAGCCTGGAATGATGCCGACCAGAAGACAGCCCTCGTGGCCGAGCTCCAGGAGAAAGGTGTGTTCTTGGATGCGATCCGTGCCGAGGCCGGAGGGCATTTCGACGACGTTGACGACTTTGATTTGATTATGCACGTCGCTTTCGACCGTCCACCGCTGACCAAGAAGGATCGGATCGATCAGGTGAAGAAGCGCGGATACCTGCATCAATACTCGTCGGCAGCCGAACAGGTGTTGGCCGCACTGCTCGACAAGTACGCCGACGTGGGTATTAGTGAGCTTGAGGATGTTCGAGTGCTCACCAATGAGCCATTCGTGCAGTTCGGTTCGCCGGTGAAAATTATTTCTTTGTTTGGTGGTAAGAACGAGTACTTGGCTGCGGTCAAGGATCTGCAAGACGTCATCTATGAGACCGCTGCCTAGGAGCAACTAACCAATGAGTCTGTCTACGTTCATTTCTTCCTCGCGCAACATTATGCGTGGGGATGCCGGTGTCGATGGCGACGCTCAGCGCATCGCCCAACTCACTTGGATGCTCTTCCTCAAGGTTTATGACGCGAAGGAAGCCAACTGGGAAATCATGATCGACGACTATGAGCCGATCATCCCCGAACGGCTTCGCTGGCGCCGCTGGGCACCAGACCACAAGGACGGCCGCTCCATGACCGGCGATGAGCTGCTGACCTTCCTCAACGAAGACCTATTCCCAACACTGAAGACTTTGCCGATCACGGAGAACACCCCGTTGAGCCAGACGATCGTCAAGGGTGTATTTGAGGATTCCAACCAGTACATGAAGGACGGCATCCTCATCCGTCAGCTGGTGAACCTCATCAACGAGATCAACTTCGATGACTACGCAGACCGCCACGCCTTCGGAGAGATATACGAAACCCTCCTCAAGGAACTCCAGAGCGCTGGCAGCTCCGGTGAGTACTACACCCCGCGCGCGGTTACTGACTTCATGATCAAAATGCTGAACCCGAAACTCGGGGAGCGGGTCGCCGATTTCTCCGCAGGAACCTCGGGCTTCCTCACCTCGGCACTCAAGCATCTGGATCCTCAGGTGGAGTCGGTGGAGGATCGCGAGAAATTCCAGAATGCCGTGTTCGGTATTGAGAAGAAGCCAATGCCGTACCTGCTGGGTGTCACCAACCTGCTCCTACATGACGTCGACGAGCCCGCCTTCTTTCACGGCAACTCACTCTCGCGAAACGTTCGCGAATACAAGGAGCACGAGAAGTTCAAAGTCATCGCGATGAACCCGCCCTACGGAGGAACCGAACAAGAAGCAGTGAAGGCGAACTTCCCGCAAGCCTTTCGATCCTCCGAAACTGCCGACCTTTTCGTCGCGCTCATCACCTACCGACTCAAGAAGAACGGCCGAGCAGGCGTGGTGCTGCCAGACGGATTCCTCTTTGGTAGCGACGGCGCGAAGCTGGCTCTCAAGGAGCGACTTATCAAAGAATTCAACCTGCACACGATCATCCGACTACCAGGTTCGGTGTTCTCGCCGTACACCTCCATCGCGACCAACTTGTTGTTCTTCGACAAGACTCACCCCACGAAGGACGTGTGGTTCTATCGGGTAGATAAACCCGAAGGTTACAAGAACTTCTCTAAGACCAAGCCGCTTCTGCTTGAGCACCTGCAACCTGCGATGGACTGGTGGGGCAGCCGAGATGAGATCAGCGACGCTGACGGTAATCCGAAGGCCAAGCGCTACTCCGCCCAAGAGATCATCGAGGGCGGTTACAACCTCGACCTGTGCGGCTTCCCACAAGCCTCCATTAAGGTGCTCAGCCCAGCCGAGACTATCGCAAACTATAAGACTCGACGTGCTGAGTTGGACGCCCAGATTGACGCCCAGATCGCGTTGATTGAGTCATTTCTGGCGGTGAAGGAATGATCGCCGGCAACCTCCGCCAAGCAGTATTGCTAGCGGCAATCAGCGGCCAACTCACCGAGCAGCATCCCGAAGACGGCACCGCGGCGGAGCTCTTAGAGAAGATAGCCGATCAGCGTTCTAGGCTGGTGAAAGAGGGAAAGCTTAAAAAACAGAAACCCCTTCCGCCCGTCACCAGCGACGAGAAACCGTTTGAAATTCCAAGCACATGGTCATGGGTGCGGCTTTTAGAAATTTCAATCCAGATGAGTCCAGGCGGAAAGACTGCAAAGACTGGAAATCTTTCCTCAGATGGCAAGTACCCAGTAGTTTCTCAGAGTGCTCAGACCATTGATGGGTACATCGACGATCGTAAAGGGCTTCAATACGTTGAGGAACTACCCGTTGTAATTTTTGGTGATCATAATCGTGTCGTCAAAATTGTTTCCGATCCGTTTGTCGTTGGCGCTGACGGGACGAAAATTCTCCGACCAGTATGCGTTGACTTCAAGTATCTGCACGCCTTGCTGCTTTATGCATCGGGAGAATTACGCGACCGAGGGTACGGTCGACACTTCGGTCTCCTAAAGGCAATGGCGCTGCCTCTTCCGCCCCTTGCTGAGCAGGAGCGGATCGTCGCGAAGCTCGATCAGATCATACCTATGATCGACAAACTCGAGAAACTCGAGAGAGAGAGAGCAGATCTAGACCGCACTTTCGCCAAGGCAATCGAAGCTGCAATCCTGCAAGCTGCCATCAGCGGCCGACTCACTGAGCAGCGCCCTGAAGATGGCACCGCCGCCGAACTCCTCGAACAAATCGCCGCCGAACGCGACGCCCTAGTCAAGGTAGGCAAGCTTAAGAAGCATAAGCCCCTCCCACCCGTCACCGACGACGAGAAGTATTTCGATATCCCTGACACCTGGGAGTGGGCTCGGTTCTCCGAACTGGCGATCGAAGTTTGTACAGGTCCCTTTGGAAGCGCGTTACATAGGAGGGACTACGTTGACGACGGAACGCCGGTGATCAATCCATCTAACATCGTCGGAGACACCTTTGTTCCGACGGTCTTCGTCAATGAAGAGACCTCCGCAAAGCTGTCTTCATTTGAGTTAGCGCACGGCGATCTTGTAATCGGTAGGCGAGGGGAAATGGGGCGATCTGCAGTAGTGAGTGAGGCGGAAGCTGGATGGCTATGTGGAACGGGATGTTTCTATGCTAAGAGCGGGGAAAATCATGTATTCGATTATGTGGCATTAACCTTGAAGGCGCCATCAGTGCGTGCTCAGCTCTCGTCGTCGTCGCTAGGCACAACAATGCAGAACTTGAATCAAACCACTCTACGACGGCTCCCGTTAGCTGTCCCTTCATGGCGGGAACAACTACGGATCGATGCCAAGTTAGGGCAGCTGAAAGCGCCAATGAGGTCACTCCAACAACTGCTTCGAAATGCATAGTGTTTCCTTGGCCGAACGGAATTGGGAAAAAGATGGATCTTGCTTCGTGGATTTCTGCTGGTGCGGCTGTTGTTACGTTGTTTGGTGGAGGATTCGCATACTTTCAGGCGCACCTATCGAAGAAGGCACGTACTGCTACTAAGGGCGAGCGAGAGCGTGCCGAGCGATCAGAATATCGTGCACAGGAAGCCGCTTATGTGGCCGAGCAACAGCTTCAAGCTGCGCGGGATCAAGTTGGCGTACTCGAACAGCAATTGGCTGCCATTGCCAACGCTGTTAAGGAGACTGCGTCCCAGGCGCCGATACAAGTTGAGGCAAGCGGGTCAAAACGTGTTCGAGTGCAGTGGGTCAAGAATTCGTTGTATGCGATCGTTAACGATAGTCCCGTACCTGTACAAATTGAGCTCGTGCGAAACCGAGAGGACTTTGTGCGCATTGAATTGGCTGATTCCTTCACTTTGTCCCCAGGTCAGCAGAAGACGTTTCTCGCAATCGGGGCTTGGGGGCATCCGATTCCAGACAACTTGATACTTGATGAAGTCGGAGCAGACGTGCCGTTGTACCTACCGATACCTGAAAAGCAGGCGTGAGTACCCAGCCATTCGGCTAATGAATCCTAAATCTCACGGTAAAATGCCTAGTCAAGTGCTGGGTGCATCGAAATCTCGGTGCATCGAAATCTCGAAAATGCACCCACCTGGGTCGAGAATTCCGGTAACTTGCACCCACCCTCGCCGGAAATGCACCCACCTAGACACCCTGTATCCAAATGTGTGTGCCAGCCACAAATAGCTTCACAAAAACATCCCAGGCCATATCACCCTGACCCGGGATTTTCCGCATTACCGCGTTACGCATCAAAAGAATACACGCCAAAACCCAGCCGCCAGCAACTACCTGCGGTACTCCACCCGCGTATAGGACACGCGAATACGGGTGGTAATGCGCTGGCGGAGGTCCTCAGGGGCAGGTTGCTGGCAGCACCGGCGCAGCAGCCGTCGGATAGCTTGCTCGGAACCGAAATCTTCTAAGCACTGAGGGCATTTGTGAATGTGTTCCTCGAGAAAGCGGCGCTCCTCCGAATCACACTCGCCATCCAAAAATGCGTGTAGGCGCGAGTGGACATCCTGACAGAAAGCATCTTCACAGGCGTGCCCGCGCTCTGGCGTCTGCTCCATATCTTGGCTCGACTCTCGGCTCATCGCGGAGAATCTCCCTTCTCTTCTTTCAAGAATCCACGTTCCGCGGCCACGTTGTGCAACGCGTCTCGGAGCTGTTTTCTTCCACGGTGGAGCCGACTCATCACAGTTCCGATGGGCGTGCCCATGATTTCGGCGATTTCCTTGTAGGGCAATCCCTCGACATCGGCGTAGTAGACCACCATCCGGTAATCCTCTTTGAGACTCATCAAAGCGTCACGAATTTCCTCGTCAGGAAGCTTTTCCAGCGCTTCAACCTCAGCAGAGCGCAGCCCTATCGAAGTGTGCGACGCGGTTTCCGCGATCTGTGAATCCGTGATGTCATCGGTGGCGTACTCGGCAGGACGTCGCTGCGCCTTGCGGTAGTTGTTGATGTACGCATTCGTCAGAATGCGGTAGAGCCACGCTTTCAGGTTCGTGCCCGGCTTGTAGGAGCGGAAGCCCTGAAAGGCCTTGATATAGGTCTCCTGCACCAGGTCTTCGGCATCGGCGGGGTTGCGTGTCATCCGCAGCGCCGCTCCATAGAGCTGATCCAAAAGCGGCATGGCATCACGCTCAAAGCGCTGCGCAAGCTCCTCATCCGACTCATCAGTCCGGATGGCCGATGTTCCTGTCTGATCACCTGACATGCTACCTATCCTAAAACATCCGCACCCACGAGTCGGCCAGACCCCCGTCACCAGGCATTTCGTAGCGTGGCGGCACTGGTGTGCAACGATGGGAAATTATGTCGAAGAAGTCCGCCAAGAAATCCGCTGCCGCCACCCCGGCAATCGCCGTCTGTCAGAACGCCGGAATCGACTTCCACGTTCACCAATTCCCCCACGGCAGCGACAACTTCGGCGAAGAGGCCGCCTCTTGGCTACTAGAGCATCTCGGAGTCGAGCCCGAACGCATCTTCAAAACTCTCATTATCGAGCTATCCGGCAAACGCACTGGGCTGGCCATCGCCGTCGTCCCCGCCACCGGAATGCTCAACCTCAAGGCCGCCGCCGCGGCTGTCGGGGCTTCCAAGGCCATGATGGCCGACCCCCATGACGCGTCACTTGCCACCGGCTACGTTCCCGGCGGCATCTCCCCGCTTGGCGGTCGCCGCAAGCTCCCGACTGTCATTGATGAGACAGCTACTCTCTCCGACACGGTGTTCGTCTCCGGTGGTCGCCGCGGGTGGGACATCGAACTGTCACCCGCTGATCTGGTTTCGCTTTGCGACGCCACGGTCGCCGACATCGCCCGCTAACCCTGCGGCTACTCCTGCAATCTCCCCGCTGATACGGCCTTAAAACAGCTCCTCGTTGTGGCCGGGTGCTGCTCCATCGGGCCCATTCAGCAGGTGCGGCCCTTCATTCGCAACATTGCCGACGGCGCGGTTGACCGGCCGGATAGTCAGCTTGTCCACCACTTCTGCGCTGGTCATGCCAACATCTCCGTCTGCTGCCCAGGCCGAGAGATCCAACCAGTCACTGACTTCGTCGTCGGCAAGCACGCGCGGCATACGATGATGCAGATCCGCGAGCTGTCCCACGGCGTCGGTGGTGAGAATTGTGGCGGAGACGATATCGCCCCAGCGCGCCCACAGCCCCGCGACGGTGAAAAGCGGTGCGTCATCGCTGAAGCTGACGAAGTAGGGCTGGCGATTCTTCCACTCGTACCAACCGTTCATGGGGATTGCGCAGGGCAGGCTGTCCCGGAAAGTCGGTTTGGACTGCCAGGTTTCCGCACGAGCATTGAAGAAAGGTGTTGTTGGCACTTCGCGGGCCCACTGCGGAATTAAACCCCAGCGCACGGTGGCAGCAATGGTTCCTGTGCGGCCGGGGTGCTCGCGGGCAAGAGCAACTATTGGCATGGTCGGGCCGATGTTGTAGCGGGAGGTGGGCAACGGGCCGTCGGCACGCACGGGCGCCAAACCGGGAATCTCAGCCGTGGTGCTGAGCAGTTCTTCGGCGACTGTGAAATTGACGAAACGACCACACATACCAACTGATTGTGCCGTTGACTCCCCCTCTAGTCGAGGTATGGAGTGAAAGTGTTCCATAATTGGTTGTGTGTGTTCCCAAAATCAGAATTGGTCCGCCCCTACTGTAAGTGTCGACGGTGCCGAGGCCGGTCGACAGCCTTTTAGCGCCACGGTGCAGATTGCCGGCTCGAAGTCGATTACGAACCGTGCCCTTGTCATCGCGGCGATATCTTCGACACCATCGGTTATCCATGGTGCTCTGCGCTCTCGCGATACCGATCTTATGATTCGCGCACTGCAGGCCCTGGGAACTGACATCAGTGCCGACTCGACATATTCGGGTGCCCCGAACCACACGCTCCGCGTCACTCCACGCATGCTCCGCGGTGGTGTTGTGGAATGTGGTCTCGCAGGTACGGTTATGCGCTTCGTGCCACCTATCGCAGCTCTTGCGCAGGGGTCGGTGTTCTTCGAAGGCGACGTAGAAGCCAAGGCTCGCCCGATGTCGGCCGTGCTGGATGCCCTGCGCAGCCTCGGTGTGAACATCGCGGGCAATGGGCTTCCCTTCACGGTCAATCCGCAGGGTCCGAATCAGGGCAACCGCCTCGGTGACTCGGTCCAGGAGCAGGATCTGCCGGACATCGGCGGCGAAGTGGAAATTGACGCTTCGGCTTCGAGCCAGTTCGTCTCTGGTCTGTTGCTGTCAGCACCACGCTATGGCCGTGGCCTGGTACTTCGCCCGACCGGTGAGATTCCTTCCCGCCCGCACATTGACATGACCCTGGACATGCTTCGCGAGGCCGGTGTGCAGGTCGAGGAGACCACGGCCGACACATCTGAGGGACCACGCACAACGTTCACCATTCACCCGACCGAAATGATGGGTCGTACTTGGCAGGTCGAGCCTGATCTGTCCAACGCCGCCGCTTTCCTGGCCGCTGCGGCTGTCACTGGTGGCAGCGTCACCGTGCCCGACTGGCCAGAGCACACCACGCAGCCGGGCGACCGCATCCGCGAGATCCTCACCGCTATGGGCGCTACCGTGACGTTGAACCGTCACGAGAGTGGCCGCACCAGCCTCACCGTCGTGGGCCCAAAGCCGTCGGAGCTGCGCGGAATCACGATGGACATGTCCGAGATTGGCGAGCTGACCCCCACTGTCGCCGCCATCGCCACCTTGGCCACTACCCGCACCGAGCTGACGGGTATCGCACACCTGCGCGGTCACGAGACCAACCGTCTTGCCGCGCTCACCACGGAAATCAACCGTCTCGGCGGTCGCGCGACCGAGCTTGACGACGGCATTGCGATCGACCCCGTTCCGCTCCACGGTGGTCTCTGGCACAGCTACGCCGACCATCGAATGGCCACCGCTGGTGCCATTGTTGGCCTGCGCACGGAGGGCGTGAAAGTCGAAAATATCGGTACCACTGCTAAGACCATGCCTGGATTCGACCTGCGCTGGCTGGAGATGCTCGGACTGGCCTCCCCCAGCCCTAGTTCGTTGGAAAAGTCAGCCGAAGCTCGAATTGATGGTGTGGACAACGGAACCGAGGCAGGGAAATAACAGTGGCGGCACGCAGGCGTGGACGGCAATGGGACGAGTCCGATGTACGCATCCGCCCCGGTAAAGGGTCGCGACCACGGACGAAGGATCGCCCCCGCCACGCAGATGCCCACTGGGGCATGGTGGTGACCAAGGATCGTGGTCGTTGGGGTGTAGTCCTCGATAACAACGCTGATGTTGCAGTGACATGCATGCGTGCCCGCGAGCTCGGCCGCACCAATATCGTTGTCGGTGACCGTGTCGGTGTCGTCGGCGATGTCAGCGGCCGTGAGGGCACACTGGCCCGCATCGTCAAGCTGGCAGAGCGCAGCACGGTTTTGCGTCGCACCGCCGATGACAATGACCCGTATGAGCGCATCGTCGTGGCCAATGCCAGCCTGCTGCTCATTGTGTGCGCAGTCGCCGATCCTGAACCTCGCACCGGTTTTGTCGAACGCGCGCTGGTCGCGGCCTACGCCGGCGGTGTCCGCCCCGTGCTCTGTCTGACTAAATCCGATCTGGCCGACCCAGAGGAATTTGCCGGGGAGTTCTCGGCACTCGGAGTGGATGTCGTTGTCTGCGGTATTAATGATGACTTGGCTCCCTTGTCAGAGCTCATCGATGTCCCCGGACGAGTGACAGCTTTGGTTGGGCATTCCGGTGTGGGGAAATCGACCCTTGTCAACCGGATTGTTCCTGAAGCCAACCGTGAGACCGGCGAAGTCAGTGGTGTGGGTAAGGGCCGCCATACCTCCACGCAGTCGGTGGCGCTGATGCTGCCGTCGGAAAGCGAAGACAGCGCGACGTCGTGGATTATTGATACCCCGGGCATTCGTTCCTTTGGTCTGGCTCATGTGACACCGGAGACGCTGCTGGCGGCGTTTCCAGATATCCAGGCAGCGACAGATGAATGCCCACGTGGTTGCACCCATTTGGGGCCGCCCGCGGATCCAGAGTGCGCCCTCGACAAGCTGGAGGGAGTTCAGCACCGTCGAGCGATGGCCGTGCGTCGCCTGTTGAGCGCCATCAGCGACAACGAGGATTGGGAGCTGGACATTGAAAGAGACTAGCCACACCGGTTCTGTGGAGACGCCCTCTGAAGCCTCGGCTGGAGCTGAGGCGGACAACGCGGGCTCCGGTCTCTACCCCGCTCCCGGCAGTTGGATTCGGCTGTGTATCTACACGCTTATCGTGGGTCTTGCGACAGGACTCGGCGCAGCCGGCCTCGCACTAATAATGCACGGCATCGAGTACGCAGTTTACGGACAACATGAGGGCGACGTAGCCGTCGTGACCGATGGCACCACTGGCCTCCAGCGCTTTGTCGGAATTGTGTTGGCGGGACTGATTGCAGGGCCGGTGTGGGCAGCGCTGCGCACAAAGGCCACGCCCATTGAGAGCGTTGAGGCAGGCATGAACGGTCGACTCATGCCGGTGTGGTCAACTCTTGTCAATGTGTTTTTGCAGATGGCGACCGTCGCTGCAGGTGCATCCATGGGACGCGAGAATGCCCCGCGTGAGCTCGGTGCGATGGTGGCCTCGCAGATGTCGCATCGACTGCGCATCGATCCGCTACACCGCCGTATTCTGGCCGCAGCAGCAGCCGGTGCCGGCCTGGGGGCGATTTATCACATCCCGTTGGCTGGAGCGGTTTTCTCGTTGGAGATTCTGCTGGGCTCGCTGAGTATTACCGCGGTGATGGTGGTGCTGGCGTGTTCAGCCATTGCCACGGTGACGTCGGGCATCGTGGTCGGCAGTAGCCCGCTCTACAGCCCAATTAATCTCTCGGACGGCTGGGGCAACCTCGGGGCAGCACTGCTCATCGGTGTTATCTGCGGTGCCATCGGCTACGCATTTCGCATTCTCAGCTCGCGGATGTCGGACAAAGCACCGACTGGCTGGCACTCTGCCTGGGCCATCCCCCTCGCATTTACGCTGGTTGGTGTGATTTCACTGTGGGTTCCAGAAGTCTTGGGCAATGGCCGTATCGCTGCGACCACAGTTCTCATGGACCGCCCGCTGCTGGGTTTTGCAGTCATCCTGCTGATTGCGAAAGCTATCGCGGTTCTCGTTACTTTCCGTTCTGGTGCCGTCGGTGGTCTCTTGACTCCCGGCTTTGCCCTTGGCGCGCTCAGCGGTTTCATCGTCGGCTGCTTCGTACAGCCATTGATGCCCTCAGTTCCGCTGAGCGACTTTGCGATTCTCGGCGCGGCGGCCTTCCTGTCGGCGTCCATGGCAGCCCCACTTTTCGCACTGATCGTGACCGTGGAGTTCACCGGCCAGAATTCCTCGGCTTACTTAGCACTCTTCCTCGCTGGTGCAACTGCGACGCTGACCGTGACCATGATTCGCGCCTGGCTACGGCTCCCCCACAAGCAATCAATGCCATGGAACCGCGAACCAGCAGTCGCGGCTGTGGTCCGCAAGCGGGCCGAGGGCTAACCGCGCGCAACAGTGTGCGTCGAGCGACCTGTGTAGGCCCGGACAATTTCCCGGGCACCTGGGCGAAGACGGCGGAGCATTCGCAGGCCCGTCGCTAAGCCCTTGCGTTGCGGGGAACTGGACTGGAGCTCCGCTTCAACCTGCGGATACTTCTTGAACGCCGCCTCCGAACGTACCTCTGGGGCGTTGTCCGGGTCAGCGACTAAGAAACGATCCGGCAGCGACAACTTCAGCAGCGTGCGCTGGACCTGGAAGAACTGCTTCGGGAACGACCCCGTGTTGTATGGCAGGTCGTATTCCCGGCAGATTTGCTGAACCTGCTTCGAAATCTGCGCAAGCCTGTTGGATGGCATGTCCGGGAACAGGTGGTGCTCAATCTGGTAATTCAGATTTCCTGAGAGCACCGACAGCGCCAGCCCACCGTGGAAGTTCGCCGAGCCCAGCATTTGGCGCAAATACCACTCACTCTTGTCCTCGGTGTTGTACTGCTCCTTGGTGAAAGTCTCGGCATCATCCGGAAAGTGTCCGCAGAAGATGACCGCGTAGGCCCAAAGATTACGGGCGAGGTTGGCCATCATGTTCGCAAAGGCCACCTCACGGTAACGCGGACCCGCCATCGCCGGGAAGAGAACGTAGTCCTTGAGCACCTGGCGCCCCGACTTGTTGAGCACCTCCATGAGCTGCGGTCGGGCCTCATCCCAGGATTTCTTGCCGGCGAACACGCGCCCGAGCTCGACGTCATAGAAGGCCACTGCCCATTGGAAAAGGCTGGCCAACGCCACGTTTGTCACCGGCTGCAGCAGCGTCGATGGCTTCCAACGGCGGTCACGAGTCACCCGGAGAATGCCATATCCCACATCGTTGTCCATACCGAGCACGTTGGTGTACTTGTGGTGGACAAAGTTGTGGGAGTGCTTCCACCCGCTGGATGGGCAGGAATTGTCCCACTCCCAGGTGGCCGAGTGAATCTCGGGGTCATTCATCCAGTCCCACTGACCGTGCATGGTGTTGTGGCCGATTTCGAGGTTTTCCAAAATCTTTGCCAGCCCCAGCGCTGAGGCACCCGCCCATTTGAAACCCCAGTGCGCGGTGTTCTTCCACGACTTCGGCAGCATCCCTAGTTTGTTCAGGGCCATGCCGGCTGTCGGTACCATCAGCAGACCTCGACCAGTCACCTCAAGGGTGCGTTGAATGCGGATGAGCGTGCGGATGTAGCGAGCATCCTTCTGCCCCAGCGAATCGCGGTGTTGCTTTTCGATTTCCGCAAATCGACGCCCAATCTCTGCGACGTCTTCTTCGCTCAAGTGCGCATACGATGCGATATCAGAAATTGCCATGGGAAGGGTCCCAACTCCTTTAGGTAGTTTCTCCTGGTTAATACAGGTTGAGATAGATGTGGGGCGAACTTACAGTTCGATACGCGCGTGCCCCGCCGGCGCACAGACGCACGTTCGGACCCGCTCCCCCGCCACAAACGTCGCACCGGTGCGGATGTCCCGCGCTGCGCCGTCGGAGAGCTGCTGCACGCACGTCGCACAAATTCCCATCCGACAGCCGTACGGCAGGTCAACCCCGACGCTCTCGGCCGCCTCCAGGATGGTGGTTGCACCGTCTACGTCGATATCGCCTCGGCTGCCTAAACTCACCGTGCCGCCGACCTCCCCTGCCGCCGAGCGGTCAACGGTGAAACGTTCCGTCCGCAGCCCGGGAAACTCCGGCTCAAGGTTTTTCAGCAGTTCAACCGGACCACAGGCGTAGGCGCTTGCCGACGATGCCAGCGCTCCAAAGTCAGCAATGATGTCGGTAACCGCCGCAGCGTCAATCCGCGGCTGCGTCTCCGTATTCCGGGCATGCAGGCGATACTTCAACGCGCTAGTAGCGCTGCACTGTTCCAGCTCGCGAAGCTCATTGACAAACACAGCTTCTGCCTCGCCGCGGTAGGAGTGAATGTGCTCGACTTCCACTGAGGCATTGCGAGCTGAAAGATCACGCAGCATCGAAATCACCGGAGTGACGCCGGAGCCTGCGGTAACAAACGCAATGCGGGCTGGGAGCGGCTCCGGAAGATAGAAGTCTCCAGCCGGGGCAGCGAGGCGGACGACAGTACCCGGCTTTACATTGGCGACGAGGTGTTGGGACACGTAGCCGTCGTTGAGCGCACGGATGTTGATAGTCAGCAGCCCGTCATGAGGCCGCGGCGCATTTGTCAGCGAGTAGGAGCGCCACAGGTATTTCCCCTTGACCTCTACGCCGACTCCGATGAACTGGCCTGGCTTGAAGTCTGTTGGCATCCCCCAACCCGGACGGATTATCAACTCTGCTGAAGTAGGAGATGTGGGATTAATGGCCTCAATCTGACCGCGCAGCTCGCGACTTGACCACAGCGGATTTAGCAAATGCGTGTAGTCATCGGGCAAAAGTGGCGTGGATAAATGCTTGAATACCCGGGAAACTCTGGTCTTAAGTCCCATTTTTGGCCCTCCTGACTATCACGGGCGAACACGCAATAACACTGTTCATCAGCAGGCATGCCCCACCCGATTCATTATTACGTGTCCGTAGGTTACTTAGACGTAGACTACGGAGCGGTAAGTTATTGGTCAAGAGAAACAAATGGTTTTGACACAAATAGCGAAATTGTCATTACCCCCACTCCCGTGCGAAACACCCCCTTTGACATGGAGCTTATCCACACAAAACAATCCCGCCTTTTATACCCCCGCTGAAAACACTTGTGCCATACAAAAAAGGGGCTGGGTTCCTAAACCCAGTCCCCTTCTTTAACGCCGAGCACGCGCTACTACAGGAAGTCGACCACCATGCCGAGCTCAGCTACGTCATACCACGCCAGCGGGATCTCCAGCGCGTCGCCGACAGTGAGCTCCGCATCCTCGTCACCGAGATCCGCCTTATCGACGGCATCAATCGCAGCCTCAACCTTGTTTTCCGCCTCTTTCACATCAATGTGGAGCGCTGCAACGTCGGCAAGCGAAATTGGGCCGCCGACCTTAACCACGGCATCTCCCATATCCGACTGCGGCTCCGCCTCCACATCAACGGAAATGACCACTCGACGGTGCGGGAACTTCTCTTCTGCGGCATCG
The DNA here is from genome assembly GCF_001809925.1 of Corynebacterium sp. HMSC064H12. NCBI lineage: Bacteria > Bacillati > Actinomycetota > Actinomycetes > Mycobacteriales > Corynebacteriaceae > Corynebacterium > Corynebacterium sp. HMSC064H12. The sequence goes on along the minus strand of NZ_KV799323.1, from coordinate 175,453 downwards.
AGCAGACGGAGCGACGCACGCGCAGCCTCATCAAAGGCTACGTCTGCCAGTTCCTCATCATCGCCCTCAGTAAAGAAATCGCGCAGCGATTCAGTGACAGCAAAGCCCCAACCACCGCGGGCGTGGAAGAGCTCATCCTCCTTCAGCGCCTCAAGCATGGAGAAAGTCGCTGGGATATAGACGCGCATTAGAACTCGCCCTCGAGACCCAGTAGACCGGCAATCTCGACCACTGCGCGGTCGAACTGCTGATAGAAGACTCCCACCATGCCGTTAGAGACGGCCGCATGGATGTTCTCAATCGAATCATCTACCAGCACGCAGTCCCGTGCCGGCAGTTCAATAGCCGCAGCGGCTGCATTAAAAGCCTCTGCCGAAGGCTTCTCATGGCCAATTTCACCAGAGAGCACAACTGCGTCTACCAGGCCCTCATCTTCGAGCTTGCGAATCGGATCCGCCGATGGGCCACCTGGGTCATTCGACAGGACTGCCAGGCCAACACCATTTGCACGCGCCTCTACCAGCAAATTACGCCAACGTGCCTGGTCTTCATCCGTGCCGTCAAGGACACCACAGTAATCGATAATCATTCCGCGCATGGCCTGTAGTTTATCGCATGACCTGCACGTTTGCCTTTTTTCCAGTTCAGCGTGTTAATTGGCTGTTCGTTACGCCCAATTGTAGGCGACCAGAACGGCCTTGACGGAAACCGATAGGACCATTAACAGCGAAACACTCAGCCCATTTCGCGACTGCGCCTTCTCCCCAATCCCCCCCCCCACGCCGGCCGTGAATTCCCCTTCACAAGCTGCACACTTAAAGCACTTGTAGGACAATGGTCTTCAGCAAGGGGGAACTTGCCAATGGAGCGTTTTAGGGGGATTAATCCATGGCACCAACGTCTCACGTACCAAAATCTCAGACACCGATGCCTTACGCGCTGTCGCACGCCGCTGAGCACCGCTCCAGTGGCAGGGAATCCATTGAACCGGCAACGGGCTTTTCGCTTCTCCACACAATTCAACTCGGCCAGTCAGCTAATGCCGCCGCCTCTCAAACCGCAAAAGTGGCACCGACCTACAGCGGATGCTCGGCTGCCACCGGAGCCGCTGTCATGACGGCATTACCGCCCGTCGCGGCCGCTCCTGCTGCAAAAAAGACGCCGCAAACACCGCACGTCGTCCAGCACTGTGAACAGAATCTGAGACAGGAGCTTGGCACGATTACTCGCCGCGTCTTCGACATCATCGCGGGTCGCAGGCGAGTCAACGATCTACGTCGCATCAATATCGACCCGATTATTCACGCTGCGATACTCACGCTGTCGAAGAACACCAGCCTCAAGGGTGTCGCGTTGCAATCCTTTCACGCCAGCGCTTCCGCGGACGGCAAGAAGGTCGAGTTCCTGGGTAGTTGCCGTGTCGGTCCGCGCGTTCGCGCGTTCACGGGCACTTTCCGCCGCGGAACAGCAAAAACGCGGCCATGGACCATGACCGCGTTTCGGGTGCTTTAGTGCTTAGCGACGGCGCTTGCGAGCCGCCTTCCGACGCTGCGCTCGGTTGCCCTCAGACTCTTGATCCACGCGCTGCTGCTCTGCACTGCCGTCCTCGCTGGGACCGGAGTAGGTCATCTGCTGATTTTGCTCAGCAGCTTCCGTCGGCAGAGCTGGAGCCTGATTCTCCTGTCCCTCAGTGTTTTCCACTGCGGGCATAACCTGCTTACGGATTAGGAACAGCTGACGAACCGATTCTTCCTTGATGCCGTCCATCATCGCGGTGAACATGTCGTAGCCCTCACGCTGGTACTCCACCAGCGGGTCAGCCTGGGCCATGGCGCGCAAGCCAATGCCCTCCTTGAGGTAGTCCATCTCGTAGAGGTGCTCGCGCCACTTCTGGTCCATGACGTTCAGGATGGTGAAGCGCTCGATGTTGCGCATCTGGTCGTCGCCGCCAATTGCGGAGACCGCATCCTCAAGCTGGTCGTAGCTGGCCGAGATGTCCGCGTGCAGAGCCTTGGACAGCTCATCGGCCGAGAGGTCACCCGGGGTACCGAAGTCAGAGCCATCAATGAGCTCTTGCGCGGTAAACGTCGGGCTATAGAGCTGCTCAAGGGCATTCCACAGCTCGTCGAGGTCCCAATCCTCCACGTAACCGTCAGCGGTGGCACCGTTGACATACGCATCGACTACGTCGTCCTGCATGTCACGGACCTGAGTCTTCAAATCCTCACCTTCGAGGATGCGACGGCGCTCAGCGTAGATGACCTTACGCTGCTGGTTCATAACCTCGTCATACTTCAGAACATTCTTACGGATTTCGAAGTTCTGGCTTTCCACCTGAGCCTGGACGCTCTTAATGGAGTTGGAGACAACCTTGGAGTCGATAGGAACGTCATCCGGGACATTCAGAGTGTTCATCAGCGCTTCCATGCGCTGACCGTTGAAGCGAACCATGAGATCATCGCGCATGGACAGGTAGAAGCGGGTAACACCCGGGTCACCCTGACGACCGGTACGACCACGCAACTGGTTGTCAATGCGGCGTGACTCATGACGCTCAGTACCCAGGACGTAGAGGCCACCGGCCTCACGTACCTTGTCAGCTTCTTCCTTCGACTGCTGACGAACACGCTCAATCTCAGCGTCCCACGCCTCTTCGTACTCTTCCGGAGTTTCCACCGGGTCCAGACCACGAGAGCGCAGATTCAGGTCAGCGATGATGTCCGGGTTACCGCCCAGCACAATGTCAGTACCACGACCGGCCATGTTAGTTGCCACGGTAACGCCTCCGAGACGACCCGCCACTGCGACAATCTCAGCTTCCTTCTCGTGGTGCTTAGCGTTCAGCACAGAGTGAGGAATACCTTCGCGCTGCAGGAGCTTGGAAAGGTACTCGGATTTCTCAACTGACGTCGTACCAACGAGAACTGGCTGGCCCTTTTCATGGCATTCGCGGATGTCCTCGACAACAGCGGCAAACTTTGCCTCCTGCGTTTTGTAAATCAGGTCGGGCAGATCCTCACGCTGCTTCGGGCGATTCGGCGGAATCGACATGACATTCAGCTTGTAAATCTGGTGCAGCTCAGCCGCTTCGGTCTCAGCCGTACCGGTCATACCGGACAGCTTGTCGTAGAGGCGGAAGTAGTTCTGGAGCGTAACGGTTGCCAGCGTCTGGTTCTCGTTTTTAATCTCCACCCCTTCCTTGGCCTCAATTGCCTGGTGCATGCCCTCGTTATAGCGACGGCCTGCCAGCACGCGACCGGTGAACTCATCGACAATGAGGATCTCACCATTGCGGATAATGTAATCCTTGTCGCGGGTGAACAGCTCCTTGGCCTTCAGGGCATTGTTCAGGTAGCTGACCAGCGAGGAGTTTTCCGGAGCATACAGGTTGGCAATACCCAGCTGATCCTCAACGAATTCAACGCCCTCTTCACGAATACCGATGGTGCGCTTACGCTCATCGACTTCGTAGTGAATGTCGCGCTTCATACGCGGCACAATCTTGGAAAACGCCAGGTACCAGTGCGGATCGCCATCTGCCGGACCGGAAATGATTAACGGGGTACGGGCCTCGTCAATCAGAATCGAGTCAACCTCATCGACGATGGCAAAGTGGTGCCCACGCTGCACCAAATCGTCGAGCGAATGCGCCATGTTATCGCGCAGGTAGTCAAAGCCGAACTCGTTGTTCGTGCCGTAGGTGATGTCGGCAGCATAGGCCTTGCGGCGCTGGTCCGGACTGAGCTCAGAGAGAATCACGGAAGTCTCAAGCCCCAGGAAGCGGTGGACTCGACCCATCCACTCCGCGTCACGCTTAGCCAGGTAGTCATTAACCGTAACGACATGAACACCCTTGCCTGCCAACGCATTGAGGTATGCGGGCAGCACACAGGTCAGGGTCTTACCTTCACCAGTACCCATCTCGGCAACGTTGCCGAAGTGCAGTGCCGCACCGCCCATAACCTGGACGCGGTAGTGCTTCTGCCCCAGCACGCGCCAGGATGCCTCGCGCGCCGTGGCGAAAGCATCCAGAAGCAAATCGTCTACATCGGCACCGTCAGCCAGCTGCTTCTTAAACTCCTCGGTCTTGGCACGGAGTTCATCGTCTGAAAGAGCTGCGTACTCGTCTTCCTTGGCGATGACCTGATCTGCAATATTGCCAAGCCTCTTGACAGCGCGGCCTTCACCAATGCGGAGCAACTTGCTGAGCGAAAACACTAAATTGGGACCTTTCCGGCCGATTCACGTCGAACTTTAATGTGCAACGGTTGATTATACGACGAACCCGCCTTCCCTTCTAAGAGAAGACGGGCTCATGTGAGCAATTACTTACCAATACACAGCTCTGCGCGGTATTGCGTGCTCTTTTTGGTGAAGACTTACTTCTCGTCTTCGTCTGCCAGCTCAATCAGACCGTAGTCGTATGCGTGACGACGGTAGACCACGGACGGACGAGAGGTTGCCTCGTTAACGAAGAGGTAGAAGTCGTGACCGACGAGCTCCATCTCAGACAGAGCATCTTCCACCGTCATCGGAGTTGCGGAGTGCTGCTTGGTACGCACAACCTGGCCAGGGGTCACGTCCTCAACCAGATCCTCGTACGGATCAGCCTTTTCCGGAGCCGCTGCCTCAGCCTCTGCAACCAGCGAAGCAGTTGCCTCGCCGACGGACATCGGTGCACGGTGGCCAGAACGGCTAATCTTGCGGCGAGCCTTCACCTTACGCAGGGAGCGCTCCATCTTGCCCAGAGCAGACTCCAGTGCAGCGTAGAAGCTATCTTCCTTCGCTTCCGCACGAGCCAGGTGCCCCTTGCCAGTAGCGGTGATCTGAATACGGTCAGAGCGGTCTGCACGGCGCGGATTCGGCTCGTGCTGGAGCTCCACGTGGAAGAAGGTCAAAGTCGGGTCGAGGCGCTCAATCTTCGCCAGCTTCGCCTTAACACGATCTGCGAAGTGCTCTGGAACCTCAACATTGCGCCCGGTGATGGTCACCTGAGCGTTCGGGCTGAGTACCTCGTTGTTGTCAGCAGGTGTGGACACTTGCTACCTACCTCCCGGTATGGCCACCGCCCTTCCGTGAGCGGGATTACTCACGGCGTCTACGGTGACGAGTCTTTCTGCACCCCCAGGATACAGTTCCGGGGGTAACCAATGCCACGTTCCCCTCGTTTATTTTTCGCTTGCCGACGACACCCCTGCGTCTACGCCCGGGCGAGCACCAACACCATGTCGATGCGAATCCCCAATGACGCTGCCACCAACTCGGTTTCCGCTGCAGTGGCACCAGTGGTGGCCACATCATCAACCAGAATTACTGTCGCCTGCGCACAGCGTTGTCGCAGCTTGTCGCTAATTCCGCGCTTGAATTCCGTCTGCGGCACAATGTGGCCAGAAAGATTTCGTCTGCGTTGAGAAGCCCCAAGCTCCGCGGAATCCCGCGTGCGCCCACCAATGCGCACCAGGGGCAATACCGAGCTGGAGGGCAGCTGGCTGCAGGCAAAATCGCAGGCAATCGTTACCGGATCCCCACCCCGTTGTCGACGGGATGACGATCTTGTCGGCGCGGGAATCAAAATGACGGGGGTAATTTCCGGGGGCATTATATGGCCATCAGAGGCCAGCCTTCGTACCGCAGCGGCGAACACGGCCCCCATGATTCGTCTGGCTTCACCACTGCCCCGTTCTTTGGCCGACAAAATGAGATGTCTCCTCGCACCCGAGTACGGACCGCAGGTCCACGCTGCTGCGCGTAACGCAGCCCGCGGTGAAAACCGCACTGGAGGTTGCTGAAGATCGTCCTTGCAACCGCGACACAGCGCCCCGGAGCAGCCGCACACCGGACAGGTTTCCGGTATCACGAGGCCGATCGCATCGCGGGTAACGTCGTAAAGCGCGCGCAGAAATTCCTGCGATGACCTACCCTGCGCCATTAATCCCCTCCCCGATTTGCGCTTATTCCACAGACACCGGAGCCATTCGACCGCGCGCACCCGGAACCTGGCGCCAGAACTGCTGCTGCCCCTCGCTGGAGATCAGCTCCATGACACCGGTGGCATCCAACGCGTAACGCTTCGACGAGGTCGCGGTAACCACAGGAATTGGCGGTGTCAGGTTGAGCTTCGGCAGAACGGAGCTGGTCGCACCGTCCGGGAAGGCACTCCACATCGGGGTGTCTCCGCTGTAACCGCCCACCGTGACCGTTTGATTCGGCGACCACGTCAGCGACACCGGGGAAACGTTTTCAGGGAGCGGCAGAGCACGCGGGTGCGTCAACTTCCACGGTTTATCGTCATGCCTTTCGATGGTGGCGATATAGACTTCACCAGCGATAATCATCGCTACCTGCGTGCCTGAAGAATCGACGCGGAATTCAGAAATACCGGCGCTCGGGCGCCCCGTGCCTGCGCCGCCGTCAAGAAGGTGATTGAGCTCAGAGGTATCAACCTCCTCCTGCTGAATCCGAGATGACGTCGACTGCCGAACCAGGCGTACGACGGTTGTACCGTCCTTCACTGTCCAGACCGCCTCGGCGTCTGGAGACCATGTCGGACGGGTGAGACTCTCGCCAGTCAGCACAGGAACCGGCTGATCTTGTATTCCGCCGAGCATCAATGTGGACTCCCCGAGGTCATACGACCCAGCACGACCATCCACGGCCGAGCGGAACACGGCGGCAATGAGCTCGCTGCCATTGGGGTTGGTGCCCACTGCCGCGGAGAACACCGCGGTGCTGCCGCTGGCGGTCCAGCCGCGTCCCACAGGTGTGGCGTGGCCGTCAGCGATCTCGTAGATACCGCTGCGGTCGACCGTCCGTAACGGTGCGTTATCAGCCGGTAGATGATTCGGGTCGTAGAGCTGGATTGTGTCGGTGTCCTTCGTCCACGGCTCGTCGTGGCTGGCAACTAGTGGTTCGCCGTCGGCCATGAGGATCCACGGACCACGGAAATCTGCCGAGTCGAGAGTCCAGATAATCTGCGCCGCGAGCATGACACGCAGTTCCTCGGAAACATCACCCAATCCGGTGATTTCGACCCTGCGACCGTCCGCGTTGGACACAGGTCCTGCTTCCACCGCAATTGAGGCATTGGGCTTGAGCACGGTGGTGACGCCCGGCCGCAGTGGTGCTGATGGGCCGTTCTTCAGCTTCGTCAACAGATTGGTCGCGCCATCGGTGACGCCACGATAGAGCCAACGACGATCTGTGACCAAATGATTACCCGCCGGATCGAGGAAATAGATATTGCGAGGCACATTGTTTTCCAGGAATGCCTGACGCTCCATGACAACACCGTCGGGCAGCGAGGAAATGCGCCACTGCCCATCCGAACCAAGCTTCATCTCCACGGTTTCCTCATAGTCACCGGACTGGGGCTCATACGCACCATCAGTACCGAATTGACCAACGCTGCGACCTCGGGCAACGAAGGACTGTCGCGATCCTCCTTCATCCCTCTGGGCGATGAGGTTGACACCGTCGAGAATGCGGGCACTATCCTGCGGTTTCCAACTGGCCGCAAGTTCCGGGGTCATGAAGGCACGCATAGCTTGAAAATCATCAACCGGATGCGCGGCCGCGGCGAAAAAGTCGCGCAGGACAATGTCTGCATTGACATTCGGTCGTGGCTGAGGAACTTCAATACGAACTTGGGGCGGCTCAAACGGACGCAGCACCTGGGGGCTGGTGTTTCTCGGAATGGTGGTACATCCTGCGGCCGTGCCCAAAATGATCACTGAGCTAAGCGCCACTGTCTTACGCAGGACGCGACGAGCCTTTGACTGTTGCTGCGCCGTCATTTAAATATCCTCCTCTCGTGCCTGTCGGGATTCGCTATCGCTAGTCCTCTGCTCCTTAGCCTGATCCTGGCTCTTGGCTTGCGGTGCATTCGATTCCGATTCCAACTCCCGTGCACCAATTTCCTGCTGGTGCGGAATCTGATCAGGCAGCGAGGGAACTTCCAGTCCGAGCGGATGCTCGCCGAAGCTCGCATCGGGCTCCGGCGGCACAGTCAGACGGAAACAGCTACCGACCGTCGGTACGCCAAATGCCTCCAGTTCCCCACCGTGCAATTGTGCGTCCTCGCGCGCGATTGCCAGGCCAAGTCCGGTACCGCCGGTGCGTCGGACACGCGAGGGGTCAGCACGCCAGAAACGGTTAAACACCAGTTCCTGCTGCTCCGGCTTTAGCCCCACACCGTGGTCAACTACCGTAAACGAAACCGCGGAATCGCTCGCCCGCACTGTGACATCCACCGGATTGCCCTCACTGTGATCAACAGCGTTGGCCATAAGATTGCGTAGCACGCGCTCGATACGACGCGAGTCGACTGTCGCCATTACCGGTTCATCGGGCAGATGGAAGCGGATGGGCGTACCGGTCTCCTTAGCCACGACTGTTACCTGCTGATAGGCAGCATCCACACAGCGACGGACATCGACCTTTTCTGCAGACAGGTCAGCAACGCCGGCATCGTGGCGTGAGATCTCAAGCAGGTCATTGAGAAGCATCTCAAAACGCTCAAGCTCCTCATTCATCAGCTCAGCTGCGCGGCGAGTCGCCGGATCGAGGTCCTCAGCGCCGTCAGCAATAAGATCGGCGGCCATACGCACCGTGGTCAGAGGTGTCCTCAACTCATGCGAAACATCGGAGGTGAACTGTCGCTGCAGACTGCCGTATTCCTCCAACTGTCTAATCTGCGTGGACAGCGATTCGGCCATCTTGTTAAAGCTCATTGCCAGTCGCGCCATGTCATCTTCACCTTGCACGACCATGCGTTCGCGCAAGTGACCGTCGGCAAAGCGCTGGGCAATCTGGGCAGCGGAACGCACTGGTGTCGTCACCTGATTGGAGAAGAACCAAGTAATACCACCGAGAAGCGCCATGATGATTACTGTCGCACCGGCGAGCAGACCACGAACCAACTTAATAGTCGATTCCTCTGCGGCCATAGAGGTGACCAGATAGAGCTCGAGCCCATCAACCGAGGTAGAAGTGGGACTACCGATAATTAACGCCGAGTACGTATCGCCGCGGTTATCAGTGACTTGGCGTACCTGATACGCAATTTGCCCTTGTCGGACTACTTCATGCAATCGTTCTGGGACATCAGCCTTAATCGGCGATGAAGCCAACACCGTGCCTCGCGGCACCGGCGCCACGAGCAGTGGTTCATAACTTGTCAATGGTGCAGCACCGGAACCGGCTGCACGGTTCACAAGGGCATCGCGCCCCACGTTGAGCAGAGCTTGCAGCTCGTTGGACGAAGAGTTCTCAATCGCCCGCTCCACCACTGCGCGAGCACGGTCAATTTCCTCGTCGGCAGCGGTAACCTTTGCGTCGATAAGCCGCTGGGTAACAATAGTCGCCAACGCGAAACCGAGTACCGCAATCACCATCGCGCTCAGTACCACCACAGAGGTCAGAATGCGCGCTTGAATAGACGTGCGCCAGAGTGTAACCGCCCAGGTCACTCCCCTATTGGTGAAGTCTCGAAGCTTCGTTATTAATCGACGCAAGAATCGGCTCCCACTAAAGCTGACTGGCCTTGTTTAGTCACCCGTCTTGTACCCGACACCGCGGACGGTCAGCACAATCTGGGGGTTTTCCGGATCCAGTTCGATCTTCGAGCGCAGACGCTGAACGTGAACGTTGACGAGTCGAGTATCCGAGGTGTGCTGATATCCCCAGACCTTTTCCAACAACTCATCACGGGAAAAGACCTGCTTCGGACGGGATGCAAGAGTGTGCAATAGGTCAAACTCCAACGGGGTCAGAGAAATCTCCTTGCCATCACGGAACACGGCGTGACCGGGCACGTCGATGGTCAAGTCGCCGACCTCGAGAGTCTCACTCGGGCTGTCTTCTTGACGACGCAGCCGAGCGCGCACGCGCGCCACGAGCTCCTTCGGCTTAAAGGGCTTCGTGACATAGTCATCCGCACCGGATTCCAGGCCGAGGACCACATCGACCGTGTCGGTCTTCGCAGTCAACATGATGATCGGCACCGCCGATGTCTCTCGCACAGTGCGACAGACATCGACACCACTCATGCCCGGCAACATGAGATCCAGCAGAATCAAATCTGGGTTCTCCCGCTCTGCTGCCTTGACAGCTTCGAGGCCATCGTCGACTACTACTGTGTCGAAGCCCTCGCGCTCCATCACCATCGTGAGCATTTCGGCGATGGCCGGATCATCATCAACAACCAGGATTTTTGAGCTCATGCGTCATATTCTAAACGTAAAGCTATCTAGTTCTGTAGTTTCCCGTTGAGGTGGCTAGCGCAGGCGTGCACTGATCCATTCCACAAGGCGGTCCGCCCCATCGTCCCCCGTAAGCATCAGCCATGGTGACTGCCACGAGCCTTCCGCGAACTTCTGGTACGCCGCCAGCGTGCGCTCCTGCAAACTCGAGTCCTTTTCGTAGGCGTCTCTCGTTCGCTGCACATCCGAGGCTTCCCGCTTGCGTGCACGGTCGGCTGCCACTCCCACCGACGTGGCCAGACAGACCTGAACGTCGGGAAGCGGAAGTTGGAAATCTCCGAATTCGGTCTTCTCAATCCACTCGACGATCGCCGGATCCTGTGTGCGCGCCAGGGAGTAGGCCGCGTTGGACGCGACGTAGCGATCGATAATCAGAACATCGTTCTCGCGCGCTGCATCAACAATCGCTTCACGACGTTCTTTGCGGTCCAGAGCGAACAGGAGTGCCATTGCCCAAGCGGAGTCCGCGGTGTCGCCGAGCTGACCGTGCAAGGCTTGATCGGCGAAATCAGCGAAGATTGTCTGCCGGTACGCCGGAAAGGTCATCGAAGAAACGGAGTGCCCTTGACTTCGGAGTTGATTGGTAACAGCTGTGACAAGCGTGTTCTTGCCAGCACCGTCGATTCCTTCGACTGCGATAATCAAATTCTTCTCCTCGCACACATGGCTACGGCCTAGCCTTGGCTAGAACTAGTAGCGGTAGTGCTCTGGCTTATACGGGCCCTCGACGTCAACGCCGATGTATTCGGCCTGTTCCTTGGACAGTCGGGTGAGCTCGCCGCCGAGTGCCTCGACGTGAATGCGAGCGACCTTTTCATCCAGAATCTTCGGCAGACGGTGGACAGAGTTGTCGTACTTATCACCGTTGCAGTAGAGCTCAATCTGGGCGATTGTCTGGTCGGCAAACGAGGTCGACATTACGAAGGACGGGTGTCCGGTGGCATTGCCCAGGTTGAGCAGGCGCCCCTCGGAAAGCACAATCAGAGAGCGCTCCTCGCCGTCAGCATGCGGGAAGATGTACTCGGTGACCTGCGGCTTGATCTCCACACGACGGACATCATCGCGGTGGTGCAGGCTGTGCATGTCAATCTCGTTGTCGAAGTGGCCGATGTTGCCCAGCAGCGCGTGGTTCTTCATCTGCTGCATGTGCTCGAAAGTGATGACGTCCTTGTTGCCTGTGGCGGTGATGACAATGTCGACATCTGCGATGACGCTCTCAGTAGCGACGACGTCGAAACCGTCCATCAATGCCTGCAATGCGTTAATCGGGTCGGCCTCGGTGACCTGAACGCGAGCGCCCTGCCCCGCCAGCGCCTCCGCGCAGCCCTTACCCACATCGCCGTAACCGCAAACCAGCACATTCTTGCCGCCAACCAGCATGTCGGTACCGCGGTTAATGCCGTCCAGAAGGCTGTGGCGGGTGCCGTACTTGTTATCGAACTTGGACTTGGTGACGGCATCGTTGACGTTCATGGCCGGGAATGGCAGCACGCCCTGCTCTGCGAAGTGGTAGAGGCGGTGGACACCAGTGGTGGTCTCCTCTGTGACACCCTTGACCGACTTTGCAATTCGGTGCCAACGGCCGGCATCCTTCTCCAAGCTGGCGCGAAGCATGTCCTTGAAGGCAATAAACTCGTCCGAATCCGACTCTTCTGCTGGCGGCACCAGGCCAGCATCCTCGAATTCCATGCCCTTAATAACAGCCATGGTGGCGTCGCCGCCGTCGTCCAGAATCATGTTGGCATCTTCATCGCCCCAGTCGAAGATGCGGTCGAGGCACCACCAGTACTCCTCCAGCGTCTCGCCCTTCCAAGCGAAAACCGGAACACCCTGCGGATCCTCCGGAGTGCCGTTTCGCCCAACGACGACAGCCGCAGCGGCCTCATCCTGAGTGGAGAAGATGTTGCACGAGGCCCAGCGGACCTCTGCGCCCAGCGCCGTCAAGGTCTCGATGAGCACTGCGGTTTGAACCGTCATGTGAATGGAGCCGGAAATACGGGCACCGGCCAGTGGCTGCTGCTCTGCGTACTCTTCGCGCAGCGCCATTAGGCCTGGCATCTCGTGCTCAGCCAGACGAATCTGGTGACGACCGGCCTCAGCCAGGGAGAGGTCTGCAACCTTGAAATCAATGTTCTTCGAGGACATGTAACGCTTTCTCTAGATTCTTTGACGTGAGATTCTTCTTAAAGAATCAGTACTGGGGACGCGAGAATTACTCTACCGCTTCGACGCAGTTTTCCAGCGCCGCCTGGTCAGACTCACTGAGTTCCCCCAGAAGACTATCGAACACCTCGGAGGCGATAGCCAACGCATCCTCCTCGCTGCCGTGTGCCTCCGAGATTCCCTCCCGAATGAAGCTGTAGTCCTCCACAATGTCACCGCCGCTAAATGGCGCACCATTCCAAATTGCAATAATCACAGCCGCCGCGAGTGCGCATGCTTTCTCATCGCTACTTTCGGAATCCACCCCAATGCGGCCAGCATCAATCAATGCACCAACGCGATCCTGCGAGTCGAGATCCTGAACCTCATCGAACAGTTCAATGACCGAATCGCTACCAAAAACCTCAGTCTCCCAGATGGACATGATAGGTGGCCACGCTCCTTTCGCGCTTCGAACCAATTGCCAGTTTTCGTCTTCGACGAGCGCTTTCCAAAGAGCGCTTTTCGACGAGCCCACGGTAATCTGGCCGCCGACCTAATAGCTGTCGCCTGCACGTACCGCTAGCCGGAAAACCGCATGTGGCCTTACCGAAGTTCTACCCGACTTTTCGCCACTTTTACAGTGCGAGAGACTTATTTAATCCCCTCAACACAATTTTCACCCTAGAGAGAAGATAACGGGCATGTTAAGTTAGTTCCCAGACCTCGTAATGTAACTGTTATCTTTTTCGTTACAGGGCGATTTCACGCATGACACGAAAGGAGTACCTACCATGGTGAAGAAGGCCTTTGGAGCTCTTCTGCTCGCAGCCCTTCCCCTGAGCGTTTCGCTCGTTGGCTGCTCCGATAGCAGTGCTGCCGAGGGGGCGAATCCGGAAAACGCCGGCTCTCAGTCGAAAATGGAGACCTCTGCTCCACTACCTCCAGTTCCTAGTGATGCCGAGCTGCAGCAGAGCACTGAATCGAATTCAGATTCCTCGCTGACTGAGACGACTGGCAGTCTGGTACCTCGTCCGACCACGCCATCGAGCACCGAGATTGTAGAGGATCCGTACCTGCCACCGCAGGCGTACATCCCGCCGACTTCCACAAACTCAAGTACGACAACTCCGACGTCGACCACATCAACACCTCCGACGACCACGGAGACCACAGAGCCCACGTCTGACGACGTTTCTTCGCCGACGCCCAGCAAGCCGGTGCCACTGCTACCGGAAGATAACTCGGAAAAGCCGAACGACAGTCTTCCGGAAGGCGACGGTGACGCAGCAGCTGAGCCGAAGCCGCCTTCATCGCAGGCGCAGTCTCAGTCGGGTACGCAAACCACAACTCCGTCCGAGACTCCTCAGAAAACTCCTTCGAACGAGCCAACGTCCCCGAAGGGGCCGACACCTCCGAACAACCAGGCCCCTTCGAAGGAGAAGGACACCGCTGGCGGCAATGGGGCTAGCAATAGCAAGATTTCCCCAATCCCGGAAAAGCCAAAGGACTCCGGATTCCTGGGAAATCTCTTCGATAACGACGAGGACTAACCCACCCGCGGGACGGTCGCGACAAAGACGGTTGCCCCGTCTTGGCGCGCAGTCAGCTCAATATCGGCTGCGTCGACAGCCGGAACCCAGGCCGCATGGCCGCTGGGAACCTCAACCACGGAGTCGTCGTGACGCAACGTAACCGTGCCCGCTGTAGACAGCACAACCGTGGCGGAATCTTCGTCGAGCAGAACATGTTCGCCCGGCTCCAGGTCCCGCGAACGAAGGCGGAACTCGCGCACCGGCGCGTCATAGTCATTCCAGCCATCATCGGTCAGCCGCGACTGCAGCACCGGATCTGGCAGCGGGCGGAAAGAGAGCACGCGCAGTAGCTCTACGACATCGACATGCTTAGAGGTCAGGCCTCCGCGCAGCACGTTGTCGGAGTTGGCCATGATTTCCACGCCCATGCCATTGAGGTAAGCATGCAGCTGTCCCGCACCAAGGTAGATGGCTTCGCCCGGCTGTAAGCGAAGGCGATTAAGCAGCATCGAGCCCAGGACTCCCGGGTCCCCCGGATACTTTCGAGCCAGTTCGCAGGTGGTCTCGGCTACTCGCGAGAACTCCTCGTCCTCGCCACTGTAATCCGCGCACTTGGCAGCCACGGCTTCGACCAGCTCATCGAGGACATCCTGGGGCAACGTCAACCACGTTGTAAACAATGCCCGCAGAGCGCTCTCGTCATCGGCGGCATCGAGCAGTCCCATGTAGTGGTCGAACTCCGGTACCGCCAGCGCCGCGAGCAACTCCTTCGTGCGCTCCACCGGGCGGAATCCGGCCAACGCGTCGAAGGTAGTCAGGGCGACAATGAGTTCTGGCTTGTGGTTATTGTCCCGGTAATTGCGGAAATGTGCAGTGGCCGGAATGCCCTCCGCATTTTCGCGTGCAAATCCCTCCTGAGCTTCTGCCAAGGTGGGGTGTGCCTGCAGCGACAGCGGCTCATCGGCTGCGAGCAGTTTCAACAGGAACGGCAGCCTGCCGTTGTCGGTGTCAATTGCGCATCCGAGCGCAGCCGCCGGATCCTGCGCAATGAGCTCATCCAGCGGCGTGCCGGCTACGGTGGCCGATGCCAGTGCATGCGCACCAAACCACAGTTCCGCCCAGGGCTTCGATGTGGGAGCGTCCGCACCGGTGATTCTCGCCAAATGTGTACGAGACCCCCAGGGGTACGACTGCAGCACGGGGTCCAACAGCTCCATGCCCGTATCACTCCTCTAATAGTCACTACTGGCGCAAGCACGCCAATCTCACCGAAGCCCCAAAAGCCTTCGGTGACACCCGGCGATTACGCAGAAAACGCCGCAATCGCACCAACTCTGGCTGCAGTAACACATACTTCAACCAGTGGATGATGAGTCTCCGCATCGAGCGCAGGGCACTCCACACGAGCCCATCCAGCTTCGCCGTAGTGGTCCCGGTAGTGGCTCACATTGTTCGGCGCAGCTAAAACAATCGCCCCCAACGGTAGCACTGTCGCCCCTTCATCCCCACCATCAATGAACGGGTCATAGAAAATATCCCGGCTTGCCTGGGGTTCTGCAGCGAGCAATGCGCCCACGCTAAGAGACAATTCGCTTATCGACGACGCTGCCGAGACCACGCCTGCCTCGAGCATCTGTAACGATGCCAGCTCCGCTACCGGCGCCAGCGCCGAGGTCGTCGACACTGCAAGCATTCTGCGGCCTGCCACCCACTGCGCTACCTGCCGCGCGGGGTTAACTGTTTCATCTCGCTGCGGAGCACAAGCGGCAATATCGGCGTCCACCGCATCGGCGACTTCCTCGACTATCCCAGCCGGAGCCAGAGCGGTGGCGCCACATTCGGTGAGCGCGCTGGCGATGGCACCGACATAGGCGGTAAAGGACGCCGACTCCGCCATCGCCGGGCGCGGAACCACAACCGTATCGGGGCTACCTGCGGCACGCAATGGCCCTTCACCGGGATCCACCACGACCGTGGCTGCTCCTCGCCTATGAGCTTCAGCCAGAGCTGCCCCCAGTGGGCTGCCGGGGTTGTCGTCACAGACGATGACCAAGTCGAGGGCACCGACATAACTGGGCAACTGATGCGCAATTACCACCGGACAGCGGATATCGTCGGCAAGCGCGCGCACGGATTCGGCGGCGAGCTGCGCCCGACGATTTCCCACGAGGATGACCGCACTGCGCGGCAGTGAAAGTTGAGCAAACGCACCCCCGCGAGTCGCGGAAGCAGCAGCTCTGAGACCTGCACCGGCAGTGGCCATACGATAGAACAGGGCCTCTTGGCGCGGGTTATGGGAGGAGTCGAATGACGAGGTCATACTCCCAAGCATGCCTGAAAACGGGCGCGTGGGGTTGATTAACCGCGGATGATGCCGAGAACTTCGTCGACAAGAGCGTCGACCTCAGCACGCGTCGGAGCCTCGACGTTCAGACGCAGCAGCGGCTCCGTATTGGAGGCCCGGACGTTGAACCACGCCTTGGAGTCCGCCAGCTCAATGGTCAGGCCATCCATCCAGTCCGAGGACTCCGTGCGATCGGCAAACGCGGCCTCGATTTCCTTCTGCTTGGCCTGCTGCTCCTCGGCACTACCCAGGCGGGAGTTAATCTCACCGGAGGCCTCGTAGCGGTTGTACTCGGCCATGAATTCACTCAGCGGCTTATCCTGCTCGGCCAGTGCGGCCAGGACATGCATGGCAGCCAGCATGCCGGAGTCTGCGTTGAAGAATTCCTTGAAGTAGTAGTGCGCTGAATGCTCGCCACCAAAAACAGCACTGTGCTCGGCCATTTGCGCCTTAATAAAGGAGTGCCCAACACGGGTACGAACCGGGGTTCCGCCGTTTTCCACAATCATCTCCGGCACGACGTGCGATGTGATCAGGTTATGGATGATAGCCGCACCCGGGTTCTGCTCCAGGTAGCGGGTGGTCACCAACGCACAGATGGCCGATGGGCTGACCGGGTTGCCCTTCTCGTCGACGACGAAGCAGCGGTCAGCGTCGCCATCGAAGGCAATACCGATGTCTGCGCCCTGCTCCACCGTAAACTTCTGTAGGTCAACGAGGTTGGCGGGCTCCAATGGATTGGCCTCGTGATTCGGGAAGTTGCCGTCGAGCTCAAAGTAGAGATCAGCAACATCCATGTCTTCTCCGAGCACTGCCGGAACTGTCAGTCCCCCCATACCGTTACCGGCATCGACTGCAACCTTCAGGCGACGGCCGGAGCGAATGTCGACCAGCCCATGGAGGAACGCCGCGTAATCCTGCAGAACATCCTCACGATCAATTTCGCCCGGAGTGCCGGTGTACTCCGGGATTCCGTCGACAAGCAGATCCTTAATCTGAGCAAGCCCTGTCTCCTGCCCGATCGGGCGGGCGAGCGAACGGCACATCTTGATGCCGTTGTATTCAGCTGGGTTGTGGCTGGCAGTGAACATCGCGCCCGGGCATTCCTTTACTCCGGAGGCGAAATACAGCTCGTCCGTAGAGGTCAGGCCGAGCAGGGTGACGTTGAGCCCCTGTGCAGCCGCGCCGTCGGCGAAACTAGCCGCCAACTCCGGTGAGGACTCACGCATATCGTGGCCAACTACGGCACGTGTTGCGCCCTCTGAACGCATGATGTGTCCGAAGGCGGCGCCGATGGCTCCGACAAGATCCGCGTCGATGCCCTCACCGACAACACCGCGCACGTCATAGGCCTTGATGACGGCATCCAAATCGGAACGATTGTAAGTGCCCACGAAAAACCTCTCTGTGGCTAGTATCAGTTTTGTGAAAAATGATACTAGCCACAGAGAGGCTCTCACAAAGAAATGCCGCGGCAAGATGGCATGAGCTGGGGCACGGCGCCCGACCCGTTAGTCGTCCGAATCCTCCGGATCGCGAACTACATGCAGGTGACCGCGCGCGGATTTCCGCGTCGACGGGTGGCGGCTGGAATCAATCTTGTAGGTTTGCGGACGGTTGTCGACCTCATCCCGCAGCACCAGGCCAGTCGCGTTGCGGCCAGCTTCACGGACGGCTTCCGCCAGTGCGGTCAAATCATCATCGTCCTGGGCGGGCGTCGGCACGTCGTAACGCACGAGCTCCCACCCCAGCGGTGCGGTGATAGAACGCGCGTGCTTCTCACAGAGATCCCAGCTATGCGGTTCGGACGCGGCGGCGAGCGGACCCACCACAGCCGTCGACTCCGCGTAGGCATACGTCAACGTAGCTACGGCAGGTTTGCCACAGCCGGGCCGGCAACAACGTCTAAAAACACTCACGGCATCAAAGTCTAGACCCTAACTTTAAGTTTCGATAGTTTTTCTCCCACTCGGGCGTTTTTCGCTTTCCGACGCTCCCCCGGGGCACCCCAGCCTTACCCAGTAAACCTGCGACATGGCCGGAAGCTGGCCTCACCCACGTTGACGATCCGACCGATTAAGCTCAACAAATATGAATTCATCGGCTTATACTCCGCGCTCTTTGCGACGCTCACTGCGACGCGGTCGCGGACCTCGGGGTCCTCTGTTGCCGCCGGAGGTACCCCGCTGGAAGAGCCGTTCAGAAGCTTTTGACCAGGCGGTTATTGACGCCTACGCCCCATTGGATCAGCACTGGTCCCGGCAACTGTCACACCTGGACATCGCCATCGACACGATTCCTCGCATGCAGTTGCGCCCGGACATGTATTTCCCGGAAGAGATTGTCGCTGACGGACCTGTACCGCTGGGACGGCTTATCCCCGCTGGCATTGACCGCGTAGGCAACCCCACCCGCCCCTGCGTAGTAGTGTTCCGCCGCCCCATTGAGCGCCGTGTCTCGGGTCGAGTGGAACTGGACCAGATGCTGCAATATGTACTGATCCGCCTGGTGGCGGTATATCTGGGCATTGATCCGGTTGAGGTGGACCCTAGTTTCAACGAGAACTTCCTGTAGAAAGCTTTCTCCTAAGGAGCTCCCTAGAGACCGGGTTAATAGACAAACAGTGTGTGATTCTCAAGATAGTAACTGGTCAGGCCCCATAAATTACCGGCTGCACGCGTGAATACGGGCTGCAAATGTGAAACTGTGCAAGTTTATGACACTTTCAGGCCATTTTTCGGGCGATTTTTGTCATAAACGCAGTCAGTAACTCGCATTAAGAACTAAGCGACAAAAGGGCCCACCCAGCGACATGCTGAGCGGACATATTTTCGTCTATTAACCCTAGAGAGCAGGAAAAACTCGTTCACCGAAAAATCCCCCAGGGTATTACCCAAGGGGAAACTGTGGCATTGCGTGCACACGAAAAACTAGCCGCGCGATCCTAGCCAATCTGCCGCTTCAAACGGCGGCGCTCACGCTCAGAGAGGCCACCCCAAATACCGAAGCGCTCATCATGCTCGAGAGCAAACTCCAGGCATTCATCTCGCACACCACAAGCACGACAAATACGCTTTGCTTCGCGAGTGGATCCACCCTTCTCAGGGAAGAAAGCTTCTGGATCGGTCTGGGCACACAGAGCTTGCTCCTGCCAGTCCTGATCGACGGCTTCAAACAACCCCGAAAGGTCATCTGCCCACTCTGTCAACGGCCGAGGCTGGTTTTCAGAGGAGCTATCATTCACAGCGATGTCACCCGCATTCGTCTCACTATCCACAGCAGAGCCGCCATCAAACATGCTGGACTTTTCCATGCCGAGGGCCTCCTGATGGTTGTTGCTGCGGGTCTTTAAATTGGGCTTAGTGTGCGAAACACACATTTGTGATTACACACGTGTAACCCACCATCGGTCAAGCCGAATAGAGAATTTGCCCCAATACTTTTCATTGCCCCTGAAGCCCCTCCCCCCGCGTTGGGGATTAAGTTCAGGTTGAAGGATGGTGCCCGAACCCTAAACCTGCCACCCAAACTCAATCACATTCACCACATGCCTCTCACCAGCAACTTTGGCGACACTTCGGCAACTCTAATCAGATATTGCCGACAAAAGTCTGACACGCCGAAGGCTGCAGACTAGACATCCGTCGAAAAACGTACTCCGTGATCGGGGATCTGGACGCCCGGCCACACACGGATACCGTTGATCAATTCACAGCGCGCACCAACGACGGCACCCTCGCCGATAATGGCATCACTGATGACCGTTCGCGGGCCAATATCGGCACCATCGGCAATCACAGAGCGCTCGATTACAGCACCGGCACCGATGCGTGCGCCGTCGAAGATCACCGATTGATCAATCCGAGCTCCCGCACCAATCTCCGCCCCACGGCCGACAACAGAGCCACCGTAGAGAAGAGCACCGCCACCGACCGACGCAGATTCGTCGACAAGCGCTTCGCCGTGCTTACCCTCTAGAAGTGGTGACGGCGCGATACCGCGGACCAAATCAGAGGAGCCGCGGACGAAGTCACCCGGAGTCCCCATGTCACGCCAGTAGGCGTAATCAACGTGACCGTAGACGTTCATACCGCGGTCAAGCAGCGCTGGGAAGATTTCACGCTCAACGCTAATGGGGCGACCAGCCGGAATCGACTCGATAATCTCGCGGCGGAACACGTAGATACCGGCATTAATCTGATCGGTCGGCGGATCCTGGGTCTTCTCCAGGAACTCCAGGACGCGCCCATCCTCATCGGTCGGAACACAGCCGAACGCGCGTGGATCCGGCACACGGACGAGGTGCATCGTGACGTCCGCATCCTTCTCCGCGTGGGTGCCCAACACCGCGCGCAAGTCGGTACCGCCGAGGACATCGCCATTGAAAATCATTGCGGTGTCATAGCGCAGCTTGTCTAGGACGTTTCGGATACCGCCACCGGTTCCCAGCGGCTCAGCCTCAAAGACGTATTCAATTTCGAGACCCAAATCCGAACCGTCGCCGAAGTGTTCTTCAAATACTTCAGCTCGGTAGGAGGTGCCCAATACCACGTGCTTCATACCTGCTGCACGAATGCGGCCAAGCAGATGCTCCAGGAATGGATGCCCTGCCGTGGGCAGCATCGGCTTCGGCGTATTCACGGTAAGGGGACGCAAACGCGTACCTTGCCCGCCGACCAGAATGACAGCGTCAGTCTGTTCAGCCAACGTGGCTCCCGCCTGCTGTGCAGCATCCGCTCCCGGCTGGAAGGCGGAGCCATGCCCAGCACTCGGACGAACTTCGGTAGTCATGAAATCGGTAACTTTCTTCGATGGATCGTTCCAACAGTTAATTAATTCCTACGCTTTTTGACCGCGATTATGACTTTGCCACGCAGGAACAGCCCCAAACGCAATGCCAGTCGCACAGGTGCCAGCGCCGGCCCCGGCAGGCGATCTGACATAAAACGGTATGCCGACTCGTGATGGGCCCTTACGGTAATTTCTGGGTGCTTACTGGCAGAATGGCCCTGCGCGTGACGAATCTCTGCACGGGGACAGAAAATATTGCTCCAACCGGCCTTGCCCAGTCGGTCACCCAAATCCACGTCCTCCATGTACATGAAGTAGCGGGTATCAAAGCCATCAATCTGGTCGAACGCATCCCACCGCAGCAGCAGGCATGCACCCGACAACCATCCCGCCGATCGCTCACGATCCATATCCGTGTCATCCCGGTAGTGACGTGAGAAAGGGTTAGTAGGCCAGATATCGGCAAGCAGCGCGTGTCCGATACCACTGACAAGTTTAGGAACCGCGCGTGCCGACGGGTACACGCTGCCATCCGCCTCGCGAATCAGCGGACCAATCGCTCCAGCTTTGGGATTGCGCTGCGCGCATTCCAACAGAACATCGATTGCGCCAGGGGCAAACACCACGTCAGGGTTGACCAGCATGACGTAATCAGGATTGATTTCACCAGCACGGCGAGCCCGCCCCAGCTCCGCAATGCCACGGTTGGCGGCCGCGCCATAGCCAATGTTGCCGCCGGTGCGCAGAAGCTGAACATCCGCTCCGGTCTCCTTGGCCCGAGCTTCTTCCTTCTCCACGGAACCATCCGTCGAGCCGTTGTCGGCCATAATCAGACGCGTGGAGGCACTGGCGGCGGGGCCCAGCGAATCCACCAGCTTGCTCAGGTGCTCACCGGGCGAAAAGGTCACGGTGACCACACCGAGCGGAAGCTGCGAGGGTTGCGGGGAATTCGAGGTTTCAATCACAAACCTAGACCCTAGGTCAGGACTGCCCGCAAAGTGTCCTGCCACTCCGGAAGCGCATGTAGACCTACCTCACTCCATGCCGAACCATCCAACACGGACCAGGCCGGACGTGGGGCCGGACGTGGGAACTCACTGCTGGTACAAGCCACCACACGCTGCGGATCGTGACCGGTGAGCCGAAACACTTCGCGAGCCACCTCGAACCATGTCGCCTCACCGCTGCCCGTGACATGGAAGGTGCCGGTCGGTGCGCTGCTCGGTTCGGACAACACACGTTCGGACAACTCCCAGACAGCTCCGGCGAGATCACCGACAAATGTGGGGTTTCCGTGCTGATCGTCAACGACCTTAATAATTGCCGGATTGCCTTTGTCGTCAGTCGCCGTCTCTGCCAGACGCATCATCGTGGAAACGAAGTCCTTGGCCTCCGGCTGTGTGGGCCCCGACCAGACCCACGCCGTGCGCAAAATAGCGAAACGCGCACCCGAATCACGCACATTATTCTCCCCCACTAACTTGGTACGTCCATACATAGTCTGAGGCGCGGTGAAATCATCAACTCGCAGCGCTCGGCGCTGCCCCGTCATCTCATCGATTGCTACATCACCGAAGACATAGTCGGTGGAGATGTGAATGAGATACGCGCCTTCTTTTTTCGCCCGAGCCGCCAAGTACTTCGGTCCAAGTGCATTGATAAGGTGCGCCGAACCGGGATCGGATTCTGCGCCATCGACATCGGTCGCCGCTGCCGCGTTAATGATGATGTCGACGTCGTCAAGCAGAGGCGTTGCCTCCACAGCAGCCGAATCAGTGATATCCAACTGTGCCCGCGTAAGAGCGAGCACCTCAACATCGGCGGCGAAAGAATCACACTGAAGCGCAGTACCCAGCTGTCCCGCCGCGCCAGTTATGGCGACAATGGGACGCCGCGAGTTGCTGTGGGTTGGTCCAGGAGTGGCGAAATGCGAGACTGAGATTTCGGACATATTCTTCTTTATCACTATCGTAGATACGATTGACACTGTGTTGAGGTGTAACCGCACACGGTTGGACGGTTAAGGTTTATGTAGTTTCCGCAGCTGCTTACTGCGCTCCACGATGTGTGGAATGCCCACGCAGACATGCAGCACAAATTATATTTTCGAAAAACGGTTTAAGAGGAGCCCCGGTTTGAGCAGCCACACGCCACGCGCGCGTCACGCACGCGATATTCAAGCGCCACCGTCCTCTGCAGAGAGTACAGCCCAAGCTTGGCCGCCGATGCTACGCAATGCGCTTGTGCTGCTCTCAGCCATTATCCTGGTTATTTCCGCAGTTGGCTGGTGGACACTTGGTAGAACCACCGACAACTTGGGTTCGGGTGGCGACTTCGGTCTGGGCAGTGAGAAGGACGGTGCAACCGATATTCTGCTCGTCGGCTCCGACTCTCGCACCGATGCCCAGGGCAACCCGCTGACTCCGGAAGAAGTTGAGCTTCTGCGTGCCGGCGACGAAGAAGCCACGAATACAGACACGATTATTGTGATTCGTGTTCCTGCCGATGGTTCTTCAGCGACGGCAATTTCCATTCCGCGCGATACCTATGTCCACACCAATCGCCTAGGCAACACAAAGATTAATGGTGTCTACGGCAACACAAAGCAAATGGTGGAAGAGGAACTCGCAGGAAGCGGGGCCTCGCCGGAAGACATTGAGCGTCGCTCGACCGAGGCCGGACGTAGAGCTCTGATTGAAACCATTAGCGACCTCAGCGGTATCACCGTTGACCACTACGCAGAAGTTGGCCTGCTCGGCTTCGTCCTGCTCACCGATGCCATCGGCGGTGTCGATGTATGTCTGAATGAGGCTGTCTACGACGAGTTCTCGGGTGCAGATTTCCCAGCGGGCTCACAGACATTGAAGGGCGCCGACGCGCTCTCATTCGTCCGCCAGCGCCATGGTCTGCCCCGCGGTGACCTCGACCGAATTACTCGCCAGCAGGTCTTCATGGCCTCGTTCACCAATAAGCTGCTCGGCGCTGGCACGCTGTCTAATCCCGCGAAGCTGTCTGAACTGGGCAACGCCGTCCAGCGTTCGGTGGTGCTCGACGACAACTGGGATGTCACCGGATTTGCCACCCAGATGCAGGGCCTCAGTGGTGGCAACGTGAAGTTTGAAACTATCCCGGTGACCTCGATTGACGGTGTCGGTGACTATGGCGAGTCGGTGGTCACAATCGATAAGGGCCAGGTTCACAAGTACTTCGAGACCCTGCTGGGCACCAAGGAAGAAAAAGCTCCGGCGAAGGAAGAAGACGAAAAGAAGGCTGACCCCAACGCGGCTGAAACTACGGTCAGCGTTTACAACGCCACAGGCATTGAAGGTTTGGCCAGCGGCGTCTCAGGTTTCTTAACGGAAAAGGGCTACACCCAGGGCGAGGTCGGCAACGCTGAGTTCGCCGGCGTTGCCTCCAGCCAGATCAATGCGGCTGACCCAGAGGATCCGGCAGCGCAGGCCATCTCTGAGGCACTCGGTGGCGTACCGATTGTCCACGATCCATACCTCGACCCGCACCACATCTCAGTGACAATTGCCGGTGACTACGAAGGCCCGGGATTGACATCAGAGGGAATGGCCGCTGATTCGGGCGACGGTGCCGAACCCGCGCCTGAAGTCGAAGATGGTTCCAATGGCGATGTCATCGGCCAGGAAGGCGGGGCAATTCCGCAGGAAGATCGCCCCGCTATCGACGCCGCCGGCGTGACCTGCGTGAACTAGGCCCGTCCCTTCGGGGAGACCTCAGCGACATGTTCGATGAGGTTATATTCCTCAATTGCGGCCAAGGCCTCCTTGGCCTCCTGTTCGTCCAGCACGTTCATGATGAACCCGTTCTGGACGAACACCCAATCACCTGCCACCAGCTCAGGCACGTACATTGCCGAGCATTGCCGCTTCTGCCCCGCCATATCCACCGTCGCCATCGGCAATGGACCATCGGCGATTGCCAAAACCCGGGCAGGAATTCCAAGACACATCGTGTTACTTCGTCCTCTCCACTACAGTCGGGCGTCCGCCGAACCAGGGCTATCCGTTGTTATATTGTCCGCAGGTGCACCGGCATGTTCCTGCATCGTGAATGTCATCACTCCCGCAGGTGCCGAACTACACGGTAGGCACGGATCAGCGGCCCAAATCGACTTCTCGACCCCCGCAGTCTCCCCGCCACCGCACAGCTGCTCGGTAAGCATACGCGTCAGCCAGGGTTCATTCTGCGCAGTCGGTGTCATAATCTGACAATCCGTAATGATGCCGTCAGCTCCTGCCGTATAACGATGCACTAACAGCCCACGTGGCCCGTCAATCATCCCGACACCACTGCGATGTCCTTCAAAGTCAGCATTCTCAATCGCCGTCGCAGCATTCGGATTGCACACATGGTCGCCGAGCAGCTCCCCGTCGGCAAGCACCCGCTTCGCCCAGGCCACGGTGTCGGCGAGAAGCTGGCGTTGGGCGTCGCGTGGGCTGATTCCACGCTTATCGACGACAACCTGCCTGGAGACCGGCCCCACCCGGTAAAAATCTGCCCGCTGACCTTCACAATCATCCTTGCCCAGCTCCTTCGAGGCATCAAACACCGGCCTGGGAGCGGCATCGCCCGGACGGGATTCCCGAACACGTGTAGGCCAATCAGCAGCCGGGAAAATCTGCGCTGCGGTATCGGTGTCGTGCCGCGCGACTGCCAGGTAATTTCCCAGCGGAGCAAGTTCACCGTCAGCGTCGACGACTGCGACGTCGAGACCGTCAAAAGTATCCGTCCAAGCACCAGAAGCATCGGGGGCGGCAAGAAGCTCCACTTCCTTGATTACCGCCGTCTCAGCCAGCGCCTCCAGAGCACTTTCGGCCTCAGAAACAAGCGTCTTATCCACTGCCGCGCGCACACCGCCGGGGACGGCGACATCCGGGAAGTGCGACGGTTCCCCCGCTGCACGCATCAGAGCTTTTCCCGCACGCTTCATTGCCCGCGCCCCCTCGCGGTCGGCGGCCACAAACTTGGTCGCTAGATTATCCAAGGTCGACCCGGCCGCCAGCAGCTCTCGAATCAACTGTGCGGTGCGGGGAATATCGGAAATCCCGTAGAGGTCCTCCACCGCCCGTACACCTGCAAGATGATGCACAACCGGGCACAGGCCACACAGCCGCTTGGTGATATCTGGCACATCTAATGCCTGCTTGCCCACGAGCATCCCGTCGATACGCGGCAGCCCTGAAAGGTCGAAGGACACCTGTGTGATGGCGCCGTTGTCATCGCGATAGACATCCAGTCGTGCCTCGAATGGGTCAACAAGCTCATCGAGCTGGATGTGCTGGGTAACCGGAACGGATTTGGATGACATGGTCCGCCTGCGCCTCCTTCGCGCTGAGTGCTTCGCCATAATGGTATCTGTGCATGAGCTTGGATTGTTGACCAGCGTGGTGGAAAAGATTGCCGAGGTCTGCCCGGGACGTACCGTGACAAAGGTGTCAATGCGTGTGGGCGACCGCTCCGGGGTCGTCTACGATTCCCTCATCGCCGCATGGCCTGTGGCCAGTGCCGCGACGCAGTGTGAGGGCGCCGAGTTAGATGCCGAGCTCATTGTCTCGACGGTCTACTGCCCCACCTGCGAGGCTGAGCATGAAATTGATGAATTCTATGCTCTAACCTGCCCTGTCTGCGGCACCCCAACTGCGGATTTGCGGCACGGCCGCGAGTTTGAAATCTCCAGTATTGAGGTCAGCGCTGAGGGCGAGGGTTAGACGTCACTGTCGCGCTCGTCGGCAAGCCAGCTGTCGATGAGCTCGCGCGCAACCTCAGTCGCCTCCTCAATGCCGCCAAGTGCCGTGTTGCTGAGCCCCACCACCATGTCGGCAGACTCGTAGACCACTCCCACCACACCGACGCGCTCAGGCTCCTGCCCCAGCAGTCGCGCCGCGGTGAGCAAATCCAGCAAGCCGACCTGATGCGCGGACAGCTTTGCCGCCAATAGTCTAGGGATCTGGTCACCGACGAGCTTGACGACGGTACCGGGATCCCCCGGACCAGCGAGAGCGTCGAGCAACAATAGGTTCTTGGCCTCCTGCACGATGGGCAGCAACTCCATACCGCAGGTGCCACCATCGATGTAGGCAACCGCACCCGTCCATTCGTCCCCTCGCCCGGCGAGGTTCGCAGGATTATCGAGGTTGGAGGGCGACCAGACCAGATGCGCAGAATCCCCGGCCTGCGTTGTCTGCCCCATGCCTGCAGATTCCAGTTCTGGGGCAAGGCGCCTCAGCAGCTCGAGACCAATGCCGTCGTCGCCCATGACGGGGTTGCCGATGCCAAGAACCGTCACCAACGGAGTGCCAGCATCAGCACCGGTGACTGCGTCGGACACCTTATCGTTACCCAATGATCTCCTATCCAATGCGTGGAGAGTCAACCGGTTGCGTGCCGCGCGGTAGCCAGACAGAGCCACCAATCATCGAGGACAGACCACCGTGGTTGTGTACCGCATCAGAGCGGATAACCAGGTAGACGTGAATGATGGCGAAGAGCCAAATCAGGTACATGATGATTGTGTGAATCAGGCGGAAGTAGCCGATGCCAATCCAGTGCGTGGGCATAGCCAACAGCTGGAAGAACCAGTTGGACTGGTCCATCATCGCGTATAGCGACAAACCTGTGAGCATCTGGATGAAACACATCGCGTAAATGCCGGTGTACGCCAGCTGCTGCAGCGGATTGTGTGCGAAGTAGAACGGCCCTTCCTTGCGCAGGAAGAGGTAGTACTGCATCGTGTGCCAGAGGTCTTTAACATCCTGCTTGTTATAAATCGGCCATAGCGCACGCCATCGTGTTTGTCGGTCGTGGGTAACAAACAGCAGAATGACACGCCATAGCCCCACCGCGATCCATAGGAATCCGGCTAAGAAGTGCGCGAAACGGACATATCCCATCGCGAATCCCGCGGCCGAGCCGTCATAGGTGCGCTCAGTCAAATAGGGCTGCATGATGTACCAGCCAGTAAAGGTCATCACCAACATCAGCGCCAGGTTCAACCAATGTTGAACGCGCAGCGCCCATCCCCACAGGTGAACCTCGACCCACGAACCGGAGCCCTTCTTGTTCTCCGCAATGGCCTCGTCGAGTTTCCGCAGCCCCATTGCCACGAATCCTTCGAAGATGAACTCTCCGATGATATTTCCGTCTTTGTCAATGGGCGCAAGCGCGACGCCCATGCTGCGGTGCCCGCGACCATGATGCATGTTCGCGTTACGACGAAGTAGAACGCCTTCCTCACGGGACATCGTGGATGCCTCAACGACCGCATTCAATTCACCGCGCATGATGGCGACATCGACCGTTTGATCCGCAATGTTGAGGCCGTGCACCTTGGCAATGGAGTAACGGCGGTCAGGCGTCGCCGGGTCGTAGGAATCCGGGGTCAGTTTCATCAGTGGCGTGCCGTCGAGGTGGAAAAGATCGTCACGACGACGACGCAAGCTGACCTTTAGCGCAAGGTCGACAGGATCGCGGGAGTCGTCCGGGACAATTGCTGCGGCCTGAATGACCTCGGATGGCGACAACCAGTGGCTGGTGTGTGCGTCAATAACCGCAATAACCAGGGGGTTGCCCTTGGAATCTTTTAGTCGCAGTTCCGGATTTTCACTCACTGGGGGTGTCATGCCGTCGTCACCTTAAACATTTCCTGACCAGCCGGATCCAAAATGTGGACTGCGCAGGCCATACATGGATCGAAGGAATGAATCGTGCGAAGTGGTTCAAGCGGCTGCTCGGGATCAACCAGCGGATGTGTGCCATCGCCAGCCAGCGCGTGCTCGTATGGGCCAAGCTGCCCCTTCGAGTCACGGCCACCGGCCAGCCACGTGGTGGGAACCACGGCTTGGTAGTTGGTCACCTTGCCATTTTCAATTTTGACCCAGTGGCTGAGCATGCCACGAGCGACCTCGAGGAAGCCCACGCCCTGGCACTTTTCCGGCCACGTGGTCGGCTCCCAACGGCTGTTGTCGAAGACATCGATGTCGCCGTTCTTCAGGGCCTCAACGAACTCCGGGAAAATGTGATCTGCCAAGTAATTGGCGGTGGTCACAGACTCCACAGCACGTGCGTAGGTGCGTCCCGCAGTGGAGTTCATCTGCTCAATGCGCAGGTCGAGCTTATCCATGACCTCGTCGACCAGGCGCATTGTCTCCGGCTCCTTCTGCAGGTATGCCAACAGCACACGAGCAACCGGGCCAACTTGAACAGCGCGACCGTCGTAACGCGGCGCCTTCGACCAGGTGTACTTTTCATTGTCCGACAACCACTCGTACGGCGGCTTCGGGCCGGTGTAGTTCACAGTTGTTTCGCCGTCATACGGCTTGAGGCCGACATCATCGCCGGCTTCCTGCGTATACCAGGCGGAGTTGATGAATTCCTCGATCTTTTCCGGCTGGAATGGGTGGAGCTTGGTGTAGTCACCGTCGAGAATGACACCGGGCTTGATGTCTGGATGCACGGTCTGGACACGGGACTTAGCCGGGTCGCCGGAGTAAGTGGCGCCGGCCATGCCTACCGCCAGGAAGCTGTCGGAGGAGCGACCGATGTCGAAGTAGTCCTTGTAAACGCTCATGATGGCGACTGCATCTGGGTAGAAGCAGTCATTGACGAACTCCACAATCTCGTCGATCCAGGACTTGATCTGATCAATGCCGACTTGGTTGACCGTCTCAGAGCGTTCCGGGTCGATGGAGCACGCCATGCCTCCGACCAGGAAGTTCGGGTGTGGATTCTTACCGCCGAAGACGGTGTTAATGCGGATGATAGAGCGCTGGAAAGCCAAGGCGTCGAGGTAGTGCGACACTGCCATCAGGTTGGCCTCAGGCGGCAAGCGGTAGTCCTCATGTCCCCAGTAGCCGCCGGTGAAGATGGACAGCTGGCCGGAGTCCACAATGCCCTGCACGGTCTCCTTGACCCGGGCGAAGGTTTCTTCGTTGTTGCCCTTCCACGTCGAGCCGATCGACTGCGCGAACTCAACGGTCTTCTTCGGATCTGCCTCGAGAGCCTTCGTGACATCAATCCAGTCCAGACCGTGAAGATGGTAGAAGTGCACGACGTGGTCGTGAATCTCCTGCGAGCCAATCACCAGGTCGCGAATACGACGTGCCTGCGGGGGCGGTGTCGAGCCAATGGCATCTTCGACAGCGGCAATGGACGCCACCGAGTGAGTACCCGTGCACACACCACAGATACGACCAACGAATGCCCAGACATCGCGAGGATCGCGGTTTTTCACAATGGTTTCGATACCGCGGAACTGAGTAGTCTCACTCCACGCGGTTTTGATCTGGTCTCCCTCGCGTTCCAGCTCAATGCGAAGGTGTCCCTCGATTCGGGTAATCGGGTCGATTACAACTTTTTCCGTAGCCATGTCCTATGCCCCCTTAGTTGTCCTTCGAATCGGATGCTGTCTCGCTCTGCGTGCCTGGTGCGTTTGAAGGAAGGTCGACCATCGGTGGCTTCCGGCCTTCCACACCACCAAACGCAGCCAACACCTTTTCTTCGCCGTTGGAGCGCCTTATCTTCAGTTCCTTCACCAGTGTGAGTCCGCCATGGACCGCGGCACCTGCGGCAGTGGCAGCCAGCAGTCCAACGCCGACCGTGTTCACGCTGGACTCCACTCCAATACCCGGGATTCCCGGCAGCTTGTCGTAGAACGGAGTGAACTGGTCGAAGAAGTCCTTCTCAGTACAGCCAATACATGGGTGACCAGCACCAATTGGCCAACCGGACTTAAGGTTCCACTGCACGATTGGGCATGGGCTAAACGTGGATGGCCCCTTACAGCCGACCTCGTAAAGGCACCAGCCGTTTCGTGCGCCTTCGTCGTCGAAGGTTTTCACGAACTGACCGGCATCGTAATGCGCGCGACGCGGGCAGGAGTCGTGAATACGCTGGTCATAGGCAAACTTTGGCCGCCCCTCAGCGTCGACCTCCGGTGTCTTGCCATAAGTGAGTACGTACGTCAGGGTGGCCGTAATCACCTCACCAATCGGCGGACAACCAGAGACGTTAATCACCGGCTTGTCCTTGATAATCTCATCGACACCCTTGGCACCGGTCGGATTCGGCTTAGCAGCCTGGACAGAACCCCAGACTGCGCAGGCACCAACGGCCAGGATTGCCGTGGCCTTCTCAGCAGCCTCGAGCAGCACCTGTTCTGCCGACTTACCGCCAATGGTGCAGTACGCACCGTTCTCGCCGGTCGGAATCGAGCCATTGACCACCAGAATGTGATCCTCGGCATTCATGTCGTCCAAAGCCTTTTCAGCCGCATGCCCGGACGGTGCCATGAGCAGCTCGTTGTAGTCCATCGAAACCAGGTTCAGCACCACATCTTCAGCAGTGGTGCCTCCGGAACGCAATACGGATTCCATACATCCGGTACATTCCTGCAACTGCAGCCAAGCCACCTTCGGCTTCTTTACAGCCGAGAGCTTATCTGCGATTTCCTCCGCCGAGGGAGTCAGTGACTGCGCCGCAGCCTCACCGACATTCGGAGTTCCGGCGGCAAAAATTGCCGCCATAGTGCCACAAAACTTCATGAAACTGCGCCGTGAGACACCAGCTCTAGCGAGGTTTTCGCCGAGGGTCCCTTCCTGCCAATTCGCGCCACTAATCATTTTTTCGCTGCGCCTTCTGCTTAGTTATTAGGAATATTGGTTTCGAGGTTTTACAACTACCAAGGCCCATTGCCTATACATGGCCAAGTATAGCGACCTAAGAACAACCTGAATAATGGTGCTGCGCTGCGGTTATAACAAAATAATATGCAAGATAAATGTTGCGTAAATATAGCTCCAGGTACAGGTAGTGAACGTGAAAAACCGCCGCAGATTACAGCGGGATATCACCTATCCCCCACTAAGGTGGAGCGAAGCGAGGGGGGGTAACGGGGCCGTCGTCAAGCATGCTGTGACGCCCCCATTGCTTCACGACGGCCCCCGGCGCGCGCTTAATCAACCAGCGCAGGGTTGACCCAACGGAGCCATTCGTCGATGCCCTCCCCGGTCTTAGCGGAGACCTCAATCACCTTCACGCCTGGATTGACCTTTTCCAGGTTGGCGCGGAAGAGCTCCATGTCGAAGTCAAGGTACGGGGCAAGGTCCATCTTGTTGATAACCACCACCTGTACAGAGCGGAACATCACCGGGTACTTGACCGGCTTATCCTCCCCCTCGGTGATGGAGTAGACCATTGCCTTGCGAGTCTCACCGACCTCAAACTCAGCCGGACAGACAAGGTTTCCCACATTTTCAATCATGACCAGGTCAAGCGTGGACAGATCCAGCCCCTCGAGCGCGCGGGAGACCATCGGGGCGTCCAAGTGGCATTCACCACCGAATCCGTTGCCCGTGTTCAGCAGCGAAATCTGTGCCCCATAACCCTCCAGGCGGTCGGCATCGAGAGCCGTCTCAATATCGCCCTCGATAATGCCGACGCGCAGCTTTCCCTGCGCAGCCGCCAGTGTCTTCTCCAACAGCGCAGTCTTGCCTGAACCCGGGGAGCTCATCAGGTTGATGGCTTCCACGCCATGCTCAGCAAGCAGCTCGCGATTATGCTCCGCGCGGTGGTCGTTCTCGCTGAAGATGTCCTCGAGGATGGTCACGCGTTCCACGCCGGTTTCATAACCCGAGTGGTCGCCGTGGCTAGTGTCATCGGGATCGGCGAGATGAACGTGGTCATGGCCGTGATGGTGGTCATGGTCGTGGTCATGATGATGGTGGTGATGGTGGTGTGCGTCATCGCCGTCATGCCGGTGGAAACGTCCCATGATAAAACCGTCTTTCCTACTTGTGCGTGTCGACGTCGATGTCGACGATTGTGAACTCTTCCCCCGAGATTACGCGTCCCGGCTTTCCACACGTGGGGCACAGCAGGCCGTCGAGTGGCCCCACCTGTTCGCGATGCCCGTGCGCGCATTCGACAACCGCAGGTACCCAGTCAATATCCAATTTCGCGTCCCCCAAACCGGTATCGCGACTGACGAAATCCCACGCGTATGAAAGGGTTTCTGGCACAACCTGCCGTAGAGCGCCTATCCGCAGGTGCACAGTGCGTACAGTTCGACCTTCGGCTGCTCTCGTGACAACCTTCGCTAACTGCATGCTCAACGCTACTTCGTGCACAATCTCCAAACTAGCAGTGCGAACGGACCCGAGCCGCTTACGTAAAGTTGAATGCATGGAAAAGGCAGGCGCGACCGGGGCGGGGATGGGTACGAGCATTCAACGCATTCGCTGGCGTATCGAAGGTATCGTCCAGGGGGTCGGATTCCGCCCTTTTGTCGCCACCATCGCCCGGCGCGCGGGTCTCGTCGGCTTCTGTGGCAACGATGAGCAGGGCGTATTCATCGAGGTAGAAGGCACGTCGGACGCCCTCGCTGCCTTCCGCAGCCAGCTTTTCACCGAACTGCCGGCGCTTGCCCGCATCATCAATCACTCCGCCGAGCACATCGCGACACTGGGCCATGAGCGCGAGTTCACCATCGTGCCCTCTCGCCACAGCTACTCCGGCCGCGCACTGCTTCCGCCCGACACTGCACTGTGCCCGGACTGCCGCCGTGAGTTTTTCGACCCTACCAACCCGCGCTACCTCTACCCTTTCATCTCCTGCACCAACTGCGGACCGCGCCTGTCCATCATCACTGAACTGCCCTACGACCGCCCGCGCACCACTATGGCGGCCTTTCCGATGTGCACCCCGTGCGAGCGCGAGTACACCGACCCCACCGACCGCCGCTATCACGCTCAGCCAATCAGCTGCTTCGACTGTGGCCCGCGTCTGAGCTGGCACGATGCAGGCGGCACCACCACCGCCACCTCCCGCGAGGAGGTTCTCGCGCTCTTTCGTCGCGCACACGCACTGCTTGACGACGGCGCCCTGCTCGCCGTCAAAGGTATTGGTGGTTTTCACCTGGTCTGCGATGCCACCAATGACGCTGCCTGCGAGAAACTACGGATGCGCAAACGTCGACCCGACAAACCGTTGGCGGTAATGGCCCCCACTGTTGACACTGCTGCCCAACTGGTTGAGTTAACTGAGCAGGAGAAGCGTTTCCTCGACTCCCCTGAGGCACCGATTGTGATTGCACCGAAGCAGCGGTCGGGGCCGCTTTCCAATCTCATCGCACCGGGCCTCGACAGCTTCGGGATTATGCTTCCGTACTCAGGCATTCACCTGCTGCTTTGCGATCGCCCGCTCGTGGTCACCAGCGGCAACCTCAGTGGCGAGCCCGTCTGTACCGACAATGCCGACGCGCTGAAGAAGCTCGGTCACATCGCCGACGCTTTCATCCTCCACGACCGCGAAATCCACGTACCCGTTGAAGATTCGGTTTTCATCGGCACCGCCCCATCGCGCCGGTCCCGCGGCTTCGCTCCCGTCCCCGTTTCAATCACGCCCACCGATTCTCGTAGCCACACTGGCCCTGGCCCTGGCACTGGCCCTGGCCCTGGCACCAGCGCCCGGAGCACGTCCCAACCCACCATTTTCGCGACCGGCGGAGAGCTGAAGAACACTTTCGCTATCGCGCATGGGGACCTCGCTCACGTCTCTGCGCACATTGGCGACATGGGTTCGTGGGCCAGCCAGAAGGCCTACCAGAGAGCAGTTGACCAGCTCCTTTCCATGCGCGATGCGACCCCGAAAATTGTCGTCTGCGATCTTCATCCGGGCTACGCCACTACCACCTTCGCCGAACGCTTCGCCGCCGAGCACGACATCGAACTCCTCGCAGTTCAGCACCACTTCGCACACGCGCTCTCCCTACTCGCGGAGCACCGTCTCCTCTCCCCCAATGCGGGTCGCGCCGTCGTCGCCACCCTCGACGGCACCGGCTATGGCACCGATGGGTCCATCTGGGGCGGCGAGGTTCTCACGCTCAGTCGCAGTTCCGCAAACTGGGAACGCACCTGGCACTGCCCCACTTTCCCGTTGGTCGGTGGAGATCGCGCCGTCACGCACCCGTGGCGGCTCGCCCTCGGTCTCGCTCATGCTTGGGGGCTTGACGACGACCACCTCCTGCGCAATCTCTCCAACGAGCGCGAAGTAGCCCTGGTTAAAAGCCAGTTGGCGACGGGAGTTGGCACAGTGCAAACGTCTTCTCTCGGCCGCATATTCGATGCCGCCGCAGCTCTGCTGCTTCCTCGCTGGCGCGGTGGCGGGGCCATCAGCTACGAGGCGCAAGCGGCCATGGAGTTGGAGGCAGCGGCGACTCGCTACGTGAGGTCACATGCGGAAGCGCTTGAAGCGGTCAGTTCAGAGACCAAGCCAGTGCCCTTCCAGGACGCCATTCGGGAGGCGGTAGCATCGCCTGACGTTGAGCAGGCCGCATTTGTATTTCACGGTGGGGTCGCGGGTGTCGTCGCCAAGCGATTGGTGCAGGCTGCGGAGGAAGCCGGCACCGATGTTGTCGGCATCAGCGGGGGTTGCGCGAATAATGCGCTGTTGATGGAGCTGCTGCGGCGCGAAGTTGCAGCTGAGGGCATTACTCTGTTGCAGCATCAAATTGTGCCGCCGGGCGATGGCGGATTGAGTCTTGGTCAGGCGGTGGCCGGCCGCCTGCTGGCGGCAACGGGCATGGATGTCTAGCAGATGCGCGGCAGCGGGTCGCCGACCAACATGTCCACCATGCGGGTGCCACCGAATCCGGTGACCAGTACCACGGAAGCGGCGGGCTCGTCCTCGATGGAGCCGATATCACAAGCCTCGGAAGCCCCGGCTGCGTGGAGTGCACTGAGCGCTGCCTCGGATTGCTCGGCGGGGACAACGGCGACGAAGGTACCTTCATTGGCGACGTAGAGCGGATCGATGCCAAGCATGTCACAGGCGCCACGGGTCATGTCACGGACTGCAATGGATTCGTCGTCAAGCACGACACCAAGACCGGTGCCGCGGGCGAGCTCGTTGGCGACCGTGCCGAGGCCGCCGCGGGTGGCATCGCGCATCCAGCGAGTGCCGGGTGCAGCTTCAAGTAGCGCTTCGACCAGACCGTTGACAGCGCGGGTATCGGACTCAATAGGCGCGGCCAGAGCCAAGTCGCCGCGGGCGAGCATGACGGCCATGCCGTGATCGGCGATTGGACCGGAGACGAGGATGCGGTCTCCGGCCTCGATGTTTGCGTAGACAGATCCTGCCGTAGCGGCACCGGCGTAGTCGCCGCGGACCACGCCCACCCCGGCCGTGGTGATGTAGACCTGGTCACCTGCGCCCTTCGGCACAACCTTGGTGTCGCCGGCGACGATGCTCACCCCTGCGGCATCGGCAGCGACGCGCATACTCGCCACAATGCGGCGCAGAGTCGCAATCTCCAGCCCCTCTTCCAGAATGAACGATGCGGTCAGCGCCAGGGGCCTGGCTCCAGCTACCGCCAGATCGTTAATCGTGCCGTTGACGGCCAAATCCCCGATGTCGCCGCCCGGGAACTCGATGGGATTGACCACATAGGAGTCGGTGGACATTGCCAACCGCGCCCCACCATGTGCAGAAGCTGCCGCAGCCTCGACGACGGCATCGGCAGCGAACAGCCCGGAGTCGCCACCCTGCCCTAAAATTTCATTGCCATAGGCGTCGAAAAAGACCTGTTCAACCAGAGCTGCGGAGGCCTTTCCACCGGAGCCGTGTTGCAAGGTGACATAATCGTCGAGAAGCCTGAACGGACGTGCCCGAACGCGACCAATATTGGTGTTTACCTTGGCTTCGTTGGTGTTCAGACGATTCTTCGGCTGCATGCTCACTATCCCTAACTTCACAGCTGGTGGCGGACAAAACTGCTTGCGTCACTCGTCCTTCGAAAACGAGGTTCGCTGCCTCTGATGGTAGTCTCGATAAGTATTGCAAACGAGGAGAAGCGTATGTGTCTTGGTGTCCCTGCCGTCATCACAGAAGTCCACGATGCTGCCCGTGCAACAGTGGAAATTGGTGGCGTCGCACGCATGATTTCCACCGATTTACTTGTTGACGAGAACCTCACCGCCGGTGACTGGGTTCTCGTACATGTCGGTTTCGCCATGAGCAAGATCGACGAGGAAGAAGCCAGACTTTCGCTCCAGCAAATCAAACAGCTAGGCGGCGACACTTACGAGGATGAGCTGGAATCCTTCTCATCGTCACAGATCAACTGAGGGGCTGGACGGCACCATGAAATACGTTGACGAATTCCGCGATCCCGCCGCTGCGAAGAAGCTGCTCGCACGCATTGAACGCGAGGCCACCAAGCTGGAGAAGCCCATCGCGCTGATGGAAGTCTGTGGCGGGCACACGCACACCATTTACCGCTACGGCTTGGAAAACCTCCTACCCGAAAACATCGAGCTGATCCACGGACCCGGCTGCCCCGTCTGCGTCATCCCCATGGGTCGCGTCGACGATGCCATTTGGCTGGCACAGCAGGAAGACGTCATTTTCACGACCTTCGGCGACATGATGCGCGTGCCGGGGTCCGAAACGTCGCTGATGCAGGCACGTGCGCGCGGCGCCGATGTGCGCTTTGTCTACTCGCCTCTCGACGCGCTGAAGATCGCCACCGATAACCCCGATAAGCAGGTCGTTTTCTTCGCCGTTGGGTTTGAGACAACCGCCCCGTCGACTGCCGTGACCATTGAGGCCGCGCGCCGGCAGGGAGTGGAAAACTTCTCCGTATTTTCCAACCACGTACTCATCGAGCCGCCACTGCGCGCCATCGTCAACGGCGGCGAAACCAAGGTCGATGGTTTCATCGGCCCAGGTCACGTGGCTACAACCACCGGCACGGACGCCTTTGAGTTCCTGCCGCGCGAGTTTAATCTGCCAGTGGCGGTCACCGGTTTTGAGCCATTGGATGTGCTCCAGGCCGTCGTCATGCTGCTGGATCAATTCGTCAGCGGCGACGTTGCTGCCGGTAAGTCGCGGGTGGACAACCAGTACGCGCGCGTCGTTCGCTCCTCCGGCAACACCACCGCGCAGAAACTTATGGACCGCGTCTTTTCCCTCCGCGACACCTTCGAGTGGCGTGGCCTCGGCTGGATTGAAAACTCCGGCCTCGGCATCTCTGAGGAATACGCGGCATTCGACGCCGAGCGCCGTTTCCAGGTGCCGGGGCGCCGTATCCCAGATCCCGTGACCTGCGAATGCGGCTCTGTGCTCACCGGCCACATCAAGCCCTGGCAGTGCGCGGTCTTCGGCACCGCCTGCACCCCGGCGACCCCCATCGGCACCTGCATGGTCTCCCCCGAAGGCGCTTGTGCGGCGTACTACAACTTCGGCCGCATCGATCGGAAGGTCACCGAGAACCTGGCGAAATCCCGCCGCTAGTTACTCCGTAATTCCCGCACGCGCGAGCGCTGCCACCGCCTGCTTTACGACGGGCGCGTCAATCATCTCGCCATCGAGCTGAAAGGCGCCAGTGTGCGTACCTGCGTGATCGACAATCTTCCGGGCGCGGGCGAGCGTTGCTTCCGACGGCTTATATGCCTTGCGCACCGGCGGCACCATCGCCGGGTGGATGCAGGCCGTAGCCAGGAAACCACAGCCCACGGCATCGAGAGCCTCTAGGTACTGGCCGCGCTCATTGCGAAAGTCAGTATGAACGGCATCAATGGCGGCAATACCCGCCGCAGCTGCATGCACCTGAACGAGTGCACGAGCCAATCGCTGCGGATCGCGGTAGTGGCGACGAGGGTTTTCATCCACACTCTGGCGCGAGGACACGCCACCGAGTTCGGCGGTCAGGTCTTCGGCGCCCCAGAACAGACCCACAACGTCCGGGTGCATGGCAATCTGCTGGATATTAATCATGGCCTGCGGGGTTTCAATCATCGCGATGATCTTCAACCCTTCGAGCTCTGCGGGGATGGAGTCTCGAATCTTGGGCACCATGACGATGTCGTAGTCACATGCACGGGCAAAGGCGACATCCTCCGCGAAGGTCGGAGTCCCGGGACCGGTGATCCGAAGAATAGTCGTCTCCGGGTCGAGCGGATTGTTGATGATGTTCGCACGTGCCTGCTCGTGATTGTCAACGGCAGCGCCGTCTTCCAGGTCAATGATGACCATGTCCGATCGTTCAGCAGCTTTCTGGAAACGTTCCGGACGGTCAGCCGGGGCGAAGAGTAGCGCCGGGCCAGAGGGAAGCCAAGGGAAGGTCTGTTCACCATCGAGGGAGCTAAAGCCTGTCATAGCTCCTAACCTAATTGAAAACTCGAATCACCTTCGCGCAGGGGCTCCCCCAGGAGACAACAAAACCCGCGTTGTGGCATCCATAGAGTGGAAACCACAACGCGGGCTTGCTGAGTTTTCAGCCTTTGGCGATTAGTCGCGGTACAGCAGCAGCGCATCGCCCTGACCGCCGCCACCGCACAGGGACACACCAGCGCGACCCGAACCGCGACGGTTCAGCTCCATCGCAGCGGTCAGAGTCAGGCGGGCACCAGAGCAGCCAATCGGATGGCCGAGGGCAATCGCGCCACCGTGGATGTTGGTCTTCTCCAGCGGGTAGTCCAGCTCACGCAGGGACTTGACGGCCACCGCACCAAATGCCTCGTTGATCTCGATGAAGTCGAGCTCCTGCGCGTCCCACTCAGCGCGACGCAGGGCCTCCTTCAAAGAGTCCGCAGGCTGAGCGTGCAGGGAGTTATCCGGACCTGCGGTCTGGCCAGCCTTGCCCACAACTGCGAGGTAGTCCAGGCCGTGCTTTTCTGCGTAAGCACGCGATGCCAGCACAACTGCTGCGGCACCGTCGGAAATCGGCGAGGAGTTACCGGCAGTGATGGTGCCGTTTTCCTTCAGGAAGACCGGGCGCAGCTTAGCCAGGGTCTCCACCGTGGTCTCCGGGCGAATGCCCTGGTCGGTGTCGACAACTACCGGGTCACCCTTGCGCTGCGGAATCTCGATTGGAGCGATTTCCTGCGCGAAAACACCGTCTTCCTGCGCCTTAGCCGCACGCTGGTGAGAAGCGGCCGCAACCTCGTCCTGCTGCTCGCGGCTAATGCCGAGGTCGCTGTTCGGACCGTCGGTAAGCGTACCCATGGACACACCATCGAAGGAGTCGACCAGACCGTCGCGCTCCAAGGTGTCCTCCAGCTTCAGCGCACCGAAGGACTGGCCCTGACGAACACCGCGTGCAACGTGCGGAGCGTGCGTCATGGACTCCTGACCGCCTGCAACGACGACGTCTGCATCACCGAGACGAATCAAGCGAGCGGCGTGAATGACAGCGTTTAGGCCCGAGAGGCAGACCTTGTTAACGATCTCAGCGGTCGTATTCCATGGCAGACCTGCTTTAATGGCGACCTGTCGAGCCGGGTTCTGGCCAGCACCTGCGAGAATCACCTGGCCCAGAACGACGTGCTGAACCTCTTCCGGGGCAACGCCGGAACGCTGGACAGCGTGCTTGACAGCATGTGCGCCGAGTTCGACGGAAGTAAGCGGTGCCAGCTGGCCGAGCAGCTTGCCCTGCGGGGTGCGGGCACCGGCGAGGATAACGACATCATTCGGGCTGGGAGCTGGAAGGTTACTCATGGATGGATTCTCCTAAGTCAAATCTGATGAGTGTGGACTGACCATGATTGCTGCGTATTTAATTCTCGAGGTCAACCACGTATGCGGCTTCGGTGTTGGCCTCGATATCGGCTAGCGTCACTCCAGGTGCCAGCCTGCGTAGCACCAGGTGATCATCAGCGACATCGAAGCTTCCCAGGTTGCTAATAATCCTTTTCACTACTTTTGCACCTGTGAGGGGCAGTTCGCAGGCTTTTACCAATTTTGGTTTGCCATCTTTGGAAACGTGATCGGTCAAAACCACCACTCGAGGGGTACCAGCGACTAAGTCCATCGCGCCGCCCATGCCCTTTACCATCTTTCCCGGAATCATCCAGTTGGCCAGGTCACCGCACTGGCTCACCTCCATTGCGCCCAACACGGCCATTTTCACAGCACCGCCGCGAATCATGCCGAAGCTGGTGGCGGAGTCGAAGATTGCCGCGCCCGGCACCAATGTCACGGTCTGCTTACCCGCATTGATAAGGTCGGCGTCCTCTTCACCTTCATATGGGAAGGCGCCCATTCCCAAAATTCCGTTTTCACTCTGCAGCAGAACACGCACACCTTCGGGAATATGGTTTGCCACCAGTGTCGGAATGCCGATACCCAGATTCACATAGTCGCCATCGCGCAGCTCTTCGGCGGCCTGCTGTGCCATCTCGTCACGGCTCCAGCCCTTGTCCATAATTGTCTTCGCAGGTGCCATTTAAATCTCCTCCCCTGCTGCCGCGTCACCGGCATCGTGGCTGGAATCGGTATTGCGTTGCCGAGTTGTGCGCTTTTCAATGAGCTTCTCGCGGCCGTCACCGCGGACGATGTGCTGGATATGCACACCCGGAGTCATCACCAGATCCGGGTCGATCTCACCGCGGCCAAGCAAGTGCTCCACCTCCGCAACGGTCACCCTGCCGGATGCTGCACACAGTGGGTTGAAGTTCTGCGCGGTCCGGCGATAGACAAGGTTGCCGTCGATATCGCCGTGGTAGGCGTGCACCAGGCCAATGTCGGCAACGATGCCACGCTCCTGCACGTAGGTCTGCCCGTCGAAGTCGGCGTGGGGCTTGCCCTCTGCAACGAGCGTGCCGACGCCGGTTGCGGTGTAGAACGCCGGAATACCTGCGCCCCCTGCGCGAAGCCGCTCAGCCAGAGTTCCCTGAGGGGTGAACTCCACCTCGATTTCTCCTTCGAGGTACTGGCGGGCAAACTCCTTGTTCTCGCCGACGTAGGAGGCCACTACCTTTGCCACCTGTTTGTTCTCCAACAGAATGCCGAGCCCAGTACCGTCAATGCCCATGTTGTTGGACACGATGGTGAGGTCTTTTGCCCCGGAGTCGCGCACGCCTTCGATGAGGGTATATGGCACACCACACAGGCCAAAGCCGCCAACTGCCAGGGTCATTCCATCAGTGACAAGGCCTGCGACAAGCTCACGGCCGGTCTGATCAGTTGTTTTTGACATTCTTCTACACCCAGCCCAGGATTCGCGGAGCCATCTCACGCATCTCGACCTTGCGGACCTTGCCCGACGCGGTCATCGGGAACTCCTCGACGACGTGGACGTAGCGCGGAATCTTGTGACGCGACAGCTTGCCGTGGGCAAAGGCCGCCACATCGTCAGCGGTGAAGTCTTCCACATCGTCGTGCAGAATTACCCATGCCATAATCTCTTCGCCGTACTTGTCATCCGGCACACCGATGACCTGCGCATCGACGACAGCCGGGTGGGTGAACAGGAACTCTTCAATTTCGCGCGGGTAGATGTTCTCACCGCCACGGATGAGCATGTCCTTAATACGTCCGGTGATGGACAGGTAGCCCTCGTCGTCAAGCACACCCAAGTCGCCGGTGTGCATCCAACCGTCGGCGTCGATGGCCTCGGCGGTCTTTTCCGGGTGCTCCCAGTACTCCTTCATAACGGAGTAACCGCGAACGACAACCTCGCCCTGTTCGCCTCGCGGCAGCGTCTCACCCGTTTCTTCACAAATGATGCGGGCTTCCAAGTGCGGCATAATCTGGCCGACGGTGTTGACGCGCTTTTCCAGAGGAGAATCTGCGCGGGTCTGGAAGGACACCGGCGAGGTCTCCGTCATGCCGTAACAGATGGCAATCTCGCGCATATTGAGTTTATCCATCACATCACGCATGGTCTTCGACGGGCACGAGGTACCTGCCATCACTCCTGTGCGCAGGAGCGACAGGTCGTAGGGGGATCCGTATTCCTCCTGATCATGAGCTTCTTCAAGCTCATTGATGAACATCGTCGGCACGCCGTAGAGGCTGGTGGCCTTGGCCGAGTGCACAGCCTTGAGTGTTTCACGCGCCTTAAACGACGGGGCCGGGATGACAATAGCGGCACCGTGGGTGAAGGCGGCGAAGGTGCCAATCACCATGCCGAAGGTGTGGAAGAACGGCACCGGCACACAGATGCGGTCGGTCTCGGTGTAGCCCAACAGCTCACCGATGAAGTATCCATTGTTCAGCAGGTTGCGGTGCGTTAGCGTAGCGCCCTTGGGAAAGCCTGTCGTGCCCGAGGTGAACTGGATGTTGATTGGATCATCCGGCTTCAGCTGGGAGGTGTACTCGCTCAGGTCGTCGATTTCGCTGTGCATGTGCTCGTACCATTCGGACGAACCGAAGTAAATGACCTTGTCCAAGCGCACACCGCGCTGCTTGGAGGCCTCAATCAGCATGGTTCGGTAATCGGAGTCCTTGTAGCGGCGAGCGGCAAACACCATACGCACACCTGCCTTTTCCAGCACGTAGTTCAGTTCGTGCTGGCGGTAAGCCGGGTTGATGTTGACCAGCACCAGGCCGATGTGGTGGCAGGCGTACTGCACCACGGTCCACTCCCAGCGGTTGGTGGACCAAATGCCGATGCGGTCTCCTGGACGGTAGCCCTCCCGGATGAAAGCGCTGGCCAGGCGCAGAACCCGGTTATAGAAACGCTCAAAGGTAAAGGAGACATCCGCGTAGACGTCAACGAC
This sequence comes from Corynebacterium sp. HMSC064H12, assembly GCF_001809925.1. Lineage (NCBI taxonomy): Bacteria > Bacillati > Actinomycetota > Actinomycetes > Mycobacteriales > Corynebacteriaceae > Corynebacterium > Corynebacterium sp. HMSC064H12. The sequence goes on along the minus strand of NZ_KV799323.1, from coordinate 131,856 downwards.
GGCGTCGCGGGAAGGAAATTTCTCCACAATCGCACGCAGGTTCTCACCGAGGGTCTCATCGCGAAGTGGAGCGGCGCCTTGCTCGACACCGGCGCCGAACACGTGGCTCATCTTGTTGCCATCGGCATCGACAACATCCTTGCCGTATGGTGCCGGCACAGTGGTGAAGCCCTCCGGCAGCTTCGAAGGATCAGCAGTGCGCTGTTCTGCGTGGTTCTTCAATGTCGCGGTCATGGGGAGATCTCCTTGGTTTAAGTGACTCCGCAGAGTGCGGAGTGTGTGAGAGGAAAATGTGTTCTTTAGGGGGATAAATCAGTGGTCGTTACCGGCCGTGGGACTAACCGGTTACAGCAGCTCGCCGAGCAATGGCTTCTGCTTGACGGAAGAGCGGCGCATCCACCATCTGGCCGTCAAAGCTGAAGGCACCGGTGTTCTTTTCCGCTTCCGCCAAGAGCCGACGCGCCCAATCAATCTCCTCGTCGCTGGGGCGGTAAGCCTTGCGGATTGTCGGGACCTGACCGGGGTGGATACAGACGGTGGCGGCAAATCCCAACGCAGCGGCATCTGCGGCCTCCGCAGCTAGCCCATTTGCGTCGGAGATATTGACGTAGATGGAATCCAGACTGGCCTTACCGTGCGCCGCTGCAGCCAGGTGAACGTGGCTGCGGGTATGTACCGCCACACTGCGGTAGCTACCCGCATGGATACGGCCCGGCGCGAGTGCAGCCTCTGCTTCGCTAAAGCGTGATGACGTTCCCGCCAATCCCGCCACCAGGTCCTCTGCGCCCCAGAACAGTGCAACGACACCATCGGCCTGCGCCAGCTCTTCGGCGCGCATGACCCCAAGCGGAGTTTCAATAAGGGCAATGACCTGGGTCTTCTCCCCCAGTGCCGCTACCAACTCATCCACTTGCTGAGCCGAGGAAGCCTTGGGCAGCATCACCTGGCGGAAAGCGGTGCCACGCAGCATGTCAATATCCGCTGCGTAGTCCTCAACCTCCGGTGGATTGACACGCACAATCGTGCGGGCCGGGTCGAGGTCACAGGAGGCGATATCCTCGCGGGCAGCCTCACGGTTTTCTGCGCGACAGCCGTCCTCCAGGTCCAGAATCACCATGTCGGCACGGTCAGCAGCTTTAGCGAATCGTTCCGGCCTGTCTGCCGGCGCAAACAGAATTGCAGGGCCCAGCGGCTGCCAGGATTTATGCGTAGACATGAGCCACTCACTTCCCCGCTGAAGCTGCGTTCTCGGAGCCGTCGTCAAGCGAAGTCGGTGCGCATTGGACGAGCGTGGACCGGACGGCGCGGCAGACGATCGTGCCGTCCTGATTGCGACCGATGTGCTCGAGCTCGACAATGCCCTGGTTGGGGCGAGACTTGGACCGACGCTTGTTACGGCAGACGGTCTCTGCATACAGGGTGTCGCCGTGGAACATCGGTGCGGGAAACGCCACTTCGGTGAAGCCGAGGTTGGCGACGATGGTGCCGAGCGTCAGCTGCCCGACGGACAGCCCGACAACCGTCGACAGCGTCCACATGGAGTTGACCAGACGCTCGCCGCCGAATCCCGGCTGCTGGCTCGACCAGTGCGCATCCAGATGCAGTGGCTGGGTGTTCATGGTCAGCGTCGTGAAGAGGACGTCATCGGTTTCAGTGACGGTTCGCCCCGGACGGTGCAGGTAGCGCGCGCCGACCTCGTACTCTTCGAACCACAGTCCGCGCTGGACGACGTCGTGGGTGACTTCGGTTGCGTTGTTGTCAGCCATTTTTACAGCCCCAATCCACGTGCGATCAGCATGAGCTGAACTTCGGTGGTGCCCTCGCCAATCTCCAGAATCTTGGAGTCGCGGTAGTGACGTGCCACGCGGTACTCGTTCATGAATCCGTAGCCACCGAAAATCTGTGTCGCGTCGCGCGCGTTGTCCATCGCTGCCTCGGAGGCGATCATCTTGGCGATGTACGCTTCACGACGGAAATCTGCGCCCGCGGCCATCTTTGCGGCTGCGTCGTACCACGCCATGCGTGCGGCATGCGCACGCGCTTCCATTCGTGCGATCTTGAAGGAAACAGCCTGATACTCGCCAATTGCACGGCCCATGGACTGACGTTCCTTGGCGTGACGGACCGACTCATCGACACAGCCCTGGGCGGCACCGGTGGCAAGCGCTGCAATCGCGACTCGGCCCTCCGCCAAGATGGACAGGAAGTTAGCGAAGCCGCGTCCACGGGTGCCCAGCAGGTTCTCCTGGGGGACGCGGACATCGGTGAAGGTCAGTGGGTGGGTGTCGGAGGCATTCCAACCGACCTTGTCGTAAGCCGGTTCCGCGACAAAGCCCTCCGTGCCACTCGGGACGATGATGGTAGAAATCTCCTTCTTTCCATCGTCCTTCTGGCCGGTGACTGCGGTGACAGTAACCAGCGAAGTAATATCCGTGCCGGAGTTGGTGATGAACTGCTTGGCACCGTTGATGACGAAATCATCGCCGTCTTCACGGGCGTTGGTGCGGGTGGCACCGGCGTCGGAACCTGCATCCGGCTCGGTGAGACCAAAACCGGCGAGCTTCTTACCAGCAGTCAGCTCGGGCAGGTAGGTCTCCTTCTGCTTGTCATTGCCGAAGTGGAAGATCGGCATGGCACCTAGGCCAACGCCCGCTTCCAGGGTGATAGCGACCGACTGATCGACCTTAGCCAGCTCCTCCAGAGCGATACCGAAGGACAGGTAGTCGCCGCCCATTCCACCGACTTCCTCAGGGAATGGCAGACCGAACAGGCCCATTTCTCCCATCTGCGAGACAATCTCGTACGGGAAGGTGTGGTTGCGGTCGTGCTCGGCGGAAACCGGATCGACAACTTCGTTGGCAAATTCGCGAACTACTTTCTGCAGTTCCACGTATTCGTCGTCGAGGATGGCGGTTGCAATCTTGGTGCTTTCGGACATGATGAGTGCTCCTTAAAGATTTTGTAGGTGTAGGACCTGATTGGTGCGTTTTGTGTGGGCTTTTATTCTTCGGCTTCGGCCACGGTGATGACGGCCAGCTGCTGGTCACCGGCGACCTGATCGCCCGGCGCGACGGTGAAGCTAACCTCACCTGCAATTTCGGCAGTGAGAGTGTGCTCCATCTTCATGGCCTCCATGACCAACAGAGCCTCACCAGCTTCGACGCGGGCTCCCTCCTCCACCGCCAACGCGATAATCGCGCCGGGCATCGGAGCTTGGATGACGCCAGAGCCGCCTGCATCGGCTTCGGCACCGGTGGTGACTACCTCGGTGCGGGGCAATACCCAGGTGCCGTGGGCACCGGCGACGACGTACTCTTCGTGGTTCGCCGACCCCGCATTGTCGATGGTCTCGACCAGGAAGTGCTGTGCGACTCCGTCGCGGACGATGCGCAGATGTTCCCCGTCGCGAAAGACCGAAACTTTGTAATTTCGCGGTTCTGGAACGTCGATATCTTCGTTCTCCGCTTCGGCCGACAGACCTGCGACTACGTCACCGACAACGACGTCAGCACTCGCCGGGGTGCCCACAATCGAGATCAGACGCGAGTCCTCCCCTGCCCCAAAGCGAATGCGCTGCGCGGCAGGCGCACTGGCACGCCAGCCATCCGGGGTCAGCCACGGTGAGTCGGTGGCTTGTTCAAAGCGGGAAGTCAGCCAGTCCATCGCAGCGGCGAGGTAGACATCGTCCGGTGTTTCGGAGGTGGCGAAGCCTTCCGCCACGCGGTCGAGCAGACCGGTATCAAGATCGCCGGCGCGAACCTCGGGGACGTTCAGCAGGTAGCGACAAAAGTCGATATTGACTCCGACACCTGCGACAACGGTGTCTCCGAGCGCTCGGTCCAACCGCTCGAGCGCCTGCTCACGGTTTTCCCCATGGGAGATGATCTTCATCAACATCGGGTCATAGAGAGATGAGACCTCGGAACCGTCGACAATGCCGGAATCCACCCGGATTCCCGCCCCGCTCGGCTCGACGACACGTGTGACCGTGCCACCGGTGGGCAGGAATCCCGCCGCCGGGTCTTCGGCATACACGCGAGCTTCAATCGAGTGACCGGTGAGAGTTACATCTTCCTGAGCAACCGGCAGTGGGCGTCCCGAGGCAATGTCAACCTGCAGCGCCACCAGATCCAGGCCGGTGACCTGCTCAGTCACGGGGTGCTCAACCTGCAGGCGCGTATTCATCTCCATGAAGAAGAACGACGACGGGTCCTTCGCCGGCACAATGAACTCCACCGTGCCCGCGCCGACGTAGCCGACCGAGCGGGCCGCGTCACAGGCCGCTTCACCAATTGCGCTGCGCGTTTCCTCATCCAGCAGAGGGCTCGGTGCTTCCTCGATGACCTTCTGATGGCGTCGCTGCAGCGAGCACTCACGCTCGCCCAAGTGGATTACATTGCCGTGTTTATCTGCGAGAATCTGCACCTCGATATGCCGCGGGGTGTCGACGAAGTGCTCGATGAACAGGGAGTCATCGCCGAAGGCACCCGCCGCTTCACGACGGGCCGTCGCGAGCGCAGCCGGCAGGTCAGCAGCGTTTTCCACGCGGTGCATCCCCTTGCCGCCACCGCCTGCCGACGGCTTAATCAGTACCGGAAAGCCAATCGATGGGGCTGCCTCAATGAGGTCCTCGTCGCTAAGCCCGGGGCGAGACAGACCCGGCACGGTGGGAACATCGCGGGCTTCGACGGCAGCGCGGGCGGAGATTTTGTCACCCATGGTGTTGATGGCACTGGCCGGTGGGCCAATGAATTCAATACCTGCTTCCTCACAGGCGGTCGCGAAGTCTGCGTTTTCAGACAGAAAGCCGTAACCGGGGTGGATTCCGTCTGCGTCGCAGCGGCGAGCGGCATCGATAATCTTGTCGATAACCAGGTAGGACTCACGTGCCGGAGATGGGCCAATGTGGATGGCCATATCCGCCATGCGGACGTGAGGGGCGTCGGCATCGGCATCCGAGTAGACCGCGACGGAGCGAATTCCGTTGTCACGAAGGGTTCGAATAATGCGGCAGGCAATCTCCCCGCGGTTTGCGACCAATACGGTACTCAGGCTGCCGCCAGCTGCGTGGGGCTGCGTGTTGTGCGCTGTCATGTGCCCTGTGTTTCCTTTCCAGAAAATGCGGTGTCGAGAGTTTTTAGCTGGTTACTACATGCGGAAGACGCCGAAGCCCTGTTCATCCAGGGGCGCGCCACTTGCCACATCGAGGGCCATGCCAAGAATTCGGCGGGTATCTGCGGGATCGATGACACCGTCATCCCACAGGCGAGCCGATGAGTAATAGCAGTGCGACTGGCGCTCAAACTGCTCACGGATCGGAGCTTCAAACTCCTCCTGCTCTTCCTGCGACCAGCTCTCACCTGAGCGTTCAATCTGGTTGCGACGAACCGTCGACAGCGTCATCGCCGCCTGTGGACCGCCCATGACGGAAATGCGAGCATTCGGCCACATCCAGAGGAAGCGCGGCGAATATGCGCGACCGCACATGGAGTAGTTGCCGGCGCCGAAGGCACCACCGATGACTACGGTGAACTTGGGCACGCGGGTGGTAGCCACGGCGTTGACCATCTTGGCGCCGTGCTTTGCGATACCGCCGGCCTCGTATTCGCGACCAACCATGAAGCCCGTGGTGTTCTGCAGGAATACCAGTGGGATGCCGCGCTGATCACACAGCTCGATGAAGTGCGCGCCCTTCTGCGCAGATTCCGCGAAGAGAATGCCGTTGTTGGCGATAATGCCGACGCGGTGGCCGTGGATGCGGGCGAAAGCAGTGACCAGGGTCGTACCAAATTCGGCCTTAAACTCCTGGTATTGACCTCCATCCACAATAATTTCAATAACCTCGTGAACGTCGTAAGGCACTTTGGCATCGACGGGGACGACATCGTAAAGATCGGTCTGGTTGCGAGTCGGCGAGACGGTGGATTCTGTGTCCCACGGAACTTCCGGGTCCTTGGGGAGCGTTGCGACGATATCGCGGACACGACGCAGTGCGTCGGCATCGTTAACCGCGAGGTGGTCAGTAACGCCGGAGGTCTTGGAGTGCAGTTCGCCGCCACCGAGTTCCTCTGGTGTGACATCTTCACCAGTTGCAGCCTTAACCAGTGGCGGGCCTGCCAGGAAGATGGTGCCCTGGTTTTTCACAATGACCGCTTCATCGCTCATCGCCGGCACATAGGCGCCACCGGCGGTACAGGATCCCATCACGGCGGCAATCTGCGGAATCCCGCGAGCGGAAAGGTTGGCCTGGTTGTAGAAAATGCGACCGAAATGATCGCGATCAGGGAAAACTTCATCCTGGTTGAGAAGCATGGCCCCGCCGGAGTCGACCAGGTAAATGCACGGCAAGTGGTTAAGGCTGGCAATCTCCTGTGCGCGCAGGTGCTTCTTGACAGTCAACGGGTAGTACGTTCCGCCGGAAACGGTTGCGTCATTGGCTACAACCAGGCAGCGACGACCTTCGATGATGCCAATGCCGGCGATGACGCCAGCAGCCGGAACCTTGCCGCCATACATTTCGTGGGCCGCTAGCGGTGCGACCTCAAGGAAAGGGCTGCCGGGGTCAAGCAGTTGGTTGATGCGCTGACGTGGCAGCAGCTTACCGCGGGAAATATGGCGAGCACGGGCACGTTCGGAACCACCGCGTGCTGTTGTGCTAAGCAGCTCTTTGAGCTCTGCGACGAGCTCTTCGTGGCGCTGTCGGTTGGTCAATGCTGGAGCGTGAGTCATGGGCGAAATACTTTCCGTTAATGACTATTAACTTTCTTGACGAAAAGATTAATGTGACCCCAGTCACCTCACAACAAATTTTGTTTCTTAGACCACACTTTCACCCCCGGAAGTCTTTTATGCAGCTTGAAATACACACCTCTCCCTGAGGTCGCAACATGTTTCCAATAGAGATTTATGTTTCCCCTAGAAATCTGTTTCGGGGGTGAATTCAACTGAATGTGAGCGCCCTGCACCGCACAACAAAGCCGCCTGACCTCACACTGCTGAGCACAGTGAGGCCAGACGGCAGAAGAATGAATACGGATTATTGGTTGTTAATGCCCAGCGCAGCGAGGGCCATCTCAAAGGCATTTTCCCTTGTCGCCTCGGGGCCCGCCCATTTGAGCACATGCCTGGAAGAGTTAATCAACCCAGCGGTGAGCTGGACTTTAAGCTGCGCCTCGTCGGAGGTGAGTTCGGGCTGTAGTTCACGCAGAGCGTCCACCCATAAGACCATGTAAAGACGCTGCAAGGAACGCACTTTTGCGCTCTGCTCTGGCGCCAGATTTCCCCCTTCGCGCTCTTGGACACGAATGCGATCGGGCTCCGTGACTGCAAAATGCACGTGATGCGCAAGGAGGCCCCGAAGAGTCTCCTCTGGCTCCCAATCATTGCTCTTTGCTCGATCGAGAACTGCTCGCGCACCATCGACAAGTCGGATAGAAATATCGATGAGGATCTGCGCCAACAGCTCTTCCTTGCCGCTGAAGTAACGGTAAAGAGCTGGGCCAGAAATGCCGACAGCGGAGCCAACATCCTCCAACCGAGTCTGATGAAACCCTCGGTCGGCCAGGATCGCAGCAGCAGCGGAGAGAATCTCTGCTTCTCCACGCCGTCGCGCTTCGGTTCTACGTGACATAAGCCCTTATGTTAAACGCATTGGAGCCATTTCGTCTGCATAATTATCACCAGCGCCTGCCCTCAGCGTGTGTTCACATAGACCACGGCTCGACAACAGACACACATCCTCGCCCACAGGTCCCCACACGTCCGGGTAGAGAAAAACCGCCGAGGTGACAGTTAGCACCGCGGCGGTTAGCCCCTAATCCAGTAAGGAATTAGTGGAAGAAGTGACGAGTACCTGTCATGTACATGGTGACGCCAGCTTCCTTGGCAGCAGCTATGACCTCTTCGTCACGGATGGAACCACCTGGCTGGACAACTGCCTTCACACCGGCATCAATCAGGACCTGCAGACCGTCAGCGAACGGGAAGAAGGCATCGGACGCAGCGTAGGCCCCCTGAGTACGGTTTTCTCCGTCGGCAAGCGTATTTGCGCGCTCAACGGCGAGCTTTGCGGAGTCCACGCGGTTGACCTGGCCCATGCCGACGCCGACGGTGGCGTTGTTCTTGGACAGCAGGATGGCGTTGGACTTCACAGCGCGGACGGAGCGCCATGCAAACTCGAGCTCAGCCAGCTCTTCAGCATTCAATGCCTCGCCGGTGGCCAGCTCCCAGTTCTCCGGCTTATCACCCTCTGCCTGGTAAGTATCCGGATCCTGGGTGAGCAGACCACCCGAGATAAACTTGTTCTCGGTGGTCGGTGCTTCGTACTCGGCGACGAGAATACGCAGATTCTTCTTGGCCTTCAGCACCTCAACGGCACCGTCTTCGTAGGACGGAGCGACGATGACCTCGGTGAAGATGTCCTTGACCTGTTCGGCCATCTCAACGGAGACCTCGCGGTTGACGGCAATGACACCGCCGAATGCGGACATCGGGTCACATGCGTGAGCTGCGCGGTGAGCTGCGGCGATGGACTCATCCGAGACTGCGATGCCGCACGGGTTAGCGTGCTTGATGATTGCCACACACGGGCGCTCGTGATCCCAGGCGGCACGCCATGCGGCGTCGGCATCCTGGTAGTTGTTGTACGACATCTCCTTGCCGTTCAGCTGCTTGGCGTTTGCCAGCCCCTTGGTACCAATGCGGGTCAGAGTTGCCGACTGGTGAGAGTTCTCGCCGTAGCGCAGCGGAGTCGGAGTGGATCCCTCAGCGCCACCGAGCTGCTCAACAAACCAGTTGGACACAGCTGCGTCGTAATCAGCGGTGTGCAGGAATGCGTCGCGAGCGAACTCACGGCGCTGCTCGAGGGTGAAGCCGCCTTCCTTCACGGCGGTAGCGACATCGCCGTAACGAGCCGGGTCGACGACGATGGCAACCGACGGGTGGTTCTTCGCCGCAGCGCGAACCATCGACGGGCCTCCAATGTCGATCTGCTCCACGCATTCGTCGTAGGAAGCGCCCGAGGCAACGGTCTCCCGGAACGGGTACAGGTTAACGACAACGAGCTGGAAAGCCTCCACACCGAGCTCCTTCAGCTGAGCCAGGTGGTCTTCCTTGCGGGTATCAGCCAGAATGCCGGCGTGAACACGCGGGTGCAGCGTCTTCACGCGGCCCTCGAGGCACTCCGGGAAACCAGTGAGATCCTCAACCGGGGTCACAGGCACGCCAGCTGCAGCAATCTTGCCAGCCGTGGAACCGGTGGAAACGATTTCCACGCCAGCCTCGTGCAGGTCGCGAGCCAGCTCCTCGAGCCCAGTCTTGTCGTAGACGCTAATCAGAGCGCGCTTGATCGGTTTACGCTGCGTGTTGTCGTTGGTCATTTCAGATAAGCCTTTCGTCCGTCACGCTCAATTCCGTGATCGGCAATCGAGTGCAATACATCAACCAGGAGTCGGCGTTCGACAACCTTGATTCGTTCGTGCAGGGTCTCCACCGTGTCGTCGTCCTCGACGGCCACTGGCTGTTGCGCCAGAATCGGCCCGGTGTCCACTCCATTATCAACGATATGCACGGTCGTGCCGGTGACCTTCACCCCGTAGTCAAGTGCATCCGGTACCGCACGCGCCCCTGGGAAGGACGGCAGCAGCGCTGGGTGCGTATTAATGATGCGATTGCTGTAGGCCTCCACAAATGATGGCCCCAGAATGCGCATGAAACCCGCCGAGACAACGATATCCGGCGAAAAACTGTTCACGGCCTCTAAAACACGAATATCCCAACCTTCTCGGTCCTTCTTTGCCTCAGCATCGAAAGGCACCCGAAAAGTTGGGATATTGAGGTTTTGAGCCCTCTCCAGCGCCGGACAATCCTTGTCCGAACCAACCGCGACAATCTGAACCTTTTCAGCGTCCAGCAGTTCCAGCATCGACTGCAAAAGGGAGCCCAGGCCAGAGGCCAGGACTACGATGCGGAGCTGCTTGCTGGAGGAATTATTGTGCGAAATTTCTGCGACGGGCTGTGCTTCAGTCACGGCGTTTAGCTTACCCAGCCCGGCAGAGACCCCAAATTCCGCTCCCCCTAAGTTGGCTTAGCTCTTTTGGCTTGACGACGGTTCCCCGTCGCCGCCTTCCTCCGAGTCTTCGGTGTCCTCATCGGATTCGTCCTCGTCGGTCGCATCTACTTCGCCCGATGCTTCTCCGCCTGCGGCGCTTTCTGAATCCTCTTCAGAGTCGTCCGATTCCTCAGCGTCTTCTGAAGTGTCTTCAGACTCAGCACCGGACTCTGATTCCTCCTCTGTGTCGGACTCGGCTTCGTCTTCGGAGGTCGCTTCATCTTCGGAGGTCGCTACGACTTCCCCGTCGACAATCTCCTCCGACTCCTCCGAACCGCTCCCGTCATTGTCGGACTTATCGGCGTCGCCGGCATCCTCAGCCTCAGCATGACCGTTTCCATCTCCCGCAGGCTTCGGCGGGAACTTCTCGGCGGCCACTTCCGAGACTCCCTTGTCCCTACCAAGTGACGGCACACCGGTCATCGCAACAACCACGATGGCCCCCGGAACAACCAGCCACATCGAGCCGAGCAGTCCAGTCAGCCACCAGGAGGCACCGGCCCACCCAAAGATGCCAACCTCACCGCCGAGCAGCCAAGCCAGCCCCATGAGGAAGATGATCGACCACACGGCAGCGAGAACGACGACCAGGTAGGGCTGCTTCGGTGCAGATTTCTTCAGGAATGCCACGACGCGCCAAGCCGCAACGGCTGGCGGTAGCACAATCAGCACTCCGAAAGCCCAGTGCACCAGCGACTGAGGCATGGCAGCCAAAATCGGCAGCGGTGGCAGCTGAGCCGGGTGCACTGCGAACAGCCCAGCCTCCGCTGGCCCAAACGTCGATTTTCCGCCCACCAGCACACCGACAGCACCGAAGGCCACATTTGGCAGGTACAGCAGCGAGAGGCCGCTGACCGCAACACTTTCACCGACGGTATCCGTGATTGCAAATGTCTCTGCCAGCAACTCTCGATGCCAAATCAGCGAAACGAGTGTCACCACAACACCGGCCAGCCACAGCCATGCCACGTAGCTGCCCGCCAGACGGGCCGACCCGAGCAACCACTCCGGCAGCTTCCGGCGCAGCAGTAGTGCACGCAGCAACCGCTGCCCCATTCCCAGCACCAAGGCCACGAGATTTACAAGCAGCGCGGCTGCAATCGCAAGGCCGAAACTAGGGGTCTGAACGCGGGGAAACACCTTCGACGCGTCGTAAAGCATGAGCCACGCGATGATGGTGAGAACAATGGGCGTGCCCAGATACGCGCCGACCAACGCGCGGACATCCTTGATGCTGATGCGGTCAGCGACTTCGCGGCGTACACGCCAGGCGATGAACAACACCATCAGCACCGCGGGCAGTGCTGGTGTGAGCCCCAGCGTCGTGCCGTTAAAGCGGAACGGTGCGAGGTTAAAGATCATCCACATCGACGCGATACTCGCTGGAAGCGGAGACATTCCAGCGCCACTGACGATGACGCCAATCAGAGCTACCGAGATGATGAACAGCAATACGACGCCGTAAGAACCGGCAACAGACAGCCCAAACCGGCGTGTACGAGGCGAGTTAATGAAACGACGGAACCCCGAGGGACGCCCCTTGCGTGACGACGTTCCGGAGCCCCCCGCTTTCATCTTCGTCGTGGCGGCTCGATTGCTGTCGGCACCGACGCTGCGCGCACCGCCAGTCTGACCGGCCTGCGTATTCTGCCATGCGCGGGCAGTGCGCTCGCTGCGGACGCTACGGGAACCCCCGCCGCTGCCACCGGCACCGGTGCGGCTTCGCCGATTTCGATCGCTACCGGAGGAACCTCTCCGCGAATCCGCGCCTTTCACAGTGACATCGTCCTTCCCGCGTCTAATCATTGACAGCTGATTGCCCACCTATATAGATAGGGTGCCACGCAAGGGTGCGTCACAGCCATGGCCATATAGTGCCATACATACAACGCCTCTTTGTTTAGGCATTGCAGAGTCTAATTTGAAGGTACGGATCCCAGGACGGACGGTATCCGTTGAGTCCAATCTCCTTTTGCCCCCTCCCCCCCAAAAGTGGCTTCACCTTTGGTTTCCATTTGTCAACGCCGATGGGTTACTTTTTGCCACCCCCGCGACCACACCCTTAGTTCACCCGGAAACTACTTGCCGATCCCCCCTACCCAGCCCCTCGATTAAGGGGCATCCGCCATAAATCCCCTGGCAACACACCGGTTGCGCTTCACCGGATCCGTGATACAAGACAACAGCCCCACGGCCACAGCACGGCCCTATTGAACTGAAACTGACGAATCAGCGAACAAGTTCTCTAAAAACAAGTTGCTTGCCCTATATCGAACCGTTATTATCGCAGAAGTTAGATAACAGTTGGGTTACAAAGAGTTTCGTTGGCAGGGAGATTGAAGTGACGTTTTTCAATGCTCGTCGCGGAGGCGGAAAGCACCGCAAGGTAGAGGTTTCCGCAACTTCTCGCGCAGCACTGGTCGCACTGTCCGCATCGACGATCGCTTCCTCCAACGCGGTCGCCCACGCAGCTGAGACCGAGAATAAGGCTCCGGAGAACTCAGCTTCGACTCAGACCCGCGCTGCTCAGCCGAAGAACAACGCTCCGATGGTGCTGGCCTCCAGCTCCTTCAATCCGAGCACTAACCTCAGCGACCACCTCGCTACGGCGTTGCAGTACAACCAGGAGCGCGTTGCTCGCGACCAGGCTGCCCGCGCTCCGAAACTCTCCATCCCGACCGTGGGGCTGCTGACCTCACCGTTCGGCTCACGCTGGGGAACCTTCCACTACGGTGTCGACCTGGCTAACGTCACCAACACCCCAATCATGTCCGTCATGGACGGCACTGTTATCGATGCAGGCCCGGCTCAGGGCTACGGCCAGTGGATTCGCGTTCGCCATGACGACGGCTCTGTTTCCGTCTACGGCCACATCGAGTCCATCTACGTTGCTGTCGGAGAAGCTGTCCGAGCTGGTCAGGTCATCGCCGGTATGGGCAACCGCGGCTTCTCCACCGGTACGCACCTCCACTTCGAGATCCACCCGGATGGCACCACTCCGGTCGACCCGGTGACCTGGTTCATCCAGCGTGGTCTGAACCTGAACTAATCAGGTATCGGCACAGGTACGAGCAAGCCTGGCCGCTCTGCGAAGGCCCTACCTGTGCACCGGCCCCTGTTTGACCGCGGCTGCAAGCCTCCCCTGATTAAATTTTTCAGAAACCGGCATCGCCGCCGGTACTGGGGCTTTACTCTTGACACATGGCAGAGACTCAAACATTCCGCATGTGGAAGAAGTTGGCTGCGACTCCAGTCGTCGGCAAGCGTCTATTTTCCTTAACCGCCGCATTGACGGCGCCATATTTCCGCACAATCTGTCCCAAGCTAGAGACGATGCAGCCTGGACTGGCGGTAGCGCGCATGCCCGCTTGGTGGGGCGTGCGTAATCACATTAAGTCCGTGCATGCGATTGCTGCGTGTAACCTCGCTGAATTCGCGATGGGCATGCTCTGTGAGGCCAGCGTACCGACAACGCATCGCTGGGTTCCAAAGGGCATGACGACGAACTACAAGCGCATCTCCGTTGGTGGCCTGACGGCTGTGGCCAAGGCTGAGTTGCCGGACTTCTCCACCATCACACCGGAGACTGGTGGGGTAGATTTTCCCGTCCACATCGTGCTGACCGATGCCAACGGCACCGAAGTACAAGATGCCACCATCAACTGCTGGGTGACAGCGAAGAAGCCTAAGTAGCCTCCACGCGATAGTGGCACGTGCACGGCCGCGGGTAGGGACGGCCAGTCGGGCGGTGGTTGTTCTTTTACAACTTCTCCATGGGCACGCCGCCGATAAGCATCATGCGGACCTTACCTGCGGATCCAAAGTCAATCATCGCAGTTGCCCGGGGCGCGGCCCCTTGGACCTCAAGCACAGTGCCTAAGCCGTACTTGTCGTGAACAACCTTGTCACCGGGCTCTAGGTGCAAGACCTGATTCTTCTTTCGGGATGACGCACCAGAGTTAGAGGATCCACCAGAGCCGAAGCCCGAGCTGGAACCGAAGCCCGACGAGGCACCATGGCCACGACCAAACGCGCTGCCCGCGCCGTAGCCACCAGAACCAAAACCACCAGAACCGGCGCCCCAGCTGCGAGCCGGAGCCTCGCGCAGCCAATCGATCAGGTCGCTTGGGACTTCCCCCAGGAAACGTGAAGGCGGATTATTCTGCGGCGAACCCCACGAGGACCGAGTCACAGCGCGCGTGAGATACAGCTGCTTGCGAGCTCGGGTAATACCCACATAGGCCAGACGTCGCTCTTCAGCCAGCTCCTTCGGATCGCCCAGGGCGCGCAGGTGCGGGAACAGTCCGTCTTCCCAGCCAATGAGAAATACCACCGGAAACTCCAGGCCCTTAGCCGTATGTAGCGTCATCAACGTCACTACACCGGTGTCATCATCCGGAATCTGATCCGCATCGGCCACCAGAGAAACTCGCTCGAGGAACGCCTGCAGACTTCCCGGCTCCGCTTCCCCATCGTTGTCGAAGTCGGCCGTGAAATCACGCGCGAGGTCATTCGCGATCTCCGATTCCACCGCGGACTCGCCACTGGCATCAGCACCGCTTTCAGCATCAGCTGCAGCGCCAGAGCCTTGATTTACATCAGCGCTAATATCCACCGACGACATCATCCGCGCCTCTGCAGAGAACTCCCGCGCAACGCTGACGAGCTCATTGAGGTTGTCCAGGCGCGTGGCATCTTGCGGATCATTGGAGCGCTCGAGCTCCGACTTGTATCCACTGCGGTCAATAATCGCGTTGACCAAGTCACCGATATCGGCCAGTTCACCGGATGCCATATCCGCCGCCAGAGCATCAATCATCTCGACGAACGCCGCCATCGCGTTTCGACTCCGCGCCGCCACCGCCGGAACCTTGCCCTCAGCTACGGCACGTAGCGCCGTGCCAAACGAGCACCGCTCGTCTTCGGCATAGAGCGACACATGCGCCACCGCACGGTCACCGATTCCACGCCGCGGCGTATTGATAATGCGACGCAGCGAAACATCATCGTCGAAGTTCTCAATAACGCGCAGGTAGGCGACAATATCGCGTACTTCCTTACGCTCATAGAACCTGGTGCCACCAACCACCGTGTACGGCACGCCCATACGAATGAAGACATCCTCTAGAGCACGGGAGGAATTATTGGTGCGGTAGAAAATCGCCACATCCGAGTACGAGTACGGTCCGTAATCGACCAATTGCTCAATCTCGTTAGCGATAAACCGAGCCTCATCGTGCTCATTGTCCGCCACGTAGCCCTTGATCTTGCCGCCCTCACCGAGATCGGTCCACAGCTTCTTCTCCCGGCGATTCTCATTGCGCGCAATCAACGCATTGGCCGCCGACAGAATCGTCTGCGTCGAGCGATAGTTTTGCTCCAGCAGAATCGACGTGGCCTCCGGATAGTCCTTCTCAAACTCCTCAATATTGCGAATAGTCGCACCACGGAAGGCATAAATGGACTGGTCCGAATCGCCCACCACACACAGCTCGCTCGGAGGCACATCTCCACCGGGCTTGCCGACGAGCGTCGAGACCAAAACATACTGCGCATGGTTGGTGTCCTGGTACTCGTCCACCAACACATGCCGGAAGCGACGACGGTAATACTCTGCAACCTGCGGATGATTGGTGAAGATCCGAACGACCTCACCGATTAGATCGTCAAAATCCACGGCATTAGCTGCCCGCAGCCTGGTCTGGTACTCCAGGTAAACCCGTGCAACGACGTCATCAAAAGGATTGCGCGTCGTCGAGGCATCCGCGATGGCCTTCTCCGGGTCAATCAACTCATTCTTGAGATTGGAGATACGCGACGAGAGCACGCGGCCGGTGAACTTCTTGGCATCCAGGTCCATGTCCTTAGCGATCATGGACAGCAAACGCCGGGAGTCGTCCGAATCATAAATAGAGAAATTGGAATTAAGCCCCGGTACTAGCGCATGCTGCATGCGCAGGATGCGCACACACATGGAGTGGAACGTGGACACCCACATACGCTGCGCCTGGTCACCGACCAGACCGGCCACACGCTCGCGCATCTCGGCAGCGGCCTTATTGGTAAAGGTAATAGCCAAAATTTGGCTTGGCAGCACTCCACGCGCACCGATTAGGTATGCAACCCTGCGCGTCAGCACAGACGTCTTTCCCGAACCAGCTCCAGCCACAATCAACAGTGGTGAACCAATGTGCTCCACTGCTTGGCACTGCTGCGGATTAAGCCCCTCTAGCAGCGACTCTGAATCAAAACTGGGCTCGAAGCCGCCGCCAAAACCGCCGCCAAAGCTGGCAGCGCCACTCGGCGTGCTATTGCTACCAGCGCCGGCGAAGTGGCCGAAACCACCGCGGCCAGGCGTAGCACCGCCCGACTCACCGTGGTTCGAACCAGCATGGCTATCGCCACTGCGGCCATCGTCAGCATTGAAGGACCCGAACAGCATTCCAGTTTCATTTCCCATGATGGCTACTACAGTAGCCGAGCCCCCGGATTGGACTGTTCGAATCCTTTGGCACAATAAGAACTATGAGCGAAAACCCTGCGGACACTCCCGCCGCACACACCGATAACACCGACGGCGCTGAGCACAGCCAGCAAGCTGCGGCAGTATCCCCTTTTGAAGTCCGCACCCCCACCGGCACCGATGACCCGTTGAGCTCCGCGGAGATCGAACAGTACCGCAAGGAAATCAACCGCCTTGACGGGCTGATTATCGATGCCATTCAACGCCGCACCGCAATCAGTAAGGCCGTCGGCAAAACCCGCCTGGGATCTGGCGGCACACGTCTCGTGCACGGCCGAGAGGTGCAGATCATCAACGAGTTCCGCGACGCACTTGGCCCAGAGGGCCCGGCAATCGCGTCGGCGCTGCTGCGCATGGGACGCGGTCGCCTGGGCTAACCCTCGCCAGCTACTCGCCCGTCTAGCCTTCCAGGGAAATCAGCTTTTCCTCTAGGAACTCATCGATACCGGTGAAGCCACCCTCGCGTCCAAGGCCGGACTGCTTGACACCACCGAACGGCGCCGACGGGTCCGACAGCGATCCCTTATTGACCGCAACCATGCCGGACTCCAACGCCTCTGCCGCACTAAGCGCCTTGGTCAGGTTCTCACTGAACACATACGCAGCCAGGCCAAAGATGGTGTCATTTGCCTGCTCAATCGCACGGTCGTCGTCTGTGAAGGTTGTCACCGCAACCACTGGACCGAAAATCTCTTCGCGGACAATATCCGCATCCTCGGGCACATCGGTCAGAACTGTGGGCTCGAAGAAGTAGCCGTCGGAAAGCGCGCCGCCGAGATCTGGAATCTTGCCGCCGCACTCGACCTTCGCACCGCGCTTGATCGCATCATCAACCAGATCACGAACCTTTTCCTGTTGATCGCGCAGCGCGAGTGGCCCAAGGTCCGTCGCAGGGTCGGTGCCCTCGCCCAACTTCAGTTCCGCAAAACGCTTGACGACGCCCTCGACGAACGCATCCTTCTTGGATTCATGAACAATAAAGCGATTCGGGGCGATACACACCTGGCCGCCATTGCGGAGCTTGGCGTCACTGACTGCCTGCACAGCCTTATCAACATCACCATCAGAGAGAATGACAAACGGAGCATTCCCGCCGAGCTCAAGGGAAACTTTCATCGAAGTTTCCGCGGCCTTCGCAGCGAGCATCTGGCCAACTTCGGTGGAACCGGTGAAGGTGAACTTGCGCAGGCGGTCATCGGAAAGCAGGGCCGAAACGTTGGCTGAGTGTCCTGTTGGCAGCACGGAGATTACGCCTGCGGGGACACCGGCTTCGATAAGCAGTTTGCCCAGGTAGAGCATGGTCAGCGGAGTTTTGGACGCCGGCTTAATAATGACCGGGCAGCCGGCGGCGAGTGCCGGGGCGATCTTGCGGGTACCCATAGCCAGCGGGAAATTCCACGGCGTAATAGCCAAAGCCGGGCCGACCGGCTGCTTAATCACCGCGACGCGCGAGGTTCCGCTCGGAGAAATTCGGTAATCGCCGGAGATACGCACGGCCTCCTCAGCGAACCAACGAAAAAACTCGCCACCGTAGCCGACCTCAGCCTTGGAATCCGGCAACGCACGGCCCATCTCCAGGGACTGCAGCTGGGCCAACTTGTCTGCATCCCGACGGATGAGTTCAAAAGCGCGGTAAAGAATCTCGCTGCGCTTGCGGGGCGGGGTTACCTTCCACTCCTTCTGGGCTGCGACGGCGTCGTCAAGCGCCTGCCTGGCGTCCTCCTCTGTGGCGGAGGCGACCTGGACCAGCGGCTTATCTGTCGCGGGGTTAACGACATCGAAGGTCTCACCATTCGACGCGGGACGGAACTCGCCGCCGAGGAGAAGGCCTGTGGGGACATCTTTGAGGATGTTGTCGTAATCAGGGGTGAAATCAGTCATATTTTCCAGGGTAGGTGCCTTTGCTGAAGCGGGCTAGGGACTCGTAGGTGGCGGATAGTCGACGGATGGTCGGCGCATAGGCGGAGCATAGGCACCGCGGAATCGAGCTGCCAGCAGATTGTGGTCACGCCTGATCGAATACTGTCGCCCGGCGAGAGCGCCAAAACGCAACTAGTCTGGGGAGGTATAAAGTGCATTTCGTCAAAACTCACCTGGGAGCAGGAATGACTGTAGATATCACCGCAACCGAACAGTGGGCTCAGCTGGCTAAGCGCGTGGACAATGTTCGCGCCACCTCGCTGCGTGAGCTTTTCGCCAATGAAGATGGCCGCACTGAGAAGCTGACTTTCGATGCGGGCACTCTCCACGTTGACCTTTCCAAGAACTTGATGTGCCTCGACGGTTTTGCCGAGCTGGTTGAGCTCGCTCGCGCCGCTGGCATCGAAGAAGCACGCGAGAAGATGTTCCGCGGTGACAAGATCAACACCACTGAAAACCGCTCCGTGCTGCACACAGCGCTGCGCCTGCCAGCAGAGGAAAATCTGACCGTCGGCGACCAGGATGTTGCTGCCGACGTGCATGAGGTGCTCGGCCGCATGCGCGACTTTGCTCGCAGCCTCCGCAGTGGAGACTGGCTGGGATACACGGGTCACACTATTAAGACTGTGGTCAACATCGGCATCGGTGGCTCCGACTTGGGCCCGGCAATGGTGACCAAGGCGCTGCGCACCTACGCCACTGCCGGCATTGATGCCCGCTTTGTCTCTAACGTTGACCCATCTGATCTACATGCGGTTCTGGATGAGGTCGATCCGGAGTCCACGCTGTTTATCGTCGCTTCCAAGACCTTCACCACGCAGGAGACGCTCTCCAACGCTCACGCAGCTCGCCGCTGGCTTATCCAGCAGCTGGGTAGCGAAGATGCCGTCGCCAAGCACTTCGTCGCCGTTTCCACGAATGCCGAAAAGGTCGCCGAATTCGGCATCGACACTGAGAACATGTTTGGCTTCTGGGACTGGGTCGGCGGCCGCTACTCCGTCGACTCCGCCATCGGCCTGTCCATCATGGCCGTCGTTGGTCCGATGGACTTCATGCGCTTCCTGCAGGGCTTCCGCGCAATGGATGAGCACTTCCTCAACGCTCCGCTGGAGCAGAACGTGCCGGTACTGATGGGCATGCTGAATGTCTGGTACTCAAACTTCCTCGACGCTCAGTCGCATGCCGTGCTGCCCTACTCTGAAGATCTCTCTCGCTTCCCGGCGTACCTTCAGCAGCTCACCATGGAATCGAACGGTAAGTCCGTGCGTACCGACGGCAAGAGGGTGGACTACAACACCGGAGAAATCTTCTGGGGTGAGCCGGGAACGAACGGCCAGCACGCTTTCTTCCAGCTCCTTCACCAGGGAACTCGCCTAGTTCCGGCTGACTTCATCGGCTTTGCCCGTCCACGCCAGGATCTGCCGACGGCTTCCGGCGAAGGTTCTATGCACGACCTACTGATGAGTAACTTCTTCGCACAGACCAAGGTGCTGGCCTTCGGTAAGACCGCAGAAGAAATTCGCGCAGAGGGCGTTGCCGAGGAACTCGTAGAGCACAAGGTCATGCCAGGTAACCGTCCGACCACGACCATCATGGCCGAGGAACTGACCCCGGACGCTGTCGGTGCGCTGATTGCACTCTACGAGCACATCACCTTCGTCGAGGGCATTGTTTGGGGCCTGAACTCCTTCGACCAGTGGGGCGTCGAGCTGGGCAAGCAGCAGGCTGGCGACCTACTGCCTGCTGTTACCGGTGAAGTTGCACCGGATTCGGGCGATGCCTCCACCGATGCGCTGCTGACCTGGTACCGCGACAAGCGCTAACGTCTTCTGGCCAACTGGCCTAGATAACTAACAGTCCGCCCTCGGCTTGAACTGATTCTCGCTGCGGGCGGACTTTTGTTATTTATATGGCCACTCGGTTGCGGTGAGGATGGGGCGCGGCATCCCGTCGCAAAGCGGGGTTGGGAAAAAGCTAATAGTATCTAAGTCATGTCTGCCTACATTGAAGATGATGTTCTTGCCTATCGACTTGCCGTGGGCGCCAGTGAAATTCTCAAGGGTGTCCGCAACGTAGGCCTGCTGCGTGGCCGCATTCTGGGAGATGCCGGCGACGCACTGGCACAGGAGTGGATTGCCCGCGTACTGGAGCAGCACCGTCCGGACGACGGACTGCTGTCGGAGGAAGCCGCGGATAACCGTGAGCGCCTGGACTCAAAGCGGGTGTGGATTATTGACCCACTCGATGGCACGCGTGAGTTCGCTTCGGGCCGCCAGGACTGGGCAGTTCATGTCGCTCTGGTAGAGGACGGTCAGCCGACCCACGCTGCTGTTGGTCTGCCGGATCACGGCCAGGTTTTCCACACGGGTGAGGCCAAGGCTGTCCAGGGGCCGCGTGCGGGCAAGATTGTCGTATCGCGTACTCGCCCACCGGCTGTGGCGAAGTACGTCGCTGACAAGCTGGGCATGGAGCTGGTAGAGATGGGCTCCGCTGGTGCGAAGGCAATGCACGTACTGCTCGGTGACTACGACGCCTACATCCACGACGGTGGTCAGTACGAGTGGGATTCGGCAGCGCCGGTTGGTGTCGCTAAGTCCGCCGGTTTGCATGTCAGCCGCCTAGACGGCTCCGCGCCGACCTACAATAATGTCGATACTTTCCTGCCGGATATGCTGTTCTGCCGACCGGACCTGTCGGAGGAGATTCTGGCAGCGGTGAAGGAATTCAAGAATCAAGAGCAGAAGTAGGTAAGCTAGGGCGGCTATGACCGACTCCACTGACATCACAACACAGGCTCATCAGGGCATTCAGACTCCGTACGAGGATTTGCTGCGCGAAATTCTCGCTGACGGAGCAGCTAAATCAGACCGCACTGGCACGGGCACTCGCTCAGTGTTCGGCCGCCAGCTGCGCTTTGATCTGAACGAGGGCTTCCCACTGATCACCACTAAGAAGGTGCACCTGAAGTCCATCGTGTACGAGCTGCTGTGGTTCCTCCGCGGCGATTCGAACGTCCGGTGGCTCCAGGACCGCGGAGTGACTATTTGGGATGAGTGGGCAGACAACAACGGCGACCTCGGCCCGGTCTATGGCGTGCAGTGGCGCTCCTGGCCCACTCCGGATGGGCACCACATCGACCAGATTGCACAGGCGCTGGAGACTTTGAAGTCCAACCCGGATAGCCGCCGCAACATCGTCAGCGCATGGAATGTCTCCGAGATTTCCAATATGGCGCTGCCGCCATGCCATCTGCTGTTCCAGTTCTACGTCGCAGATGGCAAGCTCAGCTGCCAGCTCTACCAGCGCAGCGCGGACATGTTCCTGGGCGTGCCATTTAACATCGCTTCCTATGCACTGTTGACGCACATGATGGCGCAGCAGGCGGGCTTGGACGTTGGTGAGTTCATCTGGACCGGTGGTGATTGCCACATCTACGACAACCACATTGAACAGTGCGAACTGCAGGTCTCCCGTGAGCCACGCCCCTACCCCACGCTGAAGCTTCGGAAGGCCGACAGCATTTTCGACTACGCTTACGAGGACATCGAGGTCATCGGCTACGACCCGCATCCTCTGATTCGCGGTCAGGTGGCTGTCTAAGTCAGCGAAAGGTGAGTGTCGACATGAACGAGTCCACCGCTTCCACCAGCGCAAAGCCCCCGTTTGTAGGGATGATTTGGGCGCAGTCTCGGGCCGGCATTATCGGCGACGGCGCGACTATGCCCTGGCATCTGCCTGAAGATCTTCAGCATTTCAAAACAACGACGATGGGCGCACCAGTCATCATGGGGCGTCGCACGTGGGACTCGCTGAATCCCAAGTTCCGTCCACTCCCGGGTCGTCGAAACATCGTCCTTTCGCGCTCCGTGTCCGATTTCCCCGGCGCTGAATCCGCAGCCAGCCTCGAAGCGGCACTCGCAGCCGTCGCCGACGAGCCCGCAGCATGGATTATCGGGGGCGGACGTGTCTATCGCGATGCACTTTCGCTTGCCGACGAATGCGTGGTCACCGACATTGATACTGATGTCAATGTCCCGGTACCGGTCATGGCTCCCGACCTCTACGACTGGGTTCGTGTCGAGGATGGCCCGTGGCAGACGTCAACGACCGGCCTACGCTACCGCTTCTGCACGTGGCGGCGTCTAGAGGATTAGCTTCCTTTAAAAGCCTCGGAAGGAAAGCCTCCGAAGAGCATCTGGGAAGGGTGCCGAGCAAGGCTCTGAGGTGGGGCTACTGCCCGGCGGACGTATTGCGCAATGGAATATCGGCCTTGGTCCGCGCGTTGGACTAAGTATGACTGATGTGAAGACTCCACAGACCACCGAACACGTGACCATTTACGCTGCGGCCTGGTGCCCTTTCTGCCAGAACCTCATTGCTGGCCTGAAGGAAAACGGCACTCCGTTTGAGGCTTGGGACGTCGAAAAGCACGACGACCTTTCGAAGTGGGTTGAGTCCGTCAATGACGGCAACCGCGTTGTGCCGACTGTGCTGTACTCCGATGGCGAGCACGCCACGAATCCGTCTGTGGAGGAAGTCACCGCTAAGTACGCTGAACTCTCCAGCAAGTAAGCGCAGCATAAGCGCATCGGTACGTTCTTATTGCACAGCCAAAAAGCCGAGCCCCACTTTCGGGGCTCGGCTTGTTTTAATTACGAGTGCGGCCGGTCATGTTGCCAGTCGCGATACCAGCATTAGTCCAGATCGTCGTGTGCCATCAGCTGACGAGCAGCCTCAGTAATCGAGCCAGACAGCGACGGGTAGACAGAGAAGGAGCTTGCCAGGTCATCGACGGTGAGCTGGTTGGAGACACACACAGCAATTGGCAGAATCAGCTCCGAGGCGGTCGGAGCGACCACCACACCACCGATAATCATGCCGGAATTCTTACGGCAGAACAGCTTGACGAAGCCGTGGCGCAGCGAGCGCATCTTCGCACGCGGGTTACCTGCCAGCGGGAAAACCTCAACACGAGCGGAGACCTCACCGGACTCAATCTGAGCCTGGGAGACACCAACAGTCGCAATCTCCGGGCGGGTGAACACTGCCGAGGAAACGGTGCGCAGGCGAATTGGCGAAACACCTTCACCGAGGGCGTGGTACATCGCAATACGACCTTGCATAGCTGCAACGGAAGCCAGCGGGAACAAGTCGGTGCAGTCACCGGCAGCGTAGATACCCGGCACGTTGGTGCGGGAAACACGGTCAACGTGAATGTGGCCAGACGGGGTCATTTTCACACCACTTGCGTCCAGACCCATATCCGCAGTGTTCGGAATCGATCCGACGGTCATCAACGCGTGGGAGCCGAAGACCTCACGGCCGTCGGAAGTGACGACGCGAACGCCGCCGTCCTCAGTGCGTTCGACAAGATCACAGCGGGCGTTCTTCACAACGTCCACACCGCGCTCCAGCAGGACCTCCTCCAGGGCATCTGCAGCGTCAGCATCCTCGTGCGGCAGGATACGGTCACGCGAAGCGACCATGGTGACCTTCACACCCAACTCGGTGAACGAGGATACGAACTCAGCACCGGTAACACCAGAACCGACCACAATGAGGTGCTCCGGCAGCTCCTCCAGTTCGTAAACCTGACGCCAGGTCAAAATACGGTCACCATCAGGAATTGCACCCGGCAGAATACGTGGGGACGCACCGGTGCAGACCAGCACCAGGTCGGCTTCAAGAGTGACCTCGCCGCCCTCGAGCAAGTCGACGGTGACGTAGTGAGTTACACGGCCCGGGTCGTGGTCATCGAGACGACCGCGGCCCTGCAGCATTTTGATGCCCTCGCGCTCCATCTGTGCGCGAACATCGTCAGACTGCTGCTGCGCCAGGCGCTTAACGCGCTCGTTGACCGCAGTGAAGTCGATTTTACGCTGGGAGAAGTCCGGGCGAAGACCCATCTCGTCCGCACGGCGCATATCGGTACGAACGCCCGTCGCCGCGATGAAGGCCTTAGAGGGAACGCAATCCCACAGGACGGAAGAACCGCCCATACCGGCATCCTCAACCACAGTGACTTCAGCACCGTACTTGGCGCCAACCAGCGCTGCTTCGTAGCCGGCTGGGCCGCCGCCAATGATTACGATCCTCTGTGCCACAAATCCTCCAAAGTTGCCGTGGATATCACAATGTAACTACCGCGGGAGGCGTTTTCCCCGCTTTGCCCCAATAGTCTAACGGACAGTCATGGTTGACTGCGCGCCATCCTCATAGCGTGCGACGATGCCAGCGAAGAGTTTCACACCAACGCCCAGGCAACGCTCGTCCACGATTAGATCATCTCGGTGCAAATCGTGCTTGTCTCCACGACCGGACCAGCAGCCCAGACGAGCCATCGCACCCGGGACGTGCTCGAGATACCAACCGAAGTCCTCGCCGCCGGACGACTGTGGGGCCTGAATGACAGCATTCTCGTCCACTCGTCGCACCGCTTCCGCAATCAGGGCGGTGCAGTATTCGTCGTTAAGCACAGGCGGCACGCCACGCTCGTAGTTGATGGTGCAATCGGCGCCGGTCGGAGCGAGGACCTGTTCAATCAGTTCGCGCACCAGTGGATCGATGTCGCGCCAGGTCTTGATGTCCGCGGTGCGCAGGGTGCCACTGACGCTGCCTTCCGACGGAATCGCGTTGTGCGCGTACCCGGAGTGAACGGAGCCGAACGTCAGCACGGTGCCTGTACGAGGATCGACGCGTCGCGACAGCAAGCCCGGCAAATCTACAATCAATTTACCCAGCGCATAGACAACATCGGCCGTCATCTGCGGACGGGAGGTATGCCCGCCCGGACCATGCACCTGAATCTCCAGGGTGTCAGCTGCAGAGGTGATGGCACCTGTTCGAACGCCAACGTGACCGACACGTAGTTTCGGCTCACAGTGGACAGCAAAAATACGTTCAACCCCATTGAGCGCACCGGCGGCAATAACTTCGGGCGCGCCGCCAACCATGACTTCCTCTGCCGGTTGGAAAATGAAACGCAGCGGAGTAGGCAACGTGTGCTTCTCGTGGTACTCAGCCATGGCCAATGCCGTCGCGAGCGTAATCGCGGTGTGAAAATCATGCCCGCAGGCATGCATGACGCCATCGTTGGTGCTGGCAAACTCCAGCCCCGTGGTCTCAGTAATTGGAAGCGCGTCTATGTCACCGCGGAAAGCGAGACGCCCTGGGAGTTCACCTCCGGCGTCACTACCGGCGAGTTCGGCTTCACCAATGTCAACCATCAAGCCGGTGTTGGGAAACAGCACTGGTTTCAGCCCTGCAGCACGCAGCTTCTCCTCCACAAAAGCCGTGGTGGCGTGCTCCATGTGAGATAGCTCTGGGTGCGCATGAAGATGCCGCCGCCACTCGAGAATCTCGTTCGCGTGCTCAGCCCACCAGTGCTTAATAAACTCCTCAATCACAACTCTCCAGTGTAAGCGCTCCGCCGACAGGCCGTAACAAGAGGCCTACCGACGACTGCGCCAGCGATAGCAGTGGCCGGCAAGCGCTTGAATGTCAGCGCCAGACGTACACATGACCAGGAGCCACTTCTTTAACTTTGACCTCTTCAATTATCAGATGTTTCACATTTTGAGGAAGTCTGCGATGATAATAGGCATGTCCGGCAATGGCACACCTAAGTCTCTCAGCATCCCCATCATCATCGTGGCCACAGCACTCGTGGTTGTCATCGGCATCGCCATCGGCCTGTCGCTGAACAATAATGATGAGCCCCAGCGTCCGGAGGTCCCCTCCTCCTCGCAGCCGACGTCGCCCAGTTCGACACCGCCGTCCTCGACGAGTTCGACTTCTACGAGCAAGACGACCACCACGACGACAACTCCGTCGAAGACCTCCGAGACGTCGTCAAGCACGCCGAGCACTTCGACATCTTCCTCGTCGTCGACGCCGAGCACCACGTCTTCATCATCAACGACGACGAGCTCCGAGCCGACATCAGCTCCAGAGGGACAGGACTTCGGCACTGGGCGCTCTGACTTGGACGGCCTGGGCTTCGTGGGTAGCTCCGCACGCTGCGACAGCGGCGACCGCGCCTTTGCTGTTGTCGCCGCTGAACAGGGAATTAAGGCTGCTGCTTGTGAGACACGCTCCGGCGAGAAGTACTACCGCTCGGATACACCACAGGGTTCCGGATCGATGGACATCATCGTCGATGAGGGCGACCGCGTTGTTGCACAAAACGGCTCGTACAAGTACCAGATGTCCCCCTCCGGAGTTCTTGTGACCAAGGACAACGAGGTCGTCAAAAAGTACGCCGCAGAAGCCTGGGGCACCGCCTAAGAGATCAGCTTAAAGATCAATGTTGCGGGGACCGTAGAGGCGGTCGCCCGCATCTCCCAGCCCCGGCACGATGTAGGCATCCTCGTTAAGATCCGGGTCCACCACAGTGGTGACAAGACGCACCGGGAAACCGGATTCCTTCAAGGCGTCGACACCCTGCTGTGCAGAAATGATGCACACGGCCGTGATGTTGTCCGCTCCGCGATCCGCCAACAGCTTCAGGGCATGCAGCAGTGAACCGCCGGTTGCCAGCATTGGGTCGACCAGGAAGACAGTACGACCGGACAAATCCTCCGGCAGCGCCTCGAGGTACGGCACCGGCTCATGGGTTTCCTCATTACGAGCCAAGCCAATAAAGCCCACCTGCGCATCCGGAATCATCGACAGCGACGGATCAATCATGCCAAGCCCCGCACGAATGACGGGAACAATAATCGGCGGATCCTGCAGACGGTAACCCGGCGCGGTGGTGATTGGCGTCTGAACATCGAAGTTATCGACGGGCAGCTCCCGGCTTGCCTCGTAAATCAGCATTGCGCCCAGATCGGCGAGTGCCGCACGGAAGCCCGCGTTATCAGTGCGCGCGTCGCGCAGAATGGTCAAACGTGACTGTGCCAAGGGATGGTTGACAACGGTAATCTCCATGCCTTCCAAAATACATTGCTTTGCTTTTGCCGCTCTGGTGCCGGCATCGCAAGTTTCTGAAAACGTGTTCCCCAAAAAAGATGGAACCGAATCGGCCTTTTTCGCGCCTAACAATACGAGGGCTTTTTACTGCGCTCCATTTGCGTAAGCCCGCTTATTACCAAATCCACTTGCCACTCAGCCGCCGTCCGAACCCCGCTAGCCGTTCTGCCACAGCACTGAGTGTTTAACCACACGCGAATTTCCTAGAGAGGCCGTAAATCTTGTCCCGTCCATCACTCCATAGTCCCCACAGCCAATCATTTCTCTCTCCGGCCACTAGCGGCAATGACTCAGTCTTTACGCTGGTGCCAGAGCTTATTTCTGCCAATGCCGCGCGTCTTGACGCATTGTCGCAGCAGGACGGCGGCACTGACTTGGACATCAGCGCACTGCACTCGCTTGGCGACGTCCCGTTTGCCGGCCCCTTCTGTCACGCTGCAGCCACTGCTCTACAGCGCCAACATGAGCATGTGGCTGAGCTGAATGAGTACGGCACCAGCGCTGCTCGTGCACTGAACGCTCTTGTCTCTGCGGTGTCCACTGCTGAAGATGCAGGCGCACATGCGTTGCAGTCCATCTCACCGAAAATGGGAGCCGTTGCAGCTCGCGGGATTGGCGGTGCGTGATGCTTCCCACCAATCTGCTTACGGAGGTCCCCAGCGCGATTGCACAACAGCTAAGTCCTGCCATCGCACCCGCACTGGCGGGACTTGCTGGGGCCGCAATCCCCGCCGCAAGTACTGCCTGGCGCTCAGTGGCAGATTCCGTTGACCGCAACTGGGGCGATGGTGCTGGTTCCGGGGCAGGAGCCGCGGGAACAAGCCTCAAACGGGCTGCAAATGCAGCAGCCGACTTGGAAGCTCGCGCCGGAACCATTGACAGTGACATTGCCAAGGGCCTAGCCGCAGTAATGTCAGCGGCCACTGATTTGGCCCGGATTGCCATAGATTTTGTTACTTCCGCCATGGGCTCGCTGACTGCGACGGCTGCGGGGCCCGCAGGTCTCGCCGCAACCGGTGCCAGCCTAGTCTCAGCGGCCAGTTCCGCGATCTCACAGGCCATTGCGCGGCTTATGAAACTAGAACAAGAACTGCGGCCTCTGGTGCAGTCGCTGATACAGCAGGCAAGCGCCGCGGTGGACACCCCTACCCCACCCCGTCCGGCGCAGTTGGAGGCCCCAGCAACCACTCAAGCCGCCCTCGCTTCTACGCCTACGAACACCCCAGGATCGGCCAGCGCTACCGATGCTGCAGATGGTTCGGAGGCGTCGTCCGATTCGGGCGGCGCGCCGGTGCCTGCGGATGCGGGGGCTGGCGCGCCGACACCAGAAGCCCAAGCTGCGGTGAAGGCTGCACTCAGTGCCGTCGGAACGCCCTATGGTTGGGGCGGAAATACTCCGGGGCAGGCGCTCGATTGCTCAGGCTTGACGCACTGGGCCTACGGGCAAGCTGGTGTTGATATTCCCCGCACGGCAGAAGCACAGGCCGTCGGCCGACAGGTGAGCCAGGATGAACTGCTGCCTGGCGATCTTGCAGTGTGGGACGGCCATGTCGCCATGGTTATCGGCGACGGAAAGATGGTCGAAGCGGGCGATCCGGTACAGGTAAACCCCGTGCGTACAACCAACATCGGCATGCCGTTTAAGGGGTTCTACCGCCCGACCGGATAGTGCGGTGGGTATCTGCGTCGTAAAACTTCTAAGATAGGACTACGCAAACTTGCCACCCGTGGGGGCGCTGCAGGTATGACAATTTTTGAGTTTTTTTAATAATCACCGACAAGCAGAAGGGCTGCGACGAAAACTATGGCCAGGAAAGGCATCGTTCCTATCGAACTCGAGCTGACCTCGGGCACCTTTTACACGTTGTGGGCTCCAAGCTGGCGTGAAGGTGGCTCCGAGTGGCAGGCTCTGCTCGGCCGCGGCGATGACATCTATTTGTTCTCATCTGCGGCAAAGCTCCTGGCTTTCCTTCAGTCGGATGCTCCTCACGACTTCACGCAGCACCCCAGCTGGCGCAACTTCAACCAGCAGCTACCGGGAGCGGCCATCGCGGCGCCACGCCACCGCTATGACCTGATTGGGCTGCCAGAAATTTTGGCCGGCCGGGCCGACTACGACCATGTTTCGCGCGCAGACCGCATTCTTGCCATCACTCGCTCGATTGGTGCGATTGCGGATCTCAATCCAATCAACCAGATGTTCGCCTCTCACTCTGTCCTGGCTGCCACGCAAAATGGTGCTGATCACTTCCAGGGCAATGGCGCCGCTCAGTGGTCGGCTATCGGCAATGTCATCTTGACCAACTGGGACAATTGCATTGACGCTATCGACGCCATCGGCGCAAATACTCCGAACATCGATGAAGAGTCTGAAACCACTGCTGCAGCCGCACTAAAGGAAGCGGAGGCCGCGGAGCGTGAGCGTCGTGAAGCCGCGGAGAAGAAGCGCGAAGAGGAAAAGAAGTCCGCAGAGGAGACCGTCGGCGATCCGTACGATCAGACGGTGTGGGCCAACGCTGGCATCGACCCGATCAAGATCTCCATCGCTGGCCGCACGCTCTACACCTTGCGTTGTTACATGGGGCGTCGCCCGCTATTCCTGGGCAGCGCCGGTGAGATTCACACGTTCTCGCAGCCACGCACGATGGTGCGTTGGCTGCTGGAGAACAAGCATCACGACATGTCGGCGCTGACGACGTGGGATGAAATCATCACTGCAGCCAACGCAGGTGAGCTAGAGGCCGTGGTGCACGAGGACAATGAGTACTCGTTTACCGGTCTGGCCGAGGATATTGAAAAGGGCCCGAACGCCGTGGACACCGCCCAGCTCGCCCGCGCGTACGAGCTACTCGCAGACGCCGCTGACTGGGCTGGTGATGATGCCGTGAACGAGGTACTGGCGGGCAATCAGCAGCTGCAGTGGCTGCTGAACTTCCTGCTGGACACCGGAGAGCTGTCCGAGCCAGTTCCGCCTTACGACGATGAGGCCAAGGGCTGGAGGCAGTTGGAGAAGGACTTGGCCGCTCGGTTTACGACCAAGATTTAGCTCCCACCCAGCAAAGCTGGCCGGCGCTGGCTAGTCCAGCGTCAGGTTCAGCTCATCTTCGGCACCGAAACCCGGACCGTTGACATCAGTTTCGATGTCCTCGTCGCTGTTGTCGATAAGCTGCAGGTAAGCGGGGTAAATAATGGTGTCCATGATGTGTTCGCGGGTCGGCAGATCCACGAATGCATTGTTTAGCGCATTCGAGGTCAGTTCGAACAGCTCGCTGTAGCCGTAGCCGAAGTTCTCCACCAGCTCCATGCACTCCCTGGTCATGGAAGTCGCACCAATCAGACGGTTATCCGTGTTGACGGTGCAGGCGAAACTCATATCGTCGAGAAGCGAGAACGGGTGATCCGCAACGCTGTCACAGACACCCGTCTGAACGTTGGAAGTCGGACAGATTTCCAGCGGAATCTGGCGGTCACGAATAGCGGAGGCAACCTCCTGACATTCGATGCCCTCGAGGGAAGCACCGAAGTCCTCGTAGATGCGCACACCGTGACCCAGGCGGCGAGCACCTTGCACGACAGCGTCCTGCAACGAATCCACACCGGCGTCTTCACCTGCGTGAATGGTGACCGGAATGAGGTTCTCCCGCAGCATAGTGAATGCTTCGGCGTGGTTAGCCGGCGGGAAGCCGTTTTCCGGTCCAGCGATGTCAAAACCGACAACGTACCCGTCGGAGTTCTTCCCGTAGTTGTCGATGACCAGCTGTGCGACTTCCTTGGAATTGTTATTCTGGCGCATCGCACAGACCAACAGACGTGCGGTGATGTGCTTTCCCTCAGCGGCGGCATGGGCTTCACCCTGCGCCAGGCCTTCGACCAGAGCGTCGATAACAGCCTGCATATCCAGGCCCTTTTCCAGATGGTTTTCCGGAGCGAGGCGCAGTTCAGCGTAGACAACGTTGTCGGCAGCCAAATCCTCAACGGCCTCACGCGCCACGCGCGTCAGCGACTCAGGGGTCTGCATGACGGCGCAGGTGTGCGCGAAGGCAGTCAGGTAGCTCGGCAACGAGCCAGAGTTGCCGGTGTCAATGAACCACTTCTCCAGTTCATCCGCGTCGGTGGTGGGCAGCTGATCGGTGTAACCGCAGTCCGCGGCCAGGTCGATAACGGTCTGCGGGCGCAGGCCGCCATCGAGGTGATCGTGAAGCAGTACCTTGGGTAGGCTGGCGACGACCTTGCGCATCTCATCGAGATTCGATGCCGAAGACTGTGTGTCCAGAGACTGAGCATCACTGTGCAAAGAATTAGTCATAATGGCCAGACTATCGGTACTGCGCCCTCCGCTTCTACTTCACTGCCGCGGAATCGTATTTCTGCTTTTCACAAAGGCTTTTTCCCCCGTTTCCCCCATCCACACACGAGAAATACGTCATTCCGAGTGACGTTTTACTACCCTTATTTCATCATGTTTCCCTCTCGCCGCTACTCGTCTGCCGTTACGCTGCTAGCCACCAGCGCTCTGCTTCTGCCGAGCACTGCCCCCGCAGCCATGGCGCAGAGCACCTCGCTTACCGACGACACTCCGATTGTCGGCCCCGCACCTGACATCCGTGACACGGAGGGCTGCCCCTACAAGACCCTCCCACCAGCACCAGTGGACTCCTCGGAGGTTCCGGCTCCCGGCGAAACATCTCCCGCTCCACTTCCGGTTCCTCAAAAGCCGGCTGGAGGTAGCAAAATGTCCGCCTGCGGCATTGTCAGCGGTGAGGGGTTTGACGTTCCGAAAGACCTCTCCGCCTCTGCATGGACGGTGTTCGATTTGAAATCCGGCGATGTCCTTGCGGCGAAGGACCCGCACGGCCGCTACCGTCCGGCATCGATTATTAAGGTGTTGCTGGCGATGGAGGCGCTCGAGGATTTGAAGCTCGACACCTCGGTTAAAGCGACATTCGAGGACGCGAACATGGAGGGCTCTCGTGTCGGCATCGTCGAGGACGTGAACTACTCGGTAGAAACGCTCCTGACTGGCCTGTTGCTCAACTCCGGCAACGATGCCGGCCACGCGTTGGCCCGCGAACTTGGTGGCATGGATAAGACCACCGAAAAGGTCAACGCCCTGGCAAAGAAATTGGGGGCGACGGATACGCGAGTGGTCAACCCGACTGGTCTCGATGCTCCGGGCCAGATGACGTCGGCATACGACATGTCACTGTTCTTCCAGCACGCATTCAACAATGAGACCTATCGCAAGCTCTCGGCCACCCGCCTGGCCACCATCCCCGGAGACAAGGCTCTCGAGGTTGATGACTTCGAAATCGCCAACGACAATCAGCTGATTGCCCAGGACTATCCCGGCGCGCTTGGAGGCAAAACCGGTTTTACCGACGATGCCCGTCACACCTTCGCTGGGGTGGCTGAGCGCGACGGCCGTCGTCTCGGCGTCATCGTTCTCGACGCCACTGTGGAGGATTCACCGCGCCCCTGGGAGCAGGCGGCATCGCTTCTCGACGCCGGCTTCGCGGCCCCGCAGGACAGCTCTGTCGGTGTCCTCGAAGCGGAAGCGACTGAGGATACGTTGGTAGAAAAATTGCCCGATATCCTGGACGACGAGTCAACAGGAACCGGGCTGAAAATTACTGTCAGCGCTGCCATCGTAGGTGTCATCGCATTGATTGCGATGGTCACCTACCGCTTCGGCAGACGCAATCGCGGTTAGTTATTTCGAACCGAGCAGGCGGTTCAATCCGGACGGATTGGCCGCTTCCGCACGGACGTTAATGACAGCAGGAGCGGGTGCATCCAGCTCCTCGTCGGCAAGCGCTTCTTCGGTCGTCGCGGTCCAGGCAGTGGCGTACATAGTGATGCGCCAGATGAGGTAGAAAACGACCATCAGACCGATGACCGGACCGAAAACTGCACCGGCCGGGTTCGACAGGGCGTTGGAGAAGAAAACGCTACCGAGCTGCTTGACAACCTCAAGGCCAATCGCACCGATAATCGCACCCTTTGCCGCAGAGCGGAACGGGGCGCCCCCGCGCGGCAGGAAAGCGAGCATCCAGAAGAACAGCAGCCAGTTGGCGACGAGACCAATGGCGATGGCAATCAATCCTGCGATTATTGTGATTCCCGGGACATGGGCCAGACCAATCTTGTCCAGCAGGGACTGTGTCAGTCCGGAAGAGCCGGCCGCGGTGACAGCGAAGGTCAGCAGGATCATAACCAGCATGCCCAGCAGACGCAGCAGGTCGCGAACCTTTCCCATCACGAAGTTGCTAGCGCCCAGCGGGCGCTTCCACAGCTGTGTCACTGCGTTGGAGAGGTTGCTCATCCAACTAAGACCCGACCACAGGGTGGCAATGAAACCGACGGTGAAAACGCCACCGGCCTGATCGATCGCGCCTTCAATAATTGCGTTGATGGTGTCGCCCATTGACCCATCGATGGAGTCGGTGATAGCGGACTGGATTTGCTCAAGCAGCTGCTCATTGCCACGCAGCACAAGCGCGAGGATGGCAAATGCCGTCATGATTAGGGGGAAAATCGACAGCACGGAGAAGTACGTGACAGCGGCGGCAAAAAAGTTACCGCCCTGCTCGGAGTAGCGCTCCTGCATCCGCATAACGTGATCGAACCACGCCCACTTTTCGCGGAGGCGGTCGATTGCGCTCGGTTCATCGGCGTGTACACGCTCGATGCCATAGCGGTCCGTTCTCTTCGGATCTTTTTGAGTAGAGGTTGCCATGTCCCCTACCTTAACGTGCCAGCTTTCGGTACGGAGACTGAAGCGCAGAGTCTACAGCTGAATTAACGGTTGGCGGCCTTCAGGAACCCGACTCGCTCGTACACATCTGCAAGTGTCTTGGCGGCAACTTCACGGGCACGGTCAGCGCCTTCGGCCAGGATCCGTTCCAACTCACCACGATCGGCCATGAGCTCCTCATAGCGTGCACGCAGTGGCGTGGTGAATGCCTCCAGCGCATCTGCGGTATCAGCCTTCAGCTGGCCGTAGCCAGCGCCTTCGTAGCCGGCAACGAGCTCGTCGACAGGCTTGTCGGTCAACGCCGACTGAATGACCAGCAGGTTGGAAACGCCCGGCTTGTTCTCACGGTCGAAGCGGATCTCTCCGTCATTGTCGGTAACGGCCGAGCGAATGCGCTTGGCGGAGACCTTCGGGTCGTCCAAGAGGTTAATAATGCCCTTCGGATTTGCACCCGACTTGCTCATCTTCGAGGTCGGATCCTGCAAGTCGTAAATTTTCGCGGAGCCTTCCATGATGTGTGGATCCGGCACCACGAAGGTCTTCTTGTAGCGGGAGTTGAAGCGCTGCGCCAGGTTACGCGTCAGTTCGAGGTGCTGGCGCTGATCCTCCCCCACCGGCACCAGCTGTGGGCGGTAGAGCAAGATGTCGGCAGCCATCAACATGGGGTACGCGAACAAACCAGCGGAGGTATGTTCCGCGCCCTGACGAGAGGACTTGTCCTTGAACTGCGTCATACGGCTGGCTTCACCAAAGCCAGTCAAGCAGGTCAACACCCATCCGAGCTCCGCGTGCTCGGGCACATGCGACTGCACGAAGAGCACCGACTTCTCCGGATCAATACCGAGTGCAATCAGCTGTGCGGCACCTGCGATAGTGCGCTGACGCAGCTCCTTCGGATTCTGCTCGACAGTGATGGCGTGCAGGTCTGGAATGAAGTAGTAAGCGTCGAAGTCATCCTGCAGATTAATCCAGTTCTTCAATGCACCCAGGTAGTTGCCCAGGTGGTAGGAATCTGCGGTCGGCTGAATGCCGGACAGAACGCGCTGCTTACGAGCACTCGGTGCAGGATTAGTTGCCTCAGGACCCTTGCTTTCACTCATAGCCAATAAGTCTAGCGCGAGGCCCGCAGTTGAGAGTCGACGACGTACCCGTTTCGACAACACCACGGGCTTTTGCAGGAAACCGACTGCCAAAAGCTAGCCCCGACGCCCCTCGTCCCCCTGCTCCACAAGCATTCGATCGGATAGCAATTTGACGGTGCGCGCCGCAGCGGCTGGCGATTCCTCGGGGTACAGTGCGCGCACCAACGTGATCGCTGGGCGAATGCCGTGTTCAGAGAGAACACGGCGAACACGCTCACGCTCCCCCTGGGTCAACTCGAGCGGGGCTACGGGTGGCCTACGGGTGTAGGACACGACCATCACGGCTCCCAGCAGAACAATGAGTCCGAGGGAAATCCACAGTGGCCACGCGTAGGCAAAAGACAGCACGATAAACGCAACAATGACACCGGAAGTCACGACCACTGGGACATTGACAGCAGTGCCAGGGTCGTTCTGCAGACTCCGTGCGATGGCTTCCAAATCGGCCATCTGGTGCCGCTTGTTATCGCTCTCGCCGTTTTTCACTGGGGATGTCCTCTCCTTTCCTGGTCCGCACCGAGCTCGCTTCAAGTCCCGCGCAGATTCGCGCTTGGGTTTTACAGCGGCTGAAGTCCCATCAGTCCTTCTTCAAATCTTAGGCGCTCGCGTCCCAAGTGCCGAACTAACCCACAGGTATTATTGGACTAATTCAATTCTCTTATCCGTCAGGAGTCCCATGCTCGCTGCCATTGCGGTTGCCGTCTTCATCCTGCTGGTCCCAGGCGCAGTTCTCGGTTGGGCCAGTGGGCTACGTCCCACGCTCGCGTTGGCATCTGCCGGCCCATTAATGCTGGGTGTGACCGGTTTTTCCGCATGGTTGTCTCACGCGCTCGGGCTGGATTACACCTGGCTCTTCGTGGCCGGCATGTGGGCATGGTTCTGTGCTATTGGCTATCTGGTGCGCAGATTCGTCCCCCGAGCAACGCCCGAAGACGGCTTCGATTCCGGCGTTGTCACCGCGATGATTGTCGTCGGAGTTACGGTAGTCGGCTCGATGCGCGCCATGCTCGTGCTTAACGACGTCCCCGGCGGCCCCGGCGCTATCCGCGAAGCCTGGGACATGCTCTGGCATACCAACTTCCTCCGGTTCATTGACGAACATGCAATAGCCTCGCCCACCGCGGCCGGTGACCTGATGAATCAGGAGACCGGGGCCGAAATGTTCTACCCCACCGGCTGGCATGCCATGGCGGGGCTGCTGCCCGGCTCGGTCTTCCTCGATTCCAACGTGTTTGCGTTCTTGGCCCCGGCGCTGCTTGTTCCCGCAGCAACTGCGGTGCTAGCCCGCACCGCAGTTGGTCCTAAGTGGGCGGCCTATGCCGGTCCCGCAGCTGCCGTCGCGACGCTGATGCTTCCGGAGATTTGGGTGGCCCTTTGGCGCACCTCCTCCATGCCGTATCTGCTCGCGGTGGCCGCTTTGCCGATTGCTGCGGCTTTGACCATGCGGGGCTATATTGTCCCCGCTGCGCTTGCCCTGGTCGGCACGTTTATCACCCACCCGGCCGGCGCAATTGCTGCCGTGCTCTTTGTTGGCTTGTGGTTGATTACCCAACCGAGCGTCAGTGGCCTAGTTCGCACGCTAATTATCGGCGCGCTCGCCCTGGTGATGACTCTCCCGGCAGCTTTGTCCGCGAGGGGGCAAGGCGAATCCGTTGCGGGCTTTACCGGCCAAATTGAGATTTCCCGCTCCGAATCACTGTGGCGAACTCTGATTGGGTTTTCCCGCTATGCTGACGAGCCCATCTTTTCCCGGACTGTTCTGGTTCTTGTGCTCATCGGCCTGGTGGTGGCGCTTGTCTCTCGCCTGCCAGACAGCCCATGGGCTCCGTGGCCGGCACTGGTTTTCGGGCTGCTCTTTGTGGTGTCCGACAGTGCGCAGTCCCGTTGGTCTGAGCCGTTCGGCACCTATCTGAAGTTTATTGGCACTTTCTTCTACGACATGCCGTACCGCATGCAGGCGGTTATGGGAATTCTGCGCGCAGTGCTGGTCGGCTACGCAGTCGCGGCTGCCGTTGTCGGGATTGTGGCTGCGGCGCAGTGGATCGTCGCGAAGCGAAATCAGCCGGTCAAGTCGTGGAATCCTGCGCTGGCGATGGGGCTCGTAGCGGCACTGGCGATTGTGCCTGCGACCTGGGCGAGTGGGCCTGCTCAGCGCGAGGCAATTCGCCAGAGTTTCGGAAGCACGTTTGTGACCGCTGCGGATATGGAAGCTATTGATTGGCTGTCCGCACAGCCGCATGCGTTTGAGGGGCATATTCTCAATGACCGTCGTGACGGTTCTGCGTGGATGTATGCCATCGCCGGACTGCCGACCCTGTTCCGCCATTTCTCCTTCTCCGACAAAACTGCCGAGGCGAGCAACAAGCTGCCGATAAACGTTGACCTGCTGGGCTCACATCCAGAGTTCGATGCCATGGCGAAGAAATTGGGAGTGCACTACATCATTAGTTCCCCGCCGGGTGTGAACACGGATGGCACGGAGGCGCTGTCGATGCGTTCCTGGGCATGGCACGCGCCGGGGCTCACGCCTGTGTATCACGACAGTTCGGTGATGATTTTCGCGGTCAACAAGATGTTTTCACCTGAAGAGTTGCACGCTGTTGTCAACAGTTCCCCACACCGCCCGGCGCGCCCCAATCCGCTGTGGATGCCTCCGCGCCAGCCAATCGTCCCCTCCCCCGACGAGGCTGTCGATCCGCTCGCCGGCGCGCGCATCACCGTCGACTCTCGCCGCGAGGCCATCGAGGCTATCAACGCCGACCTGCCTCGCGCGCTGCGTTTGAGTGGGGATACTTCCGCTCACATCGACAGCATCGTGCAACGCGCCAGCGACAAGCTCCGTCAGCGCGGCGCAATCGTTGGCGCGCATTCGCTTGCCGACGACACGGCGAGCGCAGCCACCGTAATCGTCGGTCGCTCATCAGAGGGCCAGACTCTTTCTGGGGATAACATCGGCGATCGTGGCTTTTCGGTATCCGCTGTGGTGAAGTCTCTCGAACCTGAGGACGATGCTCCTGCCGATTGGCAGTTGGCGGCGGGTGTGCGCGACGGAATGGTGTACCGAGGTTTCAATCCGCACAGCAGTTACAGCACAAACGGGGTGCCAACCGAGTTTCGCACCGGCCTGGCGCCGGCAGTGGCGGTGAACCAGAGTTCGCGGCCACATGCGCCGACAATTGCGCTATCGCTGGGAGCGGTGGGCGCTGAAAAACTCACCCGCGATTTGGCCGACCCCGCTATGCAGGACAAATGGGCCGACGCCATCGTTGACGGCATCGCCTCGATGTTGCGGCAGAACCGGCATCTCGTAACTGCTCCCGAGCCGGAGTTGATCCCAGAGTTCGCTGACCTCGGAGCACACTAGTCCGCTCGGGTTTAGGCGTATGCCGGGTTTAGGCGTACTCCACGATCACCGGCGCGTGGTCCGTCCAGCGAAGGTCGTAGGCGGCAGGCTTATCCACTACCGAGCTGACGGCACGCTTGAGCATTGGTTCGGTTACCGCCTGGTAGTCGATGCGCCAGCCGGCATCGGTATCGAACGCCTTACCGCGGTAGGTCCACCAGGACCAGGGGCCGTCGGCCTCTGGGTGCAGACGGCGAGTGACATCAAACCACACCGGATCTGCATTGAGCTTCGGGGCCTCCCACACAGAACCATCGGAGAAGGCACCGGATTCCAGCTCCTTTTCGCTGGCCTGAACCTGCGAATCCTGGGGAACCTCATCGGGCCAGCAGCCGAAGACCGAGTCCATCCAGGCACGCTCCTGCGGTAGGAAACCGCTCTTGCGGCGGTTGGTCTTCCAGTTCTTCAAATCCTGTTCGCGGTGGCAGATGTTCCAGTCGCCGCCGATGACTGCGTGGTGACCGTCGCGCCCCTTGGCACCCAGTTCCGCCAGGTAGTCGGAGAAGGCATCGAGGAAGCGGTACTTCTCATCCTGCTTCTCGCTCAGGGCAGCACCAGAGGGCAGGTAGAGGCTGGCAATCTGGACATCCACATCCAGGCCGGTGTCCGCTGCCGGGGCAATACCACTGATAAACCGACCGGATTCTTCGAACTCCTCGGAGCCGATGCCCACCTGGACGTCGTTAAGCGGAAAGCGCGAGAGAATGCCCACGCCGGCGCGCCCCTTTGCACCCAGGTTTTCAGCGCCGACCCAATGCCATCCGGCATCAAAAGCGGGCGCGAGGGCCTTGCGTGCCTGGTCGTCGGTGGCGCGGACTTCCTGCAACAAAACGACATCGGAACTGGTGTGCTTCAACCACTCCAGCAATCCCAGGTTGGTTTCGCTGCGCTCCTTGACGGCGGCGCGGATGCCGTTGACATTGATTGTCGCGATTGTAAGGCTCATGCCCTCATACGTTACCTATGCGTGCACTACGCCTTGAAGACCCCTAGCGCAGTTCGATGCGCTCAGCCTTCTTCGCCTGTGAGCGGCGGTAAAGAACAATGGTCGGCAGAGCGATGAAGATAGCCAACATCGCCAACGTCGCGCCGCCCAAAGCCGGTGCGCGGTAGCCATAACCGGACGCAATGACCCAACCACCGAGCGCCGCTCCAAAGGCGTTGGCCATGTTCAATGCGGCCTGGTTGAGAGCTGCCGCCAGCGTCTGTGCGCGACCGGCGACATCCATCAGACGGGTCTGCAGATTTGGCACCAATACCGATCCCAGCAGACCGATAAGGAGGAAGTTGATCGTGCCCAGCACAGCATTCTGTGAGGTGAAGTAGAAGACGCTGAGCATGATTACCATCAGCACCAGCGCAACCATGATGCCCCACTCCCCGATGCGGTCGGAGAGCCAGCCACCGATGTAAGTACCGACAACCATGCCGATGCCGTAGGCCATCAGCACAATCCAGATGTGGTTTTCGCTCATGCCCGCTTCGCGAGTCATAGTCCAGGTGATGTAGGTGTAAACCGCGAACATGCCGCCGAAACCAACGGTGCCGATTGCGACGGTCAGCAGCACCTGCGGTGTCACCAGAGCCGAGAGCTCATCCATCGGACGTGTCTTCGGCATGCGGTTCATATGCGGCACGGCGAACCACAGCGAAACAAATGCAATCAGCCCGATGACCGCGACAAACGCGAAGGCGCTGCGCCAACCGTAAATCTGTCCCAGCACCTGCGCGGCCGGCACACCAATCACAGTCGCCACCGACAACCCCACGCCCGACAGAGCCACCATCTTGCCGCGCTGTCCCGGCTTAGCCAGGGAGGCAGCCACCAGCGCCGCCACCGAGAAATACGCGCCGTGCGGCAGACCGGCGATGAAGCGCGAGACCATGACCGCTTCGAAAGAGCCCAGTGTGCCTGCCCAAACCGTGGCACCATTGCCGATGGTAAATGCCGCCATCAGCAGCAGGAGCATGCGCCTGCGCGGAATCGAGCCGGTCAGCACGGTAATTAGGGGTGCGCCCACGACAACACCGAGTGCGTACATCGAAATCATGCGCCCTGCGGCATCCTCATCACGTCCGAAGGCATCAGCGATGTAAGGCAGCAGGCCCATGGCCACAAACTCGGTAACGCCGATGCCGAATGCACCGACCGACAGAGCCACAATCACCAAGATTCGGCGTAGATCAGAGATGTCGTCCTGCACCGGAACAGGACGGCGATGCGAGCTAAACGCTCCCGCACGACGCGCACGCGGTTTGTGGTCGTCGTTGTGGGTTGTTACTTCGCTTGACGACGTCATTGCGACCGTCTCCTTTTCTCTTCTTACGCCAGTTGGTGGACTCTCAGTTCCCCTCGACTTTCGACCCAAGACGGGCTCGCAAAACCGTGAGGGGAGCCGCAAGGGAAAAATGAGACTCTACTCCGCAACACAAAAATT
Source organism: Corynebacterium sp. HMSC064H12 (assembly GCF_001809925.1). Lineage (NCBI taxonomy): Bacteria > Bacillati > Actinomycetota > Actinomycetes > Mycobacteriales > Corynebacteriaceae > Corynebacterium > Corynebacterium sp. HMSC064H12. The sequence continues at coordinate 90,595 of NZ_KV799323.1, read as the reverse complement.
TCGCTATTTAATCCGCCTGTTCCCCGGGTATTTGTGCGCGGAATAACATCTGCGGCCATTAGTGGAAGTCGCTCACTCAAGTTCTTCCCAATGCATTTTGTAATCGGCATTGTTTGCCGAGGACTACGAATTCCCTTCGAGCGTGACGGACTTCCTACCATCGAGCGCTCCGGGTCTTCGATGCTGCCGTACTAGCTACCGGGTAAATTGTTTTAAAAGATATTTCGAACTGCAATACCGATAGGATCTTGATTCACTATGGGCGACCGCTATAACCTCTACGAGTCTCTGACGCTGGATAGCGAAGCCAGCACCGAAGAGCTCCATGCAAATCTTTCTAATCAACTCTCCGAACTGCGAGATGCTGGCGTCTCGGAGTACTCCGGCGAGTTCCAGGAGAAGCTCACTGCGCTGCAAGTGCTTGGCGATGAGGGACGTCGTCGCGAATACGACGCTTTGCTGGCCGATGAGAACGCCACCATCACCATTGCGACGCTGCGCGGGCTGGCAAATCGCCCGGCACCCACTGCGCAGGAATCCTCGTTCCAGACGCAAACCCAACAAGCACAGTGGTCCGCCCCAACTCAAACCAGTCCTGCGACAGTAACCACCACGGTGACCACGGATGTACCACCGCTGCCTGCAAACGCCACACTGCAGAACATGTGGCAGCGCATGCCACTCATCCCCCGAATCACTACCGGCTTGGTCGGTTTTTCAACTCTGATTGGCATCATCGCAGTTCTGTACGCAATCACGCTCGGCATCCAGGGCGCCAACGATCTCGGCAGCCTAGAGTCATCGTTGGGTGATTCTTGGGATGACATCGGCTACATTATGGGCGCTGCAGCCGCCCTCGTTCTTGTTCCAGTCCTCTTACTGATGGGAATGATGCTTGTCACCTTGACCGCATACTGGATTCACTCCATCCTCCGCGGTGAAGACTCGACGGCACCAATCTTTTTCTGCGTCACCGTGGCACCACTGGCGTTGGCTATGACCATCATCCCCCTCCTGTTCTTGAGCTCCTGGGTGGATGTAGTCCTCTTCCTCGCAGGTGCCATGCTGATCGCGGCTTGCGTTCTTATGTTCCTCAAGGACATGCGCGCATGGTTCCGCGGCCAGAAACTGGTCAGGACTACCCAGTCGGCCCCGGGGCAGGGCTATGCTCCGCAGTACCCACAGTCTCAGAACACTCAGGGCTACCAGTTCGGCCAGAACAATCCTCCGAACAATACACAGAACTAAATAGGCTGCCCTGAACAACCGCGCCGGCGTGCACGACACCCCAGCGCGGTTTTTCGTATTTGAAGGGTTTGAGCGCGGGGGCCGTCGTAAAGCGAAAAATGGAATGAAAAGCGGCGAATAAGCGACAAATAATTGCGCATTTCGTGACTTACCTCACATAATTGCGTTATTCATATCACTATCACTGTTTTTGCGCTATGCCCCGACACAACCCAAGATTCAAAACTGGGTTATCGTGGAACAAAACAGATAGGAGACATGAATTATGGCGACAATTATTTGGACCCGTACTGACGAAGCCCCTCTGCTGGCGAGCTACTCGCTGAAGCCAATCGTGGAGGCATTTGCAAGCCAGGCTGGTGTCAATGTTGAAACCCGCGACATCTCCCTCGCAGGCCGCATTCTGGCTCAGTTCCCGGAGCGTCTTTCGGACGAACAGAAGGTAGAGGATGCGCTGGCAGCCCTGGGCAAGCTGGTCAAGGAGCCGGACGCCAACATCATCAAGCTGCCGAATATCTCTGCATCCGTCCCGCAGATTAAGCGCGCTGTCGCAGAGCTGCAGGAAAAGGGCTATGACATTCCGAAGTACAAGTCGCAGCCGGAAGGCGACGAGGAGACCGCCGACCGCGCCAAGTTCGACAAGGTCAAGGGCTCTGCCGTTAACCCGGTACTGCGTGAGGGCAACTCCGACCGCCGCGCTCCGGAGCCGGTGAAGAACTACGCCCGCAAGCACCCGCACCGCATGGGCGCTTGGTCTGCAGACTCCAAGACCAACGTCGCCACCATGGCCTCCAACGACTTCCGCCACAACGAGAAGTCCGTTGTCATGCCGGAAGATGACAAGCTGACCTACCAGCTCGAGGCTAACGACGGCCAGATCATCACCCTGAAGAAGGACATGCCGGTCCTCAAGGGCGAGATTATTGACGGCACGGGCATGAACGTCCACATCCTGGACAACTTCCTGCGCGCTCAGATTCGTCGCGCACAGCGCGAGAACATCCTGTTCTCCGTGCACCTGAAGGCCACCATGATGAAGGTCTCCGACCCGCTGATCTTCGGCGAGGTTGTCAAGGCCTTCCTGCCATCTGTTTTCCCGAAGTTCGAGTCCAAGCTGGCTGCCGCCAACCTGACTCCGGACAACGGCCTGGGCGCCATGCTCGATGGTCTACACAAGCTTGACGACGCTACTGCGGCGGCCGTCAAGTCCGCTATCGAGAAGGACCTGAAGGAAGGTCCGGCCCTTTACATGGTCAACTCCGATAAGGGCATCACCAACCTCCACGTTCCGTCTGACGTCATCGTTGACGCTTCCATGCCGGCCCTGATCCGCAACGGCGGCAAGGGCTGGGGTCCGGATGGTGAGGAGCGCGACACCCTCGCAGTCATCCCGGACTCCTCCTACGCAGGCGTCTACCAGGCTGTTATCGAGGACTGCCGCGCCAATGGCGCTTTCGACCCGGCCACCATGGGCTCTGTCCCGAACGTCGGCCTGATGGCTCAGAAGGCTGAGGAGTACGGCTCCCACGACAAGACTTTCCAGATTCCGGTTGACGGTGTCCTGCAGGTCATCAACTCCGCTGGCGAGGTTCTGATTGAGCACCACGTCGCCGAGGGTGACATCTGGCGCTCCTGCCAGACCAAGGACGCCCCAATCCGCGACTGGGTGAAGCTGGCCGTTAACCGCGCTCGTATCACTGGCGACCCTGCAGTGTTCTGGCTGGACCCGCAGCGTGCGCACGACAACAACCTGATCAGCAAGGTCAACGAGTACCTGGCAGACCACGACACCGAGGGTCTGGATATCCGCATCATGGATCCGGTGTCCGCTACCAAGTTCTCCCTCGAGCGCATCCGCCGCGGCGAGAACACCATTTCCGTAACCGGTAACGTTCTGCGTGACTACCTCACCGACCTGTTCCCGATCATGGAGCTGGGCACCTCCGCCAAGATGCTGTCGGTCGTGCCGCTGATGGCCGGGGGCGGCCTGTTCGAGACCGGCGCAGGCGGTTCCGCACCGAAGCACGTCCAGCAGGTTCAGGAAGAAAACCACCTGCGCTGGGACTCCCTGGGTGAGTTCCTGGCACTGGCCGAGTCCCTGCGCTACGCCGCTGAGCATGACGACGACCCACGTCCACGCGTCCTGGCTGAGGCCCTGGACAAGGCAACCGCTACCCTGCTCGACGAGGGCAAGTCGCCGTCCCGCAAGGCTGGCGAAATCGACAACCGCGGCTCCCACTTCTACCTGGCTCTCTACTGGGCACAGGAGCTGGCCAAGCAGGACGAGAACTCCGAGCTGAAGGAAGTTTTCGCACCGGTCGCTAAGGCTCTCACGGAGAAGGAAGAGTCCATCGCCAAGACCCTGATTGATGCTCAGGGTTCCCCAGCTGATCTGGGTGGCTACTTCCTGCCGGACGATGAGAAGACCTCCGCAGTTATGCGTCCGTCCGCTGAGTTCAACGAGATCATCGACGGTCTGAAGAAGTAGGACTAGCTGCTTGCTCCTGGCTGGTCTGGCTGACCTGGTTGGCCCAGGCTGGTCTAGGCCGACCTAGGCTGACCGCCGGTTTCGGGCGATAGCCCCTCGCTCATGTTGCATTTGATGCACATGGCGCGAGGGGCTTTTTCTATGCCCTGACTTCCGTAACGGTCTTGACAGTACCCAGTGCTTTTCGGCGCTTTACGGTACCCTTCGCCCATACTCAGTCCCCTGTTTGGCTCACCTCGACACTCGGCACCGCAGCGCCCGATGCCCCGGCACCGCAGTGCCTCACCCCATGAGTTACTGACTACCTTTATGACACTTTTGTCCAAAAAATTGCCTTCAAACTGTCATAAAGGTAGGCACTAACTCCTTCGGCAAACCGCCACCCGTCGAACACCACTCGCCACGCACCACCCACCACCCACCACGCGCCACCCACGCCCCCATATACAGCAGCCTCCACCCCCCACAACCGACCACGCCCCAGAACTAATCAAACCAATCCGTACTAAGCGGGCTATAGCACTCTCGACACAGATGCACACACCCTCTTACCTTGGGTTTTTCCAAAACTTTGCAATAGACAGCTTGGTTCACTATTGTTTGTAAGCAACGTTTTGAACAATCTCAAAAACCGCAAGGAAGTATCTGAAATGACCACCAAGTACGACAACAGCAACGCCGCCAACTGGGGCCTGTCCACTCGCGCTATTCACGCCGGTTTCGCTCCGGACGCACAGACCTCCGCGCGCAACCTGCCGATTTACAACACCTCCTCCTACGTCTTCGATTCCGCTGAGCACGCTGCCAACCGCTTCAACCTCTCGGATGCAGGCCCGATTTACTCCCGCCTGACCAACCCGACTGTGGATGCCGTCGAGCAGCGCATCGCCAGCCTCGAGGGCGGCGTCGCTGCCGTACTGTTCTCCTCCGGCCAGGCAGCTGAGACCGCTGCTGTCCTCACCCTGGCTCGTGCAGGCGACCACTTCGTCGTTTCGCCACGCCTCTACGGCGGTACTGAGACGCTGTTCAAGGTCACCCTGCCGCGCCTTGGCATCGACTGCACTTTCGTCGAGAACCCGGATGACCCGGAGTCCTGGCAGGCAGCAGTTCAGGACAACACCGTCGGTTTCTACGGTGAGTCCATTGCCAACCCGCAGATCGATGTCCTCGATATCCCGGCCATCGCCGAGGTTGCACACCGCAACAACGTTCCGCTGATTGTCGACAACACGGTTCCGACCCCGGCCCTGCTGCGCCCGCTCGAGCACGGTGCTGACGTCGTGGTTTCCTCCACCACCAAGTTCCTGACTGGTAACGGCTCCTCCCTTGGCGGTGTCATCGTCGACGGTGGCAAGTTCGACTGGACTCAGACCCGCAACGGCCGTTCCATCTTCCCGAACTTCACCGAGGCCGACGAGGCTTACCACGGCCTGAAGTTCGCCGACCTGGGCGCCCCGGCCTTCGCACTGCGTGCTCGCGCTGGCATTCTCCGCGACACCGGCGCTGCCCCGGCTCCGTTCAACGCCTGGGTTCTGGCTCAGGGCCTCGACACCCTGGCTCTGCGCATCGAGCGCCACAATGAGAACGCCAAGGCTGTCGCTGAGTTCCTCGAGAACCACCCGCTGGTCGCCAAGGTCAACTACGCTGGCCTGCCGAGCTCCCCGTGGTACGAGCCCCTGAACAAGCTGGGCCTTTCCGGCGCCAGCGGCGTGCTCTCCTTCGACCTGAAGGATGCCGACACCGCCAAGGCTTGGAAGTTCATTGACGCTCTGAAGCTGCACTCCAACGTCGCCAACATCGGTGATGTCCGCTCGCTGGTTGTCCACCCGGCCACCACCACTCACTCCCAGTCCGATGAGGAGGGTCTGACTCGCGCCGGTATTTCCCAGGCCACCGTTCGCCTCTCTGTCGGTATCGAGAACATCGATGACATCATCGCCGATCTCGAGGGCGGCTTCGCAGCACTCGCGTAGACCGTTTGTACACGGACACAGAACGGACTAAGTAGTCTATAAGGCATGAGCTTTTCCCCATCTACCCCGGCCGCCCTCCCACCCGAGGGCGAGCCGGGGCGTGTCTTTATCGGCGATGTCACAACCGAGGCTGGCGCGGTCATCCCCGACGTCACTGTCGAGTTCGAACGCTGGGGTCGGCTTAACGACGACTGCTCGAATGTCATCCTCCTCGAGCACGCTCTAACCGGCGACGCCCACGCTTCCGGCCCCTCGGATGAGTACCACCCGACTGCGGGTTGGTGGAACGGGATGATTGGCTCTGCCCGCGCACTGGATACCGACGAGTACTGCATTATCTGCACCAACGTCATCGGTGGCTGTCGCGGTACAACCGGCCCTTCCAGTCCACATCCGGACGACGGCAAGCCCTGGGGCTCTCGCTTCCCCGCAATCTCCGTGCGCGACACGGTGACGGTGGAGCACCTGGCGCTGCAAGAACTGGGAATTTCCCGCCTCCAAGCTGTCATTGGTGGCTCCCTGGGTGGGGCTCGCGCACTTGAATGGTCACTGATGCACCCGGATTTCGTCGGCAAGGCATTGGTGATGTGTGTCGGCGCACGTGCGTCTGCTTGGCAGATTGGTATTCAGTCTGCGCAGATTCAATTCATTGAGTCCGATCCCGATTGGCATGGCGGCGACTACTACGACCGCGGTGTGACTCCGGCCCGAGGTCTGGGTTTTGCACGCAGGGTCGCGCATTTGACGTACCGTGGCGAGCTGGAGATGGATGACCGCTTTGGCGCGGCAGCGCAGCCCGGTGAGGATCCGTTGGGCGCGATGCGCACGGAAGATCGATTCCAGGTAGAAAGCTACTTGGATCATCAGGCGAAGAAGCTGGCTCAGCGTTTCGATGCCGGCTCGTATGTCGTGCTCACCGATACCTTGAATCGGCACAATATTGGCCGTGATCGCGGTGGCCTCAACGAGGCGCTGCACTCGTCAACCGTGCCGACCATGGTTGCCGGTGTGGACACGGACATTCTCTACCCCTTCCACCAGCAGGAGCACCTCGCCCGCAATCTGGGCAACTGCTTGGGGCTGGAAAAGATTGAATCCGCCGTGGGTCACGACGGATTCTTGACGGAGTTCGAGCGAGTGGATTCGATTGTGCGTAGTTTCCTCGCTCGCGATGTCAGTTAATGTCAGCTAGCTTCCCAGCGCATCCACGCTGACTGCGAGGAATACGATTCCCATCCCGATTATGGAGCAAAACCATAGGTCAAAGGCCCGGGATCGTACGGAGAACACACCTAAAATGCTGTCAGGCAGGTACTGCCTAGCCACGCCGAGCAGCATCATTGTGCTTCCCAGCATGAATGTGGCGCGTCGCCACCGCTCCAGCCCCAGGAACACAACGAAGGCGGACATGCCGAAAAAGAGCGCGCCGTAAATCGTATACTGCACCCACATTGGCCACGATGCCCCCGGCGGCGGGGTCTTTGGGCTGTGCGGGTTCAGCATTGGATCCGGCAGGTCTTCCCGCCGGGCACGCTGCGCAATTTCCCTTTTCGACACGAGTTGTTCCTCCTGGCTGACTAGGCCAGGCCAGCGAGCTTTTCAGCGCGCTCGACGACATTGCGTACGAGGAAAGCGCGAGTCAGTGGGCCGACACCACCTGGGTTCGGGGATACGTAACCGGCAATGTCCCAGACGTCATCAGCAACGTCACCGGCCAGCTTGCCGTCGACACGCGAAACTCCCACGTCGAGCACAGCGGCGCCAGGCTTGACCATGTCTGCAGTAAGCATATGAGCGACACCAGCAGCGGCGATGATGACATCAGCCTGACGGGTTTCAGCGACCAAGTCCTTGGTGCCGGTGTGACATAGTGTCACGGTAGAGTTCTCGCTGCGGCGAGTGAGCATCAGGCCGATTGGACGACCAACGGTGACACCGCGGCCGATAACAACAACCTTGGCACCGTTGAGCTCGACGCCGAAGCGTCGCAGCAGGTGGATACAGCCGTTTGGGGTACACGGCAGTGGTGCTGGCTCGTTGAGGACCAGCTTGCCCAGGTTTACCGGGTGGAGGCCATCGGCGTCCTTCTCCGGATCGATGAGCCCCAGAATACGGTTTTCATCCAGGTGCTTCGGCAGTGGCAACTGAACAATGTAGCCTGTGCACTCCGGGCTTTCGTTCAGCTCGTTAATTACTGCCTCGAGTTCTTCCTGCGTGGTATCAGCAGGAAGGTCACGGCGGATAGAGGCGATACCAATCTGCTCACAGTCACGATGCTTCATCTTGACGTAAGAGTGGCTGCCTGGATCATCACCAACCAACACGGTGGCCAGCCCCGGGGTGTAGCCGGCTTCCTTTAAACGCTCAACGCGCTTTTCCAGGTCTTCAAAGATTTCGTCTCGGTAGAGTTTGCCATCAAGCTTTGTCGCTGCCATGGCATTTATCTTAGGCACAGGAGCGAATAATGCCCAGAAACGCCTCGTAGCCGCTCTCGCCTTGCCCCTATTTACCGCCCATAAAGCCCTGCTGACGCCAGACTTCATAAGCAGCCACTGCTGCGGCGTTGGAAAGATTCATGCTGCGACGAGCTGGCAGCATCGGAATTCGGATTAATTGTGTAATTCGCGGATCATCGAGCACTGACTGTTCCAACCCGGTTGGCTCTGGACCAAAGAGCAGTACATCGGTGTTCGTGTACTCAATATCTGTGTGCCACGTGTCAGCGTGTGCGGTAAAGGCAAAGATGCGGCACCCTTGGCTGGCAAAGGCCTCCAACGCTTGATCGATGGAATCGTGAATACGCACATCGGCCAGGTCATGGTAATCCAGCCCGGCGCGACGCAGATTCTTGTCATCGAAGTTGAACCCCAATGGCTTGGCCAGATGCAGCATAGCTCCAGAGCCCGCACACATGCGGATAGCGTTTCCGGTGTTCGGCGGGATGACAGGCCGGTCAAAAAGCACGTGGCAGGTGTGGCTCGTAATCCAGTCTGTGGAGTTCGTTGGCTCGGAGTTCGTTGGCTCGGTCGTGGCGCTATTCATTTCTTCCGTCAGTTCTTTTCCGCTGTTTCTTTTACTGCTCGTTGTTGGTTTCTGCTGCCGCTGTCGTGGCAGGCGCCGCATCGCACACACCGTGCTCGGTGAAAAACGCGATGATGGTCTCACCGATGAGCGCTCGGCTCCTCGGCTTCGAGAACTTATGGCCCTCTCCCTCGACCACTAGAAAATCGGTGGCCACGCCGTATGCGTCCATGGCGTTGCGCATCTGACCGGACTCTCGCGGAGGCACGTTGGTATCCCACTCGCCGTGGATAAAGAGCGTTGGAACCTTCATTTCCTCCGCACGGTGCAGCGGCGAGATATCGCGCAGAAGCTCAGCATCCTGGTACGGGTAGCCGTATCGAGGGAACGCGGCCTGCGCCAACCAAGGCTCGGTGGATTGGTAGTAGGTTTCAAAACTTGTCATTCCGCAGGCATCGACGATGGCCGCAAACTGATCCGGGTACCATGCCGAGGCCAACAGCGACATGAAGCCACCGTAGGATCGCCCGCCCAGAGCAATGCGTTCTGGGTCCGCCAACCCGGCATCAACGAGGAAGGAACGCGCCGCTGCGATATCCGCAATAGCGGCAAAGCGCCCATAGCGGTCGCCCGCGTGCTCAAATGACCTACCGGACCCCGAGGAACCGCGCACATTAGGAGTGAACACCACGAAGCCCGCCTCCACAATGCTGGCTAGAACATCGTGGTGGATGGGTTTCGCCTGCAGTTCTGGTCCGCCGTGGATGTGGATGAAAGCCGGCGGTAGCGCGTTTCCGGAGACGTCATTAGAACTATTGCGCACCGACTCCGGAAGGTAGAGCCAGCCAGACAGTTCCAACCCATCGCGGGAGACAAAGTAGACCAGCTCTGGAGCCGGCATGGTCTCCAGATTCTTCTCTTCCAGAGCCAAAATCCGTTCGGTGCGTTCCATATCCAATGGCTCAATGACACCACCGATATTGCGCAGAATCTCCACCGTTGGCGCAAGGCCTGGCCCTTCTACTGTCAGGGAGATCAGCTCACCGTCACCGGAGATTGACAGCTCGCGCGCAACCATGCCCGGCAATTCCACATTGCGGCGCACCATCACCCGCATGTCGTCAGTCTGCGGGTGAAGGCCAAGGGTAAGCACCTCAAGCGTGCTGACCCCACCGCTGTTCCACAGCACAGCCGCAGTGGAGGAATCCTCACTGATGACAAATTCTTCGACGTCTTGATCCGGATTGCCAATGAACTCCTCGACATCAACTTCGATGCCGATCTTCATATCCAAAATCTCCGCTGCGGTCGATTCCGCTGTGCGCGGCTCAGTAGTGCTGATACCGCTATCGGGAGTAATACCCAGGCGCAGGATGCGACGCTGTTCCGCGCCATGATCTGAGAGCACGAACGCGGTCAGCTTCTCCTGCCCCGGATGCGCCAATAAGACACCGGCATCTGTGGTGGAGCCGGGATCGGACGGCAGCAGCGGCTGCCACTGCTGCCCCGGTCCGACCAGCAGTAGCTCACGGTGACCTCGTGGCCCCACCCGCACGAGGCCAAACCCACCTTCAGCCGCTACCAGCTGGCTGTCAGTGCGTTTATCAATGACCTCATACTTTGAGTCCGTCGGGTTGACCAAACGCGCATAGTTAATGCCCTGGGCATCGACCGCGTTCATCGCTAGGAGATCATTATCCCATTCCACCAGTGTGGCGCGCATATCCGCATCCATACGCAGGGGGCGGGCACCGTCGACCTCCGGATTGGTGGATACCAGCCAGGTCTGCAGTCGCTCCGTACCGTACGGAGAGACCTCGCAGGCGATCCACTTTCCATCCGGGGAGTGCAGCACCCTGGTAACCGGGCCTTCCACCGGCAGTTTCACGGGGCGCTCCACACCTAGCCCCTCCGGAGTAATCTCCTGCTGTACCGCACGCGGGTAGCCGCTATCGCGGACAATAAAGGCGATTGCACTCCCATCCGGTGCTAACGAGGATTCATAGGTCTGGCGCATGACAATCCATTCTAGTAGTCAGCGAAAATCTCTACTTCGACCTGCCACCACCGGCTGCCCCAGAGCCTCGGACATATCCACCAGACGATCGGCCACGATTGTCACCGCACCAGAGGCTGTCTGCGCGATACCGCGCACCACCATCGCCCGCGAATTCACCGCTACCGGCCGAAAACGATTCCACAGCCCCGGTGTACACAGCACATTCACCAGCCCAGTTTCGTCCTCCATTCCCAAAAATGTCACTCCGCCAGCTGTCCCTGGACGTTGCCTATGTGTCACGACTCCCGCCACTTCTACTCGTGTTCCGTCGGGCACTGCTTTCAGTTCTGCCGCAGGCACCACTCCACGTTCCTGCAGGTCTGCCCGCAACGCGGCCACCGGGTACTGCCCCGGGGTCACTCCCGTTGCCATCAAATCGGCAGCTGCCAGCTCAAACTCCGTCATGCCGGGCAACGCCGGTGCGTCGGCAAGCGTGAGCCCCGGCAGCATGCCCTCACTTTCCGTCGCCGCCACGCCCGCCGCCCACAGTGCTTGACGACGGTCAATCCCCAGCGACCCAAGTGCTCCTGCGCGCGCCAGTGCTTCCATGTGCCCAACACCCAGCCGAGCTCTGCGGGCGACATCTGCTGCGTTGACAAATGGCCGCGCTGCGACGATACGTTCCGCCACGTCATTGCCCACACCGGCAATGGCACCGATCCCCAAACGAATACGACCATCGATGACGCTGGCTTCCACGCCTGAAACTGCGATATCCGGACCATCGCAGCCGATACCGTGCCGGCGGGCATCGGCAATCAACGACTGCGGAGAGTAAAACCCCATGGGCTGAGCACGGAGCAACGCTACACAGAACTCCGCCGGATAGTGGTACTTAAACCAGGCCGAGAAATACACCAAGGAGGCAAACGACTGCGCGTGTGATTCAGGGAAACCGTAGGCGGCAAAGGCCACTATCTTGTTCCACAGTTGTTCCCCAATATCCGCATCAATGCCACTGGTGCGCTCCAGCCCAGCCAGAAAACGGGCATGGAGCGCTTCCATTTTGGCCACTGAGCGCTTCGACCCCATAGCGCGGCGCAGCGAGTCCGCTTCCGCCCCGCTGAAATCCGCCGCATCGACGGCCATTTGCATCAGCTGCTCTTGAAATAGCGGAATGCCCAGTGTCTTCCCGAGAGACTTCTCCAACACCGGATGCTCATAGGTCACCGGTTCGAGTCCATTTCGGCGGCGAATGTAGGGGTGCACGCTACCGCCTTGAATGGGGCCTGGGCGAATGAGTGCCACCTCCACCACCAGATCAAAGAACTCCCTCGGCTTCAGTCGGGGCAAGGTGGCCAGCTGCGCGCGCGATTCCACCTGAAACACGCCCACCGCGTCCGCGCGTGCCAACATCTCGTAAACCTCCGGTTCAGCGACATCTATTTCCCACAGGTTCACTCGGCGCCCATGCTGTTCATAGACCAAGTCAATGCAATGGTGGATGGCCTCCAGCATTCCGAGGCCAAGCAGGTCGAACTTCACCAGTCCCGCTGCCGCACAGTCATCCTTATCCCACTGCACTACTGAGCGCCCCTCCATGCGTGCCCATTCCACTGGCACGACATCCGCAATCGGCCGATCACAAATCACCATTCCGCCAGAGTGAATGCCTAAATGACGAGGCTGCCCACGAAGCTGCTCCGCCAGTTTTCGCACCGGCTCCGGCGGACACGCTTCCCGGTCTCTGACCCACGCATCGATAACGCCCGGCGAGTATCCCAACACCCGCGCCGCATCGCGCAATGCGCCGCGCCGCCGGTAGGTAATGACATTGGCTACCTGCGCGGCATTGTCACGACCATACTTTTCATAGACGTATTGGATAACCTCTTCCCTACGACCAGACTCGATGTCTACATCAATATCCGGCGGACCATCCCGTTCTGGCGACAAAAACCTCTCGAACAACAGCCCGGCACTAATGGGGTCAACATTGGTGATCCCCAGCGCAAAACACACCACCGAGTTAGCGGCCGAACCGCGCCCCTGCGCCAGAATTCCCGCCCGGCGACAGAACTCACAGATGTCGTGCACGATGAGGAAGTAGCCCGGAAAGCCCAACTCTCGAATCACAGTCAGCTCATGTTCTAACTGCGCCCACGCCCGCGCTTGCACGGAGCCGTCCCCAGCTCCATCGACCGGACCATACCGCCGCCGTGCCCCCGCACGGGCAATTTCCCGCAGCCAGGAGTCCTCATCGTGGCCCTCTGGCACTTCCCAGCGAGGCAACTCAGGCGCAATGAGGTCAAGCGTAAAAGCACACTCACCTGCAATGTCCTGTGTTGACCGCAGCACCTGCACCCCCAGATACCGTGTTGCCGCCGCTAGCTCCTCCCACGAACGCAACCAAGCTCCGCCTGCCGGCTCCAGTCGTGACTCGAACCCGCCTAAGTCCTCTCTCACAGCAAGAGCCTGTTTAGCCCCAGCCAACCGGCTTGTCGCAGGCGAAGCTGACGTCGCAGCAGAGGAAACCACCTCCCGCAGGCCATACTTCACAGCTGCGGCTGAAATAGCTTCCGCGTCATCGGCCGCCTGCGCGGTGGGGCTCACGCGGTGTTCGAGTGCCACATTCTCCGCACCGAAGGCCGCAATAAGTTCTTCCAGGTCGCCGAGCCAGTTAACGTCGGCAAGCACCTGCCAGAAACCACCTGCAGCCTCCCCCAACTTTGGCAGTGGAGGATAGCGGACGACGGACTTCTCCCCTGCCGACATATGCGCATCACACAGCGCGTGGCTCAGGCGCCGATAGCCCTCGGGCCCCCGCCCCAGCACCGTGAGGGGCCGCTGCGGAAGCCCCAGCTCCGCGCCGATGATTGTGGCAATACCAGCCTCCGCTGCAGCCTCGGCAAAACGAGCGATTCCATAGAAACCATCGCGATCTGTCAGCCCCAACACGTTTAACCCCAAACGCACAGCCTCGGACACCAATTCTTCCGGATCCGATGCGCCATGCAGGAACGAATAACTCGAACGACAGTGCAATTCCGCCTTAATATCCGCAGGCGTAAATGACATGCCACCTCTGCCACCAGCGCCGCTTTCCGGAGCTTCAAAAGCCCCAACGATGGAATCTGACAGCTGTCCCCGCCAGCCGTTGAAGCTACCATTAGGCTGTAGTTTTCCTGAAAATTTACCCGATAGAATACGCTCAATCCGCGACCAGCTCAGTGGCCGACCGGACTGCTCCGACTGTCCGTCCGAGATGTTTTCCATGCCATGAACATTAACCCACCCTACGGACTGCATTCAAACGTATTTTCGATTAGTATGTGCATTAAGCGCCACCCCCGGGACGCATCCGTAAGTCACACCTCAGCCACGTTCGACTGTTTAGGCTGAAGTTGAATTTTCAGCACTACCTGGGCAAGTGCTAGCCTTAACCCCAGAATTAAAGACAGCTTGGTCTAGTTCTGCCTTAAAACTTCAGCTAACAAATCCCATTAAATAAGGAGACCCCTCGATGAACCTCAAGCGTTTTTCCGCCGGTGTACTTACTGTCGCGTTCGCCGCAACCGGCCTTACCGCCTGTGGCAGCTCGGATGACGCCATTCGTATCGGCACCACGGATGCCGGCAAGAAGGCCTGGACCGTTTTCGAGCAGAAGGCTTCTGAACAGGGCATCGATCTGGATGTTCAGCCCTTCTCCGACTACCAGACCCCGAACCGTGCACTCGATGAGGGCCAGCTCGACGTCAATCTCTTCCAGCACATCAAGTTCTTGGCTGAGTACAACGTCGGCGCTAAGTCGGACCTGACTCCGATTGGCTCGAGCGAAATTGTCCCGCTGGCTCTGTTCTGGAAGGACCACAAGTCGGTTGATGAGCTGGAGAAGGGCACCGAGGTCGTCATCCCGAACGACCCGTCCAACCAGGGCCGCGCTATTAACGTGCTGGTTCAGGCTGGCCTGCTGAAGCTGAAGCAGGATGACCTGCTGACCCCGTCCCCTGCTGACATCGATAAGGAAGCTTCCAAGGTCACGGTTCTGCCGGTGGATGCCGCTCAGACTCCGGCCGCCTACGGTGAGGGCAAGCCTGCCATTATCAATAACTCCTTCCTGGACCGCGCTGGCATCGACCCGAACACCGCCATCTTCCAGGATGACCCGAACTCCACGGAGGCAGAGCCGTACATCAACGTCTTTGTCACCAAGGCTGAAAATGCTGACGACCCGAAGTACGCGGAGCTCTCCAAGATCTGGCACTCCAAGGAGGTCCAGGACGCAGTCGCAGAGGACTCCAAGGGCACCTCGGTTCCGGTTGACCGTTCGGCTAAGGAGCTGCAGGACATTTTGGACCGCGTCGAAGAGCAGCAGCGCGAGCAGAACTAACGCCACTGCCACTTAAGTACCGCCCAACACCAGGGAACACAGACCAAGGGGCACTGATTCATTCGTGACCAACAGGGGAACGAAGCTCGAATTCCGCGAGCTGAACAAGCAATTCGGCGACGTCACCGCGCTCGCCGACATCAACCTAACCGTTGAACCCGGCGAAATCCTCGGCGTCATCGGTTATTCCGGCGCCGGTAAATCAACGCTCATCCGTATGATTAACGGCCTGGAAAAGCCAACATCAGGGCAGGTTTTGCTCGATGACACCGACATCGTCGGCATCTCCGAGCGCCAGCTACGAGGCCTGCGCCGCAATATCGGCATGATCTTCCAGCACTTCAACCTCTTCCATTCGCGCAACGCGATTCGCAACGTTGAATACCCGCTGGAACTGGCCGGGATGCCGAAGGCCAAGCGCCGCGCTCGCGCCCAGGAGCTGTTGGAGTTTGTCGGCCTCGGCGACAAAGCGGAGTCCTTCCCAGAGCAGCTCTCGGGTGGACAGAAGCAGCGTGTCGGCATCGCCCGTGCGCTCGCCACCGAACCGACGCTCCTGCTTGCCGACGAAGCCACCTCGGCACTCGACCCGGAAACTACTTCCGGTGTCCTGGATCTGCTGCGTCGCATCAATCGCGAAATGGGCGTCACTATCGTGCTGATTACCCATGACATGTCGGTTGTACGCGGTATCGCTGACCG
This sequence comes from Corynebacterium sp. HMSC064H12, assembly GCF_001809925.1. Classification (NCBI taxonomy): domain Bacteria; kingdom Bacillati; phylum Actinomycetota; class Actinomycetes; order Mycobacteriales; family Corynebacteriaceae; genus Corynebacterium; species Corynebacterium sp. HMSC064H12. The sequence goes on along the minus strand of NZ_KV799323.1, from coordinate 74,777 downwards.
CATGGCCATCATGGAAAATGGTCACATCGTCGAAACCGGTACGGTCCACGAGGTCTTCGCCAATCCCAAGACTGAGGTTGGCCGCCGCTTCGCCACCACCGCACTGCGCGATGTTCCAATTGGCCGTGAACGCGATTCGGTGAATCAGTCTGCCGAGAGCGCAGCGGCTCGCCTGATCACCATCACTATCAATGACGGTGTTGACCTCGGTGCTCTAGCACAGGCCACTAGTGCCCACGGTGTCGCCGCCTCGGTGGCACACGGTGCAGTCGCCAATGTGCAGGCGAAGTCCTACGGTCGCCTTACTTTGCGGTTGACTCCGCTGACAGGTGATTCCGCCTCGGATTCCTCTGATTTCGATGCCGCCATTGCTGCCATTTCCGAACTGACACAGGTAGAGGAGCTTGCATCATGATCGGTCTCTTAAACTCTCTGCCATCGGTGAGTGGCAAGGACACCAACTGGGAGAGCCTCGGCCCAATGCTGGGCGAGGCATTCGGCCAGACGCTCTACATGGTCTGTGTCGCCATGCTGATTGGTGGTGTTGCAGGTCTGGCAATCGGCGTGCTGCTCTACACCACCCGCGACGGTGGCGTGTTGCGCAACAAGTTTGTCTACCAGGTCCTCAATGTCCTGATTAACTTTGTTCGCCCAATCCCGTTCATCATCTTGGTTACGGCCATCGGCCCACTGACAAAGAACGTGGTCGGCACCACGATCGGCACCGAAGCCGCGGTGTTCGTCATGTCGATTGCCGCCACATTCGCCATCGCGCGACTGGTGGAGCAGAACTTGATGTCCATCGACCCCGGCGTGATTGAGGCCGCCCGTGCGATGGGCGCAAGTCCGTGGCGCATCATCCGTACGGTCGTCGTGCCGGAGGCACTGGGCCCACTGGTACTTGGCTACACCTTCGCATTCATCGCCGTGGTCGACATGTCGGCTATGGCCGGCTACATCGGCGGCGGCGGACTGGGCAACTTCGCAATCACCTACGGCTACCAGGCATTCGACTGGAACGTCACTCTGGTGACAACCCTGGTCATCATCTTCATCGTCCAGTTGGCGCAGATCTTCGGCAACTGGCTCTCCAAGAAGATTATGCGCAGGTAGCCGCACACATTAGCTAGCCATTAGCTAGCGGCGGGTTACTTCGACCGCAGCCCAGCCCTTCTTTGGCCCTGGAGCATCACCGCAGGAAGACACAACACCTTCTGTGGTGATTTTCTCCAGGGCCACTTCGTATTCCACGACCTTGTCGCGGTCGCTGGGGCCGTCGTAAAGCACGACGACCGCAGTCGTACCGTCGACGTCAACGCGTGCGACGTCGTCTACGCCCCACGTATCTGCTTGACGACGCACAGCCAACTCGGCTGCCTGCCCCTGCGGGGTGTAGATACCACGGCCGCGGCAGCCCTCTGCATGCACGATGCCCCGCTGAGCGTCTTCGATAACCCCCTTGGCGTCCACCGCACTCAGACGTCCAAAGCTGTAATTCCATGGCAGCAGTACGCTAGCCGGCGCAAAGCGGTGCCCCTTAGAGTGGGAAGTTTCCCACACGACCTCTGGGTAGAGGTTGTGCATCGCCGCAGCGAGCGGGCGACCTTTAATCGCACAGCAACGATCGCGCTTACCGTGCGTACAGATGAGAAACAGTGGATGGTCTAGACGAGTGGCCCCCTCGGTGGGCTGTCCAAGCCGGATATCCAGAGTCATCAGGCCTTTAACATCGGCAACCATGCGATGTTCGAGGAAAACCTCAGAGCCATCCGCTGACTCGCAATGCGCGATATAGACGTTAACGCCATCACACGGCTGCTGGCCGATTCGGCCTGGTTTGCGAATTAGCTGCAACGCGCCACCGCGCTCAGATAACCAGGCTTCTACCTGACCGGTGATCTCTGCTCCCCATACCCCGCCGTCAAAAATATCGTGAGACCAACCGAGTTGGTGCTCCAACGCAATAAAGAGCTTTCCGGCTTTTGCAGTACCGGGAAGCGGCTCAGCCATCTGAGCGGAACAGGTGGTATCAAATTTGGCCTGGCTCATACACCTAAGCGTAATTGAGTGCCTCTGCGATTGGGTCTTAGGTCGCAGCGTTCACCCCTGTTTTATTACTATTGTGCAACACTTTGACAACAAATAACTTTGACCTCGACTTTTGCAGTTCAACTTGTTGAAATTCCGCAACTGCGCACATACCGTCGGACGTATGAATACGAAATCGCTGGATGCTTCGCGCACTCGTACCCGTATCGCGGCATCCCTGTGCCTCGCATTGGGTCTAGCTCTCGGTGCCTGCTCCTCTGACTCCTCCTCAGACTCGGCTGCTGCACTGTCTATGAAAACTGACTCAACCGCTGGCACCTCCGATTTGTCGAGCAGCTCTAGCAGCTCCACTAGCTCGTCTGCGGCGGCGCAGACCACCATGGATGACGATGCTGCTCCGGAGGGCGATTTCAATAGCTCTTCTGCAGAAGCTGCTCCTTCCGATGGCGCTTACTTGGGTATTCAAGATGTCCGCGTCGGTTCCCACGACGGTTATGACCGTATTGTCTTTGAACTCACCGGCGAGGGCACACCGGGATACTTCGTCCGTTACGAGGATGTCCCAACCCAGCAGGGCTCCGGCAAGCCGATTTCTGTCGACGGCACAGCCAAGCTGGTAATCGACTTGCGGGGCATGGGCTACCCCTTTGATTTCCAGATGGAGGACTTCCCCTCTGACTCGGTCAAGCCGACATCGACGTCCGTTATTAAGGAAGTCGTCGGTGCCGGAACCTTCGAGGGGCAGACTCAGTATGTCGTCGGGCTCAAGGGAGATAAGACCCCGTTCAAGGTTTTCTCGTTGAGCAATCCGAACCGCCTGGTTATTGACTTCCAATCGAAGTAATCGGTTTGCCCACCGACGCACTCCTCCTCCACTGCGTCTCTACGCGTAAGCCCCCTCGATTCTCCATGCGCCGGCATGCCCTATGAGCAACCAGGCGGCGATGGTACCGTCATTCGCCATCGCACGGATTTGTATTCTTGCCGCTCGACGAGCCTCATCGGGCACCCACCAGCGCTCATCAATCGGCCAGGGCCCAGCCCACGATGACACGCGGTACGTTGTCACTCCATGCCGCACCAGAGATGGTTCCGCCGTCATGGTCGCTCGCCCAGTTACGCCCACGGCCTGCCCATTGGCATCGAGCACTTCCACCTCAGCATTAGCAGTCGCGGGAATAGTTGCCGGATTGGGGGCAAGAACGGCTCCCGGCCACGGCTGATTATTTTCCGCGGTTTTTGTGCTTTTGGGTTTTTCTCCGAAAGCGACAAATCCCACTCTTTCCCCTGGGCCACGCCCGCCCTGCATGATTGGTTGCTGTACTGCCTCTGACCCCAGTAACCCCTGCACACGCTCGGCAGCCCGGCGCGCTTTGGCTCGCGCATCATCGCTGCCGTGCCACAGATCCTGTTTTACAGTACCGGCGGCGACCACATCCAGTGGCTCTAACTGCAGCTCTACAATTCCGCGGCTGTCATCTCCATCATTTTCCTCAGCGCCGTCAACAGTTCCAGCAACAGTGCCGCTGCCTCCTCGTGGCTGCTGCCGATTCCTGTTGTTCAGCCAGCCATCCAGCTGCCACCGAACCCTGTCAGCCGTAGTCTGTTCTGCCAATGGCTCAGTGCAGCGCCATACTCTGCGCACCTCTGAGCCGTCACTAAATTGCGCTACCACTGCTAAGCGGTAACACGAATACCCATGGTTAAAAAGTTTTTCATGCAGTTGCCCAGCTAGAAAGCGCGCGACGAATGAGGCCTCATCCACTCTTCGGAGTGGACTCTCCCAAGACTGGTAGCTCACCGCCAGTCCTGGTGGCAAAGATCGCGGCGCCACCAACCGCACTTCCCCACGGCAGGCCAAATCGTGCCATCTAGCCCCCTGCGCCCCAAACCTGTTGGCTATATCCCGCTTCGGTAACGCAGCGACATCCCCCAATGTGCGCAGGCCGAGTTCCTGCCACGACTTCGCAAGCTCTGCGGGCATCTCCAGTGCACTTTCCGCCCTCAGCTCCACCAGAGAGATTCCCTGCCGAAATCTTTTGCCTTCATCCTCCCCGGGAGCTACCAGCACTCCCCTGCGCGCTGCCAAAATAGCTGTCACAATATCGTCCGCGAGCCCCAAGCTGCAGTCCACGCCCGGTACCGCAGCGGCATCAAGCAGCTTTTCCAAGGCCACATCCTGGCCACCGTAATAACGCATTACCCCTCGCGCTGCCACAACCGCCAAGCCTGGCCGTAGAGCTTCGACCCCAGCTGCCACCGCCTCCAACCGTTGCAGCACGGACTCGAATTCCGCAGCGTCGCGCATCGCACTTTCCTCGACAATCTCCAGCTCCGGGCACAACGCTTCCGCATGGCGACGGCTTTGCCCGCGCCGTACCCCTGCACGGCGCGCACTCGGAGAACAAGCAGCTACTCCGCTATAACCCACGATCGCAACTGGACTGAGCGGATTAGCCTGCGACGTCACAGATGCTAGATGCGCTGCCTGCACTGGCCAATCAGGAAGCCAGAGCGCCACCACACGGCTCGATTCCGCCGCTGCCATTAGGACCTCCTCTGTGCGGGAAAGGCCACCACATTGTTCTGTTCCACCTGTTTCCCCACCCGCCAACGGCACTGCCTCCGCGGAAACCGCGTCCCCGACACACTGACTTGGTAATCCACTGCCCGAATCCGGCCATAACCAGTACCAAGCCCGCAAACACCAGCAACAGAGCTGGAAATTTCTGACTCAGCGCCCGGCCACTGCTGCCCGACAAAAACCAGAGCACAACCACTCGTGCGCAGTCGTGCCTGCAGCGGACGTGCCTGCGACGGCGGCGGAGTGCGCGCCAACGAAGCCACCACCAAGTCAACGCCGTCCGCCAACAGCCCAATTACTTCAAGCGGCTGCATTCCAGGATCTGGCACACAGACAATGTTCGATAGCTTCCCGCCCAACTCCACCACGGAGAGCAACCCCTGTTCAGCGAGTCCAACTAGCGCAACATGACCTGTCTTCGTAACTTCCGCGATTAGGCCTGCCAATACCGCACCGGGCTGTTCAATGACACTGACAGCCCCTTTTCGCACTGCTCCCGCCAACGTATTTTCCAACGCCTCCGGCACCGGCAGAGCCTCACCGAGCCCAAAGGTTGCACCAGTTGCAGTCCCACCAGACTGGGCTGCCATCGCCTGCCGCAATGCCGCAATAGTCTGTTCCTTAGACTGCCCCGCAGCAATATTGACCGCCGTTGTCACTTCTTGTTCCACCTCATCCCGCTGCTATCTCACTGCCATCCCACTGCCCCCGCCCACCACGAACACTGCTCGAATATTCTTTCCCAACAAGCGGATTAAACATTACCCTAAATAGCACGTACGTTCGATATTAATGTGCGAAGAAAAGCGCCGCACACCACCGCGCGACGCTCTAACCTCAGCCGAGTACTACATTTCGTACTACTTAGGCCTTCACATCGAGAACTACATCGAATTCGAGCAAATCAGCCGACGACGACACCGGCTTGCGCTTTTCGCCCTCATGCGAAGCCTTGAAGGCACGGCCCTCACGCCACCCCTGGTAGGCCTCCTCACTCTCCCACTCGGTAAAGACGAAGTAGCGGCTCTCTCCTGCAGTCGGACGCAGCAGTTGGAAACCAATGAAACCCGGCACATCGGTCATCTTTGAAGAGTTAGCGGAAAAGCGACGTTCGAGCTCTTCTCCCGCACCCTCAGGAACGGTAATAGCGTTAATTTTTACAATGCTCATGGCCTTAACACTAGCCACACAACTCTCAACAATCTATAGCTCCACCGTTACTAAACTTAAGAAGTATGACTGAACGCAGCCGGCACCAACACTCTTCAGGCTCTTACCAAGACGCGGCCCACCGCACGACAAAATTTATCAATAGTCCCGTGCGCCTGGGGACGGCAATTGGTGCCACCACCGCAGTAATCGCACTGCTCGCACTACTTAAAGCCCACATCATCGGCTCCATTGGCTGGTGGATCATGATAGCGCTTTTACTGGTACTCATCGGCACCACGCTTTTCGTGCGCCAGGCAAAAACACCCACCAAAGAAACTCGGCCATCCTTTTTCGCCGAGCCAATGCGTGAGTCACCAAACGACCTCTCCTGGAAAAGCAGCGTAAGCGTGATGCTGATGCTCCCCGGCGCATGGATTATTGCCGCCGTCGCCGAGCGAATCTCCTCTACACCGGTCGCTTGCATCGTGACCCTAGTTCTGGCCGTCATCACCGCTACCTGCGCAATCCTTCCGCGACAATTCGGATTCCTCCCCCTCGCTGCACACCTTCCTGACAATTTCGCCCAGCGTTGCCCCTACCCTGCCGACTCACCAGAGGCCCGCATCCTCGCAGTCCTCTTCATCGCGCGTCTACGTCCCGGTTACGTCTTCTTCACCGACCAACTCCCCTATTTCGCCATACTTGACGACGATGCCGTGAGCGCAGCTCTCCACACCCTAGCCGCCGATAAGCGCATCACCATCACCAAGAACCATTCGGCCTTGACGGAAAAGGGCCGTGCCCGCGAGTTTGCACAACTCACAGACACGGCCCTTGCCAACTAGTGGCTTACTCCCACTCAATGGTTCCCGGTGGCTTGGAAGTCACATCCAGGACCACGCGGTTGACCTCAGGCACCTCGTTGGTGATACGGGTGGAGATTTTCTCCAAAGTGTCGTACGGAACGCGGGTCCAGTCAGCGGTCATCGCATCCTCAGAGGAAACCGGACGCAGCACGATTGGGTGGCCATAAGTACGACCATCACCCTGGACACCGACCGAGCGGACGTCGGCAAGCAGGACGACCGGGCACTGCCAGACAACCTCGTCCATACCTGCGGCCGTCATTTCCTCGCGTGCAATGGCGTCGGCGCGACGGAGGGTATCCAGACGCCCCTCATCGACAGCGCCGATGATGCGGATACCAAGACCCGGACCCGGGAACGGCTGGCGAGCGACGATTTCTTCCGGCAGCCCCAGTTCGCGGCCGACCGCACGGACCTCGTCCTTGAACAGCAGGCGCAGCGGCTCAACGAGGGTGAACTCAACGTCATCCGGCAGACCGCCGACGTTGTGGTGGCTCTTAATGCTGGCGGTACCAGAACCGCCACCGGACTCAACCACATCCGGGTACAGGGTGCCCTGGACCAGGAAGTCCACGGTCTCGCCCTCCGGAGCGCCCTCCAGCGCCTGTGCGACAGCGCGCTCGAAGGAGCGGATGAACTCACGGCCGATGGTCTTACGTTTGGTCTCCGGATCGGTGATACCAGCCAGAGCATCCAGGAAGACCTTGGAATCGTCGACGGTAATCAGCTTCGCACCAGTTGCGGCAACGAAATCCTTCTCAACCTGCTCGCGCTCACCCTGACGCAGCAGCCCATGGTCGACGAAGACACAGGTCAGACGGTCACCAATAGCGCGTTGCACAAGCGCGGCGGCAACTGCGGAGTCAACGCCGCCAGACAGACCGCAAATTGCGCGACCGGTCTCACCGACCTGATTACGGACCTGCTCAATCAGCTCTTCCGCGATGTTAGCGGCAGTCCAGTCCGGCTCCAGGCCAGCAATCTCATACAGGAACTTCTCCAGAACCTGCTGACCATACGGCGAGTGGTTGACCTCCGGGTGGTACTGCACACCGGCCATGCGCTTTTCCAAGCACTCGAAAGCCGCTACCGGAGCACCCTTGGTGGACGCCGTAACGGTGAAGCCCTCCGGTGCCTTAGACACCGCGTCACCGTGGCTCATCCACACCTCGTGTGTCTCCGGCACACCAGTGTGAGCGACACCGCCACCATCGACGACGTTCAGCTGCGTGCGGCCGTACTCACGGTCACCGGTAGCAGCAATCGTGCCGCCGAGCACCTCAGTCATCGCCTGGAAGCCGTAGCAAATACCAAACACCGGAATGCCCAGCTCAAGCCACTCTGGGTTGAGCTTCGGGGCACCTTCGGCGTAGGCACTGGACGGGCCGCCGGACAGCACCAGCGCGGCCGGGTTCTTGGCCTTAATTTCTTCGGTCGTCGCATCATGCGAGACCACTTCGGAATAAATTTTTGCCTCGCGCACACGTCGCGCGATGAGCTGCGCATACTGCGCACCGAAGTCCACGACGAGGACGGGCTTAGTCACCTGTTCAGACACGCCCTAAAGCTTATCAAGACTTACGGACTGCGGGCATACCCAGGTTCAGTGCAGCCGGAGCATCTTCCGGCACAGCCGGGTTCACCGGAGCAATCGGATCCAGGCGCACGTAGGACTCACCCTGCGCCGGACGCTGATCTTCCTCACCCTTATCCGGCCACAGCGACGTTGCACGCTCCGCATTCGCGGAAATCGACAGTGACGGGTTCACTCCCGGGTTGGCTGCCATCGCCGAACCGTCGTGAATCGAGAGCGTCGGGTAACCCCACACACGCAAGTACGGATCAACAACGCCGTTTTCGGGTGAATCCGAAATCGTTGCGCCGCCAATGAAGTGAGCTGTCAAAGGAATATTTGCCAACTCACCGATAGTGCCCCCAGCCAGCACACGACCATTCCGACCACGTGCACTGAGCTTGTCCGCCGCACGTTGCGTAGCTTCGTTACCCGACGGAATCCACGTCGGATTCGGCTCCCCCTCGCCCTGCTTACTCATCAGGAAACGCACCGGCCCGATCTTTTGCAGGTACGTCGTAATCGAGTTGTCGCGATTCTGCATCACCAGAGAAATCACGGTGCGCTGCGACCACTTACGCAGATTCACGAGCTGCGTCAGGTAGTTAGGATGCTTTACGACGGTTCCCACAGCCTGCAACCATCGCGGAGTCCGACGACCTCCTTCGGTCATAATCATCTGCAGCATTGCGATGGCATTAGAGCCCTTACCGTAGCGCACTGGCTCGATATGGGTGTCCTCGTCCGGGAAGAATGACGAAGTGATGGCTACACCGTTAGAGAAGTCATTTTCCGGGTCCACCTTCGTACCCATCGCGCCCAAAATAGCCTCGGAGTTGGTGCGGGTCAGCTTGCCCAAAGATTTCGGCAGCAGCGGCAAGTGCCCATCGGCCTGCTGGCGATGCAACAAATTCTGTGTGCCCCAGGCACCGGCGGCGAGAATGACGCGCTTAGCGCTAAACTGCTGCTTGTCCTTAGCTACCCAACGGCCAGTGCGCTCAGTGTCAATAACCCAGGAGCCATCAGCCTGAGGATGCAGGCCAGTAACGGTAGTGCGGTCAAAGACCTGCGCACCAAACTTCTCCGCCAAGTAGAGGTAGTTCTTAACCAGGGTGTTCTTGGCATTGTGACGGCAACCAGTCATGCACTCACCACATTCCGTACAAGCAGTACGGTCCGGGCCGATCCCCCCGAAGTAAGGATCGGAAACTGTTTGCCCTGGCGCACCCTGTCCACCTGTCTTGGCTCCGAAGAACACACCCACCGGAGTCGAGCGGAAAGTATGACCCACCCCCATATCTTCGGCTACTTCACGCATGACGACGTCGGCAGGCGTGTCGGATGGGTTGGTGACCACCCCGAGCATGCGAGATGCATTGTCATAGTGCGGAGTGAGTTCTGACTCCCAGTCGGTAATGTGCCCCCACTGACGGTGCTGGAAGTATTCAGTACCCGGCTTATACAGAGTGTTTGCGTAGTTAAGAGAACCACCGCCGACGCCGGCACCAGCGAGAATCATGACATCTTTCAACATGTGCACACGCTGGACACCAAAGAGACCCAGCTTCGGCGCCCACAGGTACTTGTGAAGCCGCCAGCTGTTTTTGGCAAAGTCTTTATCTTCGAATCGTCGACCGGCTTCGAGAACTGCCACTCGGTAGCCTTTTTCAGTCAACCGCAAGGCAGAAACGGAACCACCGAAACCGGAACCGACGATTACAACATCGAAATCGGGTTGTTTACTCATGGGAAAAGCCACCTTCGTTAAGGGCGTAACGCTAATGCGCGGAACATATGTTCCTAACCCTAAGCGGAGGTGGCTTTTCAGTAAGGTAGTTTCACGAAAAAACTATCCGATTACTTTAACTAAAAACCCTTTGGACGTACCGATAGCTCAACGCGGTGGAAGGACTTCAGGTCGGTAAAACCGCACTTGGCCATTGCGCGGCGCAGGCCGCCGGCGAGATTGCGATCACCGAACGGCGAGGCGGACGGCCCAAACAGAGCCTCTTCCAGACTGACCAGTTCCCTCTCATCTTCGACGACCTGCCACACGGCACCGCGCGGGTACTTCGGGTGTGCCGCGACAGACGGCCAGGCGTAGCCCTGCCCCGGAGCCTCATTGACGGTTGCCAGCACGCTGGACAGCGCCACAGCATCTGCGCCACAGGCGATTGCCTTAGCAATGTCCCCGGCGGTATCGATGCCACCATCAGCAATGATGTGGACGTAGCGACCCTCGGTCTCATCGAGGTAGTCCTTACGAGCAGCTGCGGCATCGGCAATAGCGGTGGCCATTGGTACGTCGATGCCGAGCGCACCCGGGGACGTCGTAAAGCCCGTACCGACAATCACACCAGCGGCACCGGTGCGCATCATGTGCAGCGCAGTCTGGTAGTCGACGACACCGCCGACGATAACTGGGACATCCAGGCTGCCGATGAAGTCCTTGAGGTTCAGCGGCTCACCCTGAGCAGTGACATGCTCTGCAGAAATCAGTGTGCCCTGGATAACCAACAAGTCGATGCCAGCCTTGATAGCCAGCGGAGCCAGCTCACGGGCGTGCTGCGGGGAGACACGAACTGCAGTAATCGCACCGGTTGCACGAATCTCCTTGATGCGCTCGACCAGCAGATCGGTGTCAATCGGAGCAGAGTGCAGTTCCTGCAGCTTGCGATTCACTGCCTCGGAGTCGAGCTTGGTGGTGGCGTTCTTTGCCAGCTCCACCAACTCGGCAATCTTGTCCTGCGCATCGGTGTGGCGAGCCCAAATGCCCTCGGCATTGAGAACCGCCAAACCACCCAGACGAGCAAATTCAGCGACGGATTCCGGGCTGGCGATGGCATCCGTCGGATGCATCATCATCGGGAGTTCGAAATCGTAGGCGTCAATTCGCCAGGAGGTATCGACGTCCTTGGACGACCGAGTACGACGAGTGGGAACGAGTGCAATATCGTCCAACTCGTAGGTCCGGCGTGCCTCGCGGCCAATACCGATTTCAACGATGTCGCGCATGAGCTTTCCTCACATGCCCTTTCCGTGGAATTTAACTCGACTAAGCCAGTTTAGCGCTGGTAGTAGTTCGGCGCTTCGACAGTCATCTGGATATCGTGCGGGTGCGACTCGCGCAGGCCTGCAGCGGTGATCTGGACAAACTGTGCGTCGTGCAGCTGCTCGACGGTAGCGGAACCGGTGTAGCCCATAGCTGCGCGCAGACCACCGACCAGCTGGTGAACGATGGAGTCGATGCTGCCGCGGAACGGAACACGGCCCTCGATACCTTCCGGAACCAGCTTCTCTTCGCTCTTGACGTCAGCCTGGAAGTAGCGATCCTTGGAGTAGGAGCGCTTCTCACCGGTCAGGCCGCGGCCCTGCATGGCGCCCAGCGAGCCCATGCCGCGGTACATCTTGTACTGCTTGCCGTTGACGAAGGTGACCTCACCCGGAGCCTCAGCGGTACCGGCCAGCATCGAACCGAGCATGACGGAGGATGCACCGGCCGCCAGAGCCTTGGCGATGTCGCCGGAGAACTGCATACCGCCATCGGCGATAATCGGAACGCCAGCCTTCTTAGCTGCGACAGAGGCTTCCATGATGGCGGTGATCTGCGGGGCACCTACACCTGCGACAACGCGAGTGGTGCAAATCGAGCCCGGGCCGATACCGACCTTGATGGCATCTGCACCCGCGTCAATCATGGCCTGTGCAGCGCCACGGGTAGCCAGGTTGCCGCCGATAATCTGGATGTTCTCGCCGAATTCCTTCTTAACGCGGGAGACCATCTCAAGTACACCTGAGTTGTGGGCGTGAGCGGTATCAACAACGAGCACGTCTACGCCTGCGTCAGCCAATGCGTGTGCGCGCTTCCAGGAGTCCTCGCCGGTACCGATGCCAGCACCGACCAGCAGACGGCCGGAACCATCCTTGGAAGCATTCGGGTACTGATCCTTCTTGACGAAGTCCTTGACGGTAATCAGACCAGTCAGACGGCCTTCGCCATCGACAATCGGCAGCTTCTCCACCTTGTGAGCGCGCAGCAGGTTCAGCGCCGCATCGCCAGACACACCCTGCTCAGCCACGACGAGCGGCATCGGTGTCATGATTTCGGAAACCTTGCGGTTCAGGTCTGCCTCAAAACGCATGTCGCGGTTGGTGCAGATACCGACCAGCTTGCCGTCCTTATCGACGACCGGCAGGCCCGAGATGCGGTAACGAGCGCACTTGGCATCTACCTCGGCGATGGTGTCATCCGGGGAACAGGTCACCGGGTCGGACACCATGCCAGCCTCAGAGCGCTTCACAATCTCGACCTGCTGAGCCTGCTCCTCGATAGACAGGTTGCGGTGCAGGATACCCATACCGCCCTGGCGGGCCATGGCAACAGCCATGCGGGCCTCGGTGACGGTGTCCATAGCAGCGGACACAACCGGAATGTTCAGACGCAGCTCACGAGTGAGCTGCGTCGAAGTATCAACGCCGGAGGGGATAACGTCCGAAGCATCCGGCAGCAGCAGGACGTCATCGAATGTAAGGCCGACTAGTGGAATCTTGTTGGGATTGTCTCCGCCGAGGCTAATTCCCGTGGGGTTGGTCATGGACTCCTCCTGCTCCACCCTTGCCGACATCCGGCCAGGGGCGCTATCGCTTCGTGGTTGCCAAACGTTATATACAGGGTAGTCCTTCAGTGATGAAACGCGACAATTAGGCGGAGCGACAGGTGCCCGACAAGGGTTAGCCGAAAGCTAGCTGAGGGTTATTCCAAGGTGAACTAAACCCCAACTAAGTGCATCGCCAATCGACAGGATTGCCGTACAGAGCTGTTACGGTAGTGGTTGTGAACCACAACTTTTTCTCATCCATGCCGCGGGATCCGTTCGAAGGAGATCCCAATGACCCGGCAAGCTTTCTCGAGCCGGATGAGCCGTTTGCTCCACTGACAGACCAGGAACGTCGAGAGGTTCTTGAAGATCTGGCCGCAGTTCGCCTATTCCGTACCGCTTTGAGCCCAGAGGGATTACTGGGCGTCTGCATGTTGTGTGAGGACTGCGGTGACGAGCACTTTTATAACTGGGAGGTTTTGGAAAACCACTACCTGATGCTCCTGTCTGGACAGGCATCTCCGGTTCACGAGCCACAATTCGATCCAGACCCCTCCCGTTACGCCCCATGGGACTACTGCGCAGGCTTTGTCGACGGTCTGCGTTCTCGACGACCTGGCCGTTTCTAAAAATTTGGTAAGAGTTTGACGGAATTGTTTGCATAGTATCCCGGCTGGCCTCCTTAGGTTTACCAACCGTTCATTGTTGGCCTCCACACTTGAGCTCACTGCTTCAAGAAAGCTCAATGAAGGAGACATCAATTCCGATGACGTACATCGACCACTTGCCCGGGCCCAATGCGGATTTGTGGGATTGGCAGCTGCACGGCTCTTGCCGCGGGCAGGACTCCGCGACCTTCTTCCACCCGGAAGGCGAGCGCGGACGCGCACGCAGCCTGCGTGAAGCCCGTGCGAAGGCTATCTGCCGTTCTTGCCCTGTTCTTATGCAGTGCCGTAGTCACGCACTCAAGGTTGGTGAGCCATACGGTGTCTGGGGCGGTCTCAGCGAATCTGAACGAAATGAAATCCTTCGAGCTAAGCCGGCCGCACGTGAACGCGAACTTGAACGCGTTCTAGTTACTGCCATGTAGTCCCTCCCCTCTCTCGGACTCCAGCCGGTTCACATAAAAACCAAAATGCTCCCCACCCTCAGATTGAAAGGTGGGGAGCATTTTACGTGCCAAAGGCCCGGGCACTAGCTCACTTGCGATTAGTGAGCGTGATCGTGCTCTGGTTCCTCTTCCGGCTTATCCACAACGGAAGCCTCAGTGGTCAGCAGCATACGCGCCACGGAGGTTGCGTTGACGACTGCGGAGTGAGTGACCTTGACCGGGTCAATGACGCCGGACTCAATCAGGTTCTCGTAAGTGTCAGTAGCAGCGTTGTAGCCGTTGCCGTTCTCCAGCTCACCAATGTGGTAGACAACGACAGCACCGTCCTTACCAGCATTCTCAGCAATCCAGAAAGCCGGACGGGTCAGAGCCTTGGCAACTGCACGGACACCGACTGCCTCGTCGCCCTCGAACTCGTCAGCGAATGCCTCGAGTTCACGGGAAATCTGCACCAGTACGGAACCGCCACCGGCGATGACGCCTTCCTGAGCTGCCGCACGAGCAGCGTTAATGGCGTCCTCGACACGCAGCTTGCGCTCGTTGACCTCGGTCTCGGTAGCAGCACCGACCTTAATGACAGCCACGCCGCCAGAGAGCTTCGCCAGACGCTCTTCCAGCTTCTCGCGGTCCCAGTCAGAGCCAGTGCGCTCAATCTCGGCACGGATCTGGTTACGACGCTCTTCTACGGCCTCAGCGGTGCCAGCACCGTCCACCAGAACGGTCTCGTCCTTGGTAATGGTGATACGGCGTGCGTTACCCAGCACCTCAAGTCCAACGTCCTTCAGCTGCATGCCAGTGTCAGCCGTAACGACGGTTGCACCGGTGACAACTGCCAGGTCATCCATGAACGCCTTACGACGGTCACCGAAGTACGGTGCCTTCACTGCGGCAACCTTCAAGGTCTTGCGCATAGCGTTGATAACCAGCGCGGACAGGGCCTCGCCCTCGATGTCCTCAGCCATGATCAGAGTCGGCTTGCCGGACTCGGCAATCTTCTCCAGAATCGGCAGGAACTCCGGCAGGGAGGAAATCTTCTCGCGGACCAGCAGCACCTGTGCACCGTCAAGAATTGCCTGCTGAGCCTCGACGTCGGTAATGAAGTACGGCGAGAGGAAGCCCTTGTTGAAGGACACGCCCTCGGTCACGGACAGCTCGGTGGCAATCGACTGCGACTCCTCCACAGAGACGACGCCGTCCTTGCCAACCTTGTCCATGGCACCTGCAACCAGGTCACCAATTTCAGTGTCGCGCGAGGAAACGGTTGCCACCTGTGCGATGGCAGCAGAGCTGCTGACCGGGGTGGCGCGCTGCTTCAGCAGCTCAACCGCCTTGTCGGATGCAGCGTGAATACCGCGGTTCAGCGAAATCGGGTTTGCGCCGGCTGCAACGTTGCGCAGACCCTCGTGGACCAGCGCCTGTGCCAGCAGCGTTGCGGTAGTAGTACCGTCACCGGCAACGTCATTGGTCTTGACCGCAACGGACTTAACCAACTGCGCGCCGAGGTTCTCAAACGGATCCTCAACGTCGATGTCGCGGGCGATGGTCACACCATCATTGGTGACCAGCGGACCGCCGAAGGCCTTGTCCAGGACAACGTTGCGACCCTTCGGGCCAAGCGTGACCTTGACTGCGTCGGCAAGCGTGTCCACACCGCGCTTGAGGCCTTCGCGAGCCTCTTCGTTAAAAGCAATAAGCTTCGCCATGTGTGGGTACGTCCTCCCTTTAGTTCTCGATAACAGCCAGGATGTCGCGTTGCGACAGCAGCAGGTACTCTTCGCCCTGGTACTTCAGCTCAGTGCCGCCGTACTTGGAGAAGATGACGATGTCACCCTCCTTGACGTCCATAGGAATGCGGTCATCGTCATCGGCCCAACGACCCGGACCAACTGCGATAACGGTAGCCTCCTGCGGCTTCTCCTTAGCGGAGTCCGGGATAACCAGGCCAGAAGCCGTGGTGGTCTCTGCTTCGTTGATCTGGACGAGGACGCGGTCCTCCAGCGGCTTGATGTTGACGTTCGCCACGATGAATTCCTCCATACATGCGGTGATGTGATGTTCTTGTGCCGGTTGGTCTGCCGTGCACAGCCGTCGTCGCGGGTGAACAACTGTGTGTCAAACAACCTTCGTTAGCACTCTACCCCTGCAAGTGCTAACACTCAACAATAGTGAGCGCTAATGCTAATTGGTCAGCTTGTCGGGGTTACACGCCATACGACCGAACGCAGTAACCGTCATTCCGTGTTCCTTGATGTACTCATCGCTAAAGCACGGGCCACCAGAACCGGTTGTGTAACGACTGTCTGGCTCCCTCCTTTGCCAGGCACCTTCGTCCCATTGGTAGACCGCCAGTCCACCACTGTTTGCGCGCCCACCCAGCGCCCACCATCCGTCACAGGCGACGATCGTAAAGTTTTCCTCCGTAGTCGGGAACGCCGACGCCTCGCAATCCCCACTAATCGGATAATCGGGCGCAGCCGTACTCGTGGTTTCCCTCGTCTTGGTTTTCTCCGGCGACTTCACCTTCACGGTCTCCGTCGCAGTCGCAGTAACAGTGAGCTTCGGCGCTACTTCATCCTTGGCACCTGCACCAAACCATTGCTCACCTCGACCACTCACAACTAGGTAAAGCACCACTGCTACAGCGACGATCACCACAAGCAGCAGAGCGATGACTGCCCATAGCACTCCCCCAGCACGACCGCGCTGATGTTCAACTTGCGGTGCTTGCGTTGTTTGCGGTTCGCCCTGCGGTGCAAACAGCTCAGTCTGATTATGCGAATTATCGGATGGCTGAAGTTCCCACTCGCTGTAGTCTTTACTCATTTTTGGGCAAGCGCTTTCCTGTAATTGTCCTGCGATCCATGGCAGAGAAACAAGTCAAAGTCAGTTAACGAAATTTAACATGGATCCGAGGGGCAATCACTGCTTATTGCATTACAGGATCTTCCACTGGCATCGATGGGTCGGTCGGGCAGGCGTAGCCAGAGGGCTTGACCCCCGCGGCAATGAGGTAGGCGGCAGCTGCGCCAATCATGACACCGTTGTCGGTGCACAACTTAATCGGTGGCACGTGCAGCGTAATTCCCGCCGAGGTAGCTCGCGCCGCTGCGAGTTCACGCAACCTCGAGTTCGCAGCCACACCACCACCGAGCAGCAGCGTAGTGGCCCCCACATCCTGAGCTGCGCGAACGGCCTTCTTGGTCAATACATCGCAGACCGCCTCCTGGAAGGAAGCACAGACGTCCTCTACGGAGTATTCACGACCTTCCTTCTCCGCCTCCTCGACATAGCGGGCCACGGCGGTTTTCAAGCCGGAGAAGGAGAAGTCATGGCGCGCATCCTGCTGGCGCATCATGGCGCGAGGAAACGCGATGGCCTTGCGGTTGCCCTGCTTAGCCAACTTATCGATAATCGGGCCGCCCGGGTAACCCAATCCGAGCAACCTCGAAACCTTGTCGTATGCCTCTCCGGCCGCGTCGTCAAGCGTCGATCCGAGCTCTCCCATCGGACGACCAACCCCCTGTACGCGCAGCAGCTGCGTGTGCCCGCCGGAAACTAGCAGCGCCACTGCGTTGGATAGATCTGCGCCATCGAGAGCTCCGACAGCAACGTGGCCACCAAGGTGATTAATGCCGTAGAAAGGCACACCCCAGGCGGCGGCATAAGCCTTCGCGCCTGCCGAACCGACCAGCAGCGCACCGGCGAGACCGGGCCCCACGGTAGCGGCGACGGCATCTGGGATAAAAGTATCGATACCGAGCTTGGCAGCTGCTTGCGCGCGCGCCTCGGAGACTACTGGCTGCAAGGCTTCCAAATGAGCGCGGGAAGCAATCTCCGGGACCACACCACCGAAGCGGGCGTGCTGCTCCATGGAGGATGCGACGACGTCGGCAAGCACTTCCACCTCGGGAATGGCGGGGGTGCTGGTGTCGGTGTCGTCGTAGCGCACACGCATCACTGCAGCGCCAGTCTCATCGCAGGAACTCTCGATTGCCAGCAGGGTCAACTCGGTCATAGCAGTCATGGTACTAGCGCACCACCGGGTCGCTTACCAGCGACCGAGTTTAAATTTCGAGGCGACCGAGGTTCCGCACAGCGGCACGCCAGAGAGCGTATTCCTCTGGGTAGTCATCGCGGTAGTGGCGCACGGCGCGCATACCGTGCTTAATACGCTCGATTTCCTCGTCGCCGATATCCTTGCCCTCGGCGTCGACAAATACGACCGTTCCGCAAATTGCGGTGGTGGGGTCGGTAAAGAAAGCCGAGTTGCCCGTAGCAGCCTCATTGCGGCCGAGGGACGCGACCGGATTCGGTTCAGCGCCCTCAGCCTTGGCCGTCGGGTTGTAGAGAGCGGCGTAATCGGCGCCGTCTTCCTGAAACGCCACCGAAACACGGTCGGAGGAAACTCCGCCGAGGAATGTAGCAGCGGCCTCCAACTCAAATTCGACGATGCGATGCGTCAGGTCAGGGTTCACCAGAAAACCTTTAATCATGGAAACAGAGGTACCGCACCGCACCCGCTCCCGCATCTCGAGAGCGCTACCCCCACTATGGCCGCGGGATGTTGCGGAGGTTCGACCGTGCCATGTTGATCATCTGACCAACGCCGCCGCCGAAGACGGTGCGAGTAGCGGCCTTGGAGAATCCCATCAGCATGTCCCAGGTGATATTTGCCGGGATGGACAGGGCATTCGGGTCGGTGATCATGTCCACCAGCACCGGGCCGTCGTATGCCAGCGCCTCCTGAATCAGGCGAGGCGCATCGGCCGGATCTTCAATTCGGATGGCCTTGATACCCAACGACTCTGCGACTCCGGCGTAGTCCACTGCGTCGTGATCGGTCTCGTGCTCCGGCAGCCCCTGAACCAGCATTTCCAGCTTGACCATGCCGAGCGAGGAGTTGTTGAACACAAACATCTTGATGGGTAGCTGCTCCTGCTTCACGGTGATGAGCTCACCGAGCAGCATTGACAGGCCACCGTCACCGTTGAAGGTAATGACCTGACGGTCCCGGTCAGCAGCCTGCACACCAATGGCCTGCGACAGTGCATTGGCCATAGTGCCGTGACGGAAAGAACCAATCTGCTCTCGCTTGCCATTCGGCGTGACGTAGCGTGCAGCCCAGACATTGCCCATACCGGTATCGACGGTGAAGACGGCATCGTCATCGGCGTACTTATCAATCAGGTCGGCTACATACTCCGGGTGAATCGGGCGCATGTTCTCAACGTCGTGGGTGTATGCCTCGATGACGTGGCTGAGCAGGCGCTCGTGGTTCCGCAGCTGCTTGTCCAGGAAGGAGCGATCGGTCTTTTCATCCAGGTGCGGCAGGATGGTTTCGATTGTGGCAGCCACATCGCCGACGACTGGGTACTTCACCGTGGTACGACGACCGATGGCACGACCATCGATATCGACCTGTGCGACGTTCTTAGTCGGCAGGAAGTCGTTGTACGGGAAGTCAGTACCGAGCAGAATCAACAGATCAGCATCGTTGGAGGCATCGTGGCAGGCGCCGTAGCCCAGCAGGCCGGACATACCGACGTCATAGGGGTTGTCGTACTGGATGTACATCTTGCCACCCAGCGCATGTCCCACCGGCGACTTAATTTTCTCCGCAAGCTTGAGCACCTGTTCGCGGGCGTCCTTCACGCCTGCGCCACAGAAAAGCGTGACCGTTTTAGCCTCGTTGATTGCGTCGGCAAGCGCGGCGGCCTGACCGGCGTCAGGGAATACGACTGGGCGACCGCTGCTGATTGTGGAGGTGACGAACTCATCATTTTCCACTTCATGCGTTGTAATGTCGCCCGGCAGAACCAGCACGGAAACACCGTGGCCAGTCATGGTCGACTGGATAGCGTGATGCAAAACAACGCCACCCTGCTCAGCGGAGTTGACCATCTCGCAGTAACCGGAGCACTCGTTGAAGATGAACTCCGGATGGGTCTCCTGGAAGAAGTTCGAGCCAATCTGGCGGGAAGGAATGTGCGATGCCAGCGCCAGCACCTTTGCGCCGTTGCGGTGGGAGTCATACAGGCCCTGAATGAGGTGGGTATTACCCGGGCCGCAGGAGGCCGCACACACTGCTAATTCGCCGGTGACCAGGGACTCCGCGCCGGCGGCGAAGGCGGCAGCCTCTTCGTTGCGAACGTGCACCCACTCAATGGAGGACTCGCGCACAGCGTCGACAATGGGGTTCAAACTATCTCCAACGAGTCCGAAGATTCGCTTGACCCCCTGCTTCTCTAGGGTTTCTACGAGCTGTTTTGCAAAGGTTTTAGCCATGTGCCTGGTTTAACGCAGATTAGTCAATACGTCAACATCTAGCTGGCCAACTCAGGCCGACACATCGTGTACGCATCCGCCCCAGAGCCCGGATAATAGTTCTTTCGCAGCCCCATATTTTCGAAGCCATAGCGCCGATACATAGCGATTGCGGGTTCGTTATCTGTGCGAACTTCCAAAAACACCGGGCCCGGATCCTCCGCCACAGCTGCCATCAGCGCGTCCATCAGCTGCGTCCCAAAGCCCCGGCGCTGCCACTTCTTCCCCACCCCGATGGTGTGAATCTCGTATTCGGCGGCCCCCGCAGGCCCCAGCTTGGTAATCCCCGCATAGCCGCACAGTTCTTCGTCCTCGTCTACATCTGCAATCAGCCCGACGTAGAAATTGTTCGGCGCGGCCAGCTCTGCCATAAAGGCCGATTCCGGCCAGGGATCGTCGCCGGCAAACAGCTCCGCCTCAATCGCCGCACACGCCTTGGCCGCAGGAGGTCCGAGACGCACTAGCTTGACGACGCTCATCTCATAGCCTTCGGGACAACGGCATCCGGACGGCGCAAGTACAGCGGCACCAGTGGGCCCGGCGCGGAGTCAAAGTCGACCGCTTCAACCATGGCTGTCGGAGTGGGAAAGACTTGTTCGGCAGCAACCTCAAGCCCGGCAATTTGCTCGATGTGGCTGAGACTGCCGCGGGCCTGGCTCGGCGCGAAGTCGGCGGCTTCTGCTGCAAGTTCTTCCTTGAGCAGCTCCATGACGTCGGCTGGCTTGGCCACTGCCGGACCGAAAACCCGCTGGCCATCGCGGTAGGCGGCGAAGTACACCTCGCGGCGGCGGGCATCGGTGACGACCAGTTCATCGCCAACCCCACCCGCAAGCGAATCCAGGCTGCAGATGCCGTAGCAGGGAATTCCCAGAGCGTCGGCGAAGGAGGCTGCGGTGGCCATACCAACGCGCAAGCCCGTAAACGGCCCCGGCCCACAGCCGACAACCACGGCATCTAGCTCGGTTGCCGCCACCCCACTGTCAGTGAGGCACTGCTGAATCAGCGGCACCAGCACCTCGTTGTGCGCACGGGCATCCAGGTGCAGCTTTTCGGCCACGGTTTCACCATCGCGGACAATTCCCGCGGTGACCTGTGGAGTCGATGTGTCAACGGCCAAAATGTTCATACTCAGTAACCTACTTGAACCGACTTGAAGCTACTTGCTCCACGTCCAGGTGACGACGCGGGCATCGTCGTCACGCGAACGATCGATACTCACCTGTAGATAGCGCTCGGAGAGCACCTCGGCGAGCCCCATTCCCCACTCGGCGACCACGACGCTGTCCTCAAGGTCGGTGTCCAAATCGAGCGAGTCCAGCGCATCGAAGGCCTCGCCATCGGAGCCGGGTCCCTCTTCGCCGAAGAGTCGATAGGCGTCGACGTGGATGAGGGTGACGCCGTCGGTTGCCAGCGGACGGTGCTCGCGGGCGATTGTGAACGTCGGCGACGTCACGCGACCGCGCACATTCATGCCGCGGGCGATGCCCTGCGTGAGGGTCGTTTTGCCCGCGCCGAGTGGGCCATCGAGAATCACCAGATCCCCAGCTGCCAACTCCCGGCCAATTTCCTCGCCGAGGTCACGCATGTCCTCTGCGGTTGGCGCGATGCGGCTGCGCACCCACTTTCGCTCGCTGCGTCCCTTTGGCGCAGTGAGGATTTCGTAGTTAATGGTGCCGGATGCCTTCGCGAGGTCATCGAGACCGGGCTCCCCCAGTGCGGGATCACCAACGATAACCGCAGTGTCGCCGGCCTCGACATCGGTGTCGGGTCCCAGGTCGACGACGAATTGATCCATACACACGCGCCCTACCTGCGGATAGCGTGTGCCATTGATGCTGACCTCGAAATGCCCGGAGGCCGAGCGCATCATGCCGTCGGCATAGCCACAGGGCACGATGCCGACGGTGGTATCGCGGTCAGCTGTCCACGTCTGCCCGTAGGACACCGACTGCCCCGCCGGCAGCTTCTTGACCAAAATGACCGACGCCTCCCACCGCATCGCCGGACGCAATCCATGGGTGGCACCCACAATTGGCTCGCCACCATAAATCGCCAGCCCTGGGCGCACCATGTCGAAGGCCAGGTCCGGACGCGACAACGATGCCGGCGAATTCGCCGCATGGTTAATCAGCTCGTCCAGCCCCGCCTCACGCAGTGCCGCAATCGCAGCACGGAAATTCTGCGCCTGCTTATCGACGCTCTCGTTGCCCGGCTCATCCGCGCACGCAAAGTGCGTGAAAGCACCGGTGATATTCAGAGCACCGGTCTTGTGCAGCTCAACCAGCTGAGCGACCGCATGCTCAAAGTCCCCATTGGCCATAGAGAATCCCGAGCGGCCCAAACCCGTATCGACCATCACCGTCACACGTGGTGTCACCGACAGCGCCCGCCCGGCATTGGCCACGGCCAGCGCATGAGCCATCGACGGCAGACCGAGGTCAATATCTGCAGCCACAGCGCGCTGCACCAACGAGGTGGCTGCTGCGTCCCAGATCCAGGCGAGGATGGGGATGGTGTGGCCGTCGTCAAGCGTGGCGCGGAGTTCCTCGCGGAGGGAGAGCGCCTCGTCGATTGTTGCGACACCGAGCTGCGTTGCCCCGCCGGCCAGCGCGGCACGCGCGGTCTGCAGCGCACCCTGCGAGTAGCCGTCCGCCTTGACGACGGCCATGAATTCCGACACCCCTGCGATGGCCTTGACGGTCTTCACATTGTGGGTGATCGCGTCGAGATTAACGGTATGGGTCAGGATGGCTGGTGCCGAGGAAGTCATAGCCGTATTTTGCCACTGCTGCCTTCGTTGGTGAACCATGCGGTGGCATCTCGGATGGATTCGGCGATGTCCTGGGCGCTGCAGGGTGCTGGTCCGAACTCTGTCTGCGCGGCCAAAAATGCGGCGCGCGCATGAATAATTGCTGGTAGATAGAGGGCTTCGCCACGCGCTACCCAGGCGCCGAGGAGCCCGGACAGTACATCGCCAGAGCCCGGCGTGGCTGCCCAGGAGCTACCCGCGTCAATCACGACTGTGCGCTGCGTTGTCGGATTGACCATCACAGTGCGGCGTCCCTTGAGCAACACTTCGGAGGAGAACTGCTCGGCAAGTTCACGCGCATCTGCGATGGGGTTAGTGACCTCGTGCCCGGTCAGGCGCTCGAATTCACCGGCGTGCGGCGTGAGAACAGTGCGCAGGTTGCGCTCCTGGCCGCGCTCACGAACGAGCTGTCGGATGTCCTCATGCTTCGACAGCAGTGTCAGTGCGTCAGCGTCGATGACCACTGGTTTGTCAGTGGCCAGAATGTCTCGCAGTTCCTCGGCGGCTTTCTCATCAGTGCCCCGACCGGGACCGACGACCCAGGCATCGACGCGTACCTCTTTGCGATCCACCGAGTCCTGCTGCGTAATGACCGTCGGCAAGGCTGCGGTGATGCGGTTACGTGCGGCCGCGTCGCCGACATAGATGACCGCGGGACTGGTCGCATGCACGGCAGCGGTGACGCACAGCTGACCTGCGCCGGGATACGCCTCGCTACCGGCGGCGATTCCTGTAACTCCAGTGGAGTACTTGTGGTCTGCAGCACCGGGTTCGAGCGGGGTCATCGCGCCAAGTGGTGCCGGAAAGCTCCCGCCTAGGGCTTCGTAGAACTCCACGGTCGGAGTCTGGTGGTGGACGGCATTGTAGGTACCGTTTTCATAGAGCGTCTGCCCCAGTCCTGGAAGTTCGAGGGAGAAGGCATCGAGCGCAATTTCGTGTAATTCGACGGTGCCACAGGATTCGGACAGCGAGTGCGCGTAGCGCAGACCGCCGAAAGTCACCGTTGTCGTGGCCTCGACGTGAGATGGCAAGTACGGGTTCTGTCCCTCCTCCAAATCAGGGTCTGGATTGATGGTCTGGGCAGGCGGGTCAAAAGTACGCCCAGTATCGGCTTCTACGCCGCTCGGCACATCAACCGCGAGAATGGGAACTTTGCCCAACCGCGCTTCGCGCACCAACCACGCGGCCTCTTCACGCAGCGCGCCGTGACCTCCGAGCCCCACGATGCCGTCGATGATCAATGCGTAGTCTTCACTAATCGACCACAGAATCTTCGATAAATCCGTCTCCCGGTCACACCCCAACGGCAGCACCCGCCCACCTGCGAGTTCAAAAGCTTTCAGCGCCCGTTCATGCGGCTTCGAGCCCAGCAAAACCGCATCCACGCCATGCCCATCCGAGGACAAGTTTCGGCCAGCATAGAGTGCATCGCCACCATTGCCTCCCGATCCGACCAACAGCAGCACGCGACCGCGACCAGGCTCCGGAGATGCCTCTGAGAGCATCCGCTCCGCCACCTCCGACACAGCGGCGGCTGCGTGGCGCATGAGTTCGTCGTCACGCGTTTGTGCGTCCAGATAGGGCTGTTCCGCGGCGCGAATTTCGGCAGCTGTGTAGCAGTACGTCATAAACCCAGCCTACGATTAGCCCCTATGGATGACTACTCCCCGAGCACGCGAGTTTTCGGCCCTCTACTGCGCGCCTTTCCGCAGGCATACCTGCGCTCGTTGCGTCATCCCGAATGGATCCCCCACGGCGTGCAGGACGTTCGCGAAATCCTCGACGGCAAAGTCACTCCTGACCTGGACAGATACAACGGTCGCACACCAATTGTCCTGGTTCACGGCACCTGGATGAACTCGTTCAACTCCTTCGCCATGTTGGGGCCGTTCCTCGCCCGGAATCGCCCCGTATTCTCACTCGATTACGGCTCCGACCCCGCCGCGCTGGTCAGCCGTCTCCGTAGCGTCAAAGCCACCACCGATTTGAGCGATGCGCTCGCTGAAGTCACCGACCTTCTCGACCGCTTCCGTGCCCACCTCTCCCTACCCCGCATCGACCTCATCGGTCATTCCCAGGGCGGTCTACACTGCCGCAGCTACGCCAACGCGAGCATCGATTCGCTTTACGACGAAGCTCTGAACCGTGGCCTCAACGAAGAAGCAGCCGAGCAGTACGCCTCCGACAACAGCCCCGTGCGGGCAGTCATCTCTCTTGCGGGAAACCACCGAGGCACTACTGCGTGGGGCATGCGCCGAAGGCTCAGTGCCCTTGAGCGATGCGGCCTACCGATGCACAAACTCGTCGACCGCCTTGTCGGCCGTGCCTGCATTCAACAGCTGCTGGACTCTGACTACATTGCGACTCTGAACCGCGCAGCGCGTGGCATTACCCGACGTGGTCCGCACTACCTGAATATCGGCACCCCTTTTGACACCGTGGTTCGCCCGTGGACCGGCGCCTTTTTGCCCGAACAAGAGGGTCACCACATTACGAACGTCAACAATGCCACTGGCGGTGGCGACTGGTCTGATCACCTCGCACTGCTCTACTCCCCCAATACGCTCGAACGCATTCACGAGTTCTTGGAGGAACTGGATGGCGCTGAAGCTGGTGATGTTCCGCATCATCCGCGACAGCGAGTCCTGCCTTTGTACGGCGCCCTGCCGAGGGGCCTCGGACGGAGGAGGCTCGGACGGAGGGGCCGGATCTAATTCAGCACAGAATTTTAGAACATATTTCCAGAATTCTATTGACAGTTTTTCAAACAGGTGTACGATTTGGGTTGTAGGGAAAATTTGTAAGCGAAAGTTCTTTGTCCGGTGCACAGGGGTTGGCGGGACTGGTTGACACAGCCTCTCCATGCTTCTCTCCACCACAGAACTCAATCTTCAATTCTCCGGCGGACACGTAGTAATCAGGGGGATAACCAATGTCATCGCCGCCCACAGAACTTCCAGCACCAGGTCAAAAGCCCTCATGGGCCAACCAGCAATCCGACGACCCGATTAGCAGCGCGGCCCGTGCCATCAACGCCGCAGACCTTCAACTGATCGATATCTGCGCTCCCGGTGAGGAGGTCGATGTCAATCACCATCTTGCCCGCATAAGCATTCGAACCGGCCTTAGCCGCGGCAAGTGTTCTACGCTGTGCGAAATTGCGCTGATGTTCGAACGCCTACCAAAAGTCCGGGCTCTCATCGAATCCACCTTCTGTTTCTCGTTAGCCCATCTCCGCGCCATCGCCAATGGCGTTGCCGGGCTGTCACCAGATCAGTTCGACACGGTAGAGCCCCATCTTTTGGAAATGCTCACTCCGACGCGACCTCGACAAGCAATGGTTGGTGTCTACACGCTGTCTCGTCTAATCGGCGACTTGGTTTCTGAGTACAACGACTGCGCCCGCAACGACGGCACCCAACGGGTTCCAGAAGGCGAAGCGGTCGCACTCTCCGACACGGGCGATGGCAAGCACAAAAAGGTCACAGCAATCCTTGAAAACGACCGCGCGACCGAGCTCATGGCCAGGATTCAGGGGATTCGCAACACAGCAATCAATCGTGGTGAACAGTGCACGCAGGCGGAAGCGCTACTACAGCTGGCACAGAAATCGACCAATGCCGAGATTGTCATCAATGTCTACCGCGAGGTCGGCGGTGGGCCAGCATGGATTGATGGCGTCGGCTGGTTGAGCGAGGTAGCCACCGAAGAATGGCTTGCTCGCGCAACTCACATCCGTATCTCCGCCGACAGCAAGGTGGATGGTTACCGCCCCACCGAGAGCCAGGTGGCTCGCGTCCGTGGGCGTGACGGTACCTGCCGCTTCCCCGGCTGCGACGTCCCGGCAGCCAAGTGCGACCTGGACCATATTCAGCCGTACAACCACGACAATCCCAAGCAGGGCGGGCCGACTGACACTGAGAATCTGCACTGTCTCTGCCGCCGACACCACAATCTAAAAACGCACGAGGGCTGGGATATCGACAGATACCCCGACGGAACAGAAGTGTGGACTTCCCGTAATGGGGACACCGCGACTAGCGTTCCGGTTGGGCCGCTAAAGAACGTCGGCAAGCAAACTTTTCATCAGCGTGTGACACGGAAGATGAAGACGATTCAGAAACGCAACCTCGATTGGATGTTGTCATTTTGCCATGTATCCGATGAGGTCTGGGACCTATCCGAGGAAGAAGCAAAACGCATCGAGTCCCTCACGGATGAAGAACTCGATGCGGAGATTGAGCAGTACCGACGAAAGCAGGACGAACTACTCGACGGTGACTGACTTAGCCAGGTTGCGCGGCTTATCGATGTCCTCGTTACCGCACTGGCGAGCGATCTCAGCTGCCAGGAACTGCATCGGAATCGTAGACAACAGCGGCTGGAGCAGCGTGGACGTCTCCGGGATTTCAATCAGGTAGTTCGCAAAAGGAACCACCGACTGATCCCCTTCTTCGGCAATCACGATGGTCTTGGCACCACGGGCACGAATCTCCTGGATGTTGGAGACAATCTTGGAGTGCAGCACGGCGCGCCCCTTCGGCGATGGCACTACGACGACGACCGGAAGATCATCCTCGATGAGTGCAATTGGGCCATGCTTGAGCTCGCCTGCCGGGAACCCCTCTGCGTGAATGTAGGCAAGCTCCTTGAGCTTCAGCGCACCCTCAAGTGCGACTGGGAAACCAACGTGACGGCCGAGGAAGAGCATCGTCGGAATAGCACCGATTTCCTTGGCCGTGTCGATGAACTCATCGCCCTTAGCGACGACCTTGTCAATCAGTGCCGGGATGGTCTCCAGCTCTTCAAACTCGCGAGTGACCTCGTCCGGGTACTTAGTGCCGCGTGCCTGGGCAAGAGCCAAACCGACCAGGTAGTTTGCGGCTACCTGCGCCAGGAACGACTTGGTTGCAGCAACACCAATCTCCGGGCCGGCGTGCGTATAGAGCACGGCGTCAGACTCACGTGGAATCTGTGCACCGTTGGTGTTACAGACAGCCAGCACGCGGGCGCCCTGGCTCTTTGCGTGTCGCACGGCCTCAAGGGTGTCAGCAGTCTCGCCCGACTGCGAAATAGCGACCACCAGCGTCTGGCGGTCCAGCACCGGATCGCGGTAGCGGAACTCGGACGCGACCTCAATCTCGACCGGGATACGAACCCAGTGCTCAATGGCGTACTTGGCCAACAAACCGGAGTGGTATGCGGTACCACAGGCGACGACGAAGACCTTCTCGATGTCACGCAGATCTTGGTCACTCAGGCGGGACTCGTCGAGAACGATGCGGCCGTCAACGAGGTGACCGGCCAACGTATCGCGGACGGCGGCAGCCTGCTCGTGGATTTCCTTCATCATGAAGGAGTCATAGCCACCCTTTTCGGCTGCGGCGAGATCCCAGTCGATGGTGAATGGTCGACCCTGCTGCTCGTTGCCGGCGAAATCCAGAATGCGGTAGTCATCTGCGGTGATGATGACGACGTTGTCCTGCCCCAGCTCCACGGCCTCGCGGGTGTGCGCGATGAAAGCCGCAACATCGGAGCCGAGGAACATTTCGTTTTCGCCCACCCCGACAATCAGCGGAGTGGAGCGACGAGCAGCGATGATGCGATCCGGGTGGTCTGCATGAGTAAACAGCAGCGTGAAAGCACCCTCGAGGCGGTTGAGCACGGACAGCGCAGAGGCCTCGAAATCACCAGCGGTAGATCCGCCGTCGGAACCGTCCAGGGCACGGGCGAGCATGTGCGCGGCGACCTCGGAGTCGGTTTCGGACTTCAGCTCAATGCCGGCATCCTCCAGCTCCTGACGTAGCGGAGCAAAGTTCTCGATAATGCCGTTGTGGACGATAGCCACCTTGCCGTCATAGGACTGGTGTGGGTGGGCATTCTCATCAATTGGGCGACCGTGGGTAGCCCAGCGGGTGTGCCCAATTCCGGTGGTTCCAGTGATTTTGTCGCGCCCATCCGCATCAAGGGCAGCCTCGAGGTTGGCGAGTTTACCGGCCTTCTTCTCTACAGTGATATGCCCCTGATCGTCGACAATGGCAACCCCCGCGGAGTCATAGCCACGGTATTCCATGCGTCGTAGCGCATCGACAGCAATATCCAGGGCGGGCTGATGGCCCACATATCCAACGATTCCACACATGTCCTACAGAATAACCCGCGAAGCGGAAAATCGTCATAACGAAATAGACATTCTCGCTCATCCTGGCACTTTTTCAGCAAAGGTATGCACCTTATAGTTAAGCTATTCACTGTGGCTGACAACTTGAAGACTCTGACATCTAATCTTTCCAAGCGTGGACCGCACCGCGTCATGGTCGGTGATCTCGCTTTTACTGGCCTGCCGGGAAAGGTCTACACGCCTGCCGAGGGCAATGGCATCCCCGGTATCGCCTTCGCACACGATTGGCGCACACCGATTGAGGAGTACCACGCCACGCTGCGTCACCTAGCTTCGTGGGGCATCGCGGTCGCTGCTCCGGACACCGAAAATGGCATCGTGGCAGATCACCGTGGTCTCGCCAACGATTTGGAGACAGCGCTCCAGATTCTCGCTGGTGTCCGCCTCGGTGAGGGCAAGGTCGTCGTCCACCCGAAGAAGCTTGGCGTTGCCGGTCACGGCATGGGCGCGGGTGTAGCCGTCCTCGCCGCTGCTGGTCACGACCTCATCTCCGGCGTTGGCTGCGTCTTCCCCGCAACTACCGCGCCTTCCTCCAGCGCCGCTGCAACTAATGTCTCGGCCCCGGGCCTCGTCCTGGCCCCTGGCGAGGATCAGTGGCTCGATCGCGGCAACCCGGCTCGCCTGGCTGTTCAGTGGAAGGGCGATGTCGTTTACCGCGAAGTAGACAAGGCTGACCAGGGCAGCTTCTCGGAAACAACTCTTCTCCGTCGTCTAGCGGGCTTCTCTTCCTCCAAGGTGAAGTACCAGGAGGTCGCGCGCGCCGCGCTCACAGGCTTCCTGCTGGCCACGGTCGGTGACGACAAGAAGTACTCAGATTTCGCAGACCCGACCGCCACTATCAAGGGCACAACTAACCGCGACATGGAGTGGCTCATCAAGGAGCTGCCGGAAAACCCGGAGCACTCGCTGATTCCCGGCAAGTAGTCACTAGGCCACGCTTCAGGACACGCCCCGAATCGACTTCACCGTCGGCGTCCCTTTCCCCGCCCGCCCGAACAACCGCGTAACGGTTCCCTTCGGTCGGGCGGTTTTTTGTTGCTTTTCGACGCCCGCCGCCACCTCCCTCTCCTTAATTTCGCGTGCTTTACGACGCTCCTCCAAACCCTGCAATTCTTTCTGTGCCCTCTGTACCGCCGTATCGAACTCCTGCCTAGTCATTGCAGCAGCGTCGTAATAGGCCTGCCCAATCCGGTCATATTTCGCGGCATGCTTACTCCCCATTACCACTCACCTGCCGTTGGCGAATTGACCGCGCCCACAAGCTCCTGGGCGTTGGGCTGCTCAGGGGGCTCGGGCACAGCTGAAGCAGATTCCTGCACTGATGCTGCCGAATCCTGGGCTGGTGCTGGCTGCGGCTCTGCTTGTGGTTCTGGCTGCGGTTCCGCTCGCTGTTCTGCTTGCGTCTCCTGTGGCAGCTCGATTCCCAAGTGCTTTAGTTTCTCAGCTGGAGGAGGCGGTTCAGGAACATTTTCAGGTTCGGGCTCGGGTTCAGGTTCGGGCTTGGGTTCGGGTTCAGGTTCGGGCTTGGGTTCTGGTTCGGGTTCCGGCACACAGTCCTCCGGCGCAGGAGCTGGTGCTGGTGCTGGCGCTGGCGCAGGCGCCTGTTCGCACACTGGCTCTTCCGTCTCCGTGCACATGTCTAAGTTGAGCAGTGAGGACGCGACACTGCCCGCAACACCCACAGCCCCCGCAATTCCAGCGATACTGGCCGCCCCGGCAGCGCCAATGGCACCTCCAACGGATATCCCAGCAGCAACGCCTGCCTCTATCCCAGTATCAACGTTGGCAACGACCCCAATTCCACCAGCGATAGCACCGTTGCCACCGGTCACAGTAGCTCCTTCGCCACTCACAGACTCAGCCACCTCTGCACAGGCCGCCGAGGTAGCACCCGAACTGGCAGGGACAGTAGGAGGCTGCGGCGGGGTGGCGACCACTGCGGCCTCAGTGTCACACGCTGCCTGCTCAAGACACTGTTCGATGCATGCATTGCGTGCATCGTAGAGCTGACCAGTGGAGTCGACGAGACTGTTACACACCTGCTGGGCCACTTGTGCGGCTTCGGCGCCGACCTCCGGATCGTCGACAAGCGCTTCGCACTGAGAGAGGATGCCGTCGGTTTGCTCAGCCATATCTTCGGCCTGCTTCTCGCAATCCTCAAGGACCTCGTCGACTTTCTTGCCGCACTCGCCGACGCTCTGCGCGCCATTGGCGGACTGCTCATCCTGATTCGCACAATCCTGCGCAGCTTTATCGCAGCGCTCCTTGGCGGCGTCGGCGGCATCGCCTTTCAAACCGCCCCAATCGAAAGCCATAGCAATAGTTATCGCGGAGGCTATCAACCCCACGGAGTTAGAGAACTTGGACAGGGCGCTGCCCTTCCAGCCGTCAGCGCGTCGCACCTTATCCAAGACTTTGGGCAGATTCTTGCCGATGCCGCCAACCCCGCGCTTGGCTCCAATACGGCTTCCACGGCCAATAACACGCACCAATATCGGAAGAATTCGAGCAACCCATGGCATCAGTCCACTACCTCAATTCCACCGAGGTCGGCGCTCCCGGCGCTGTCACAGCCTGCAAAGACACGCCACTGTTCCCGCACTGCCGGAGCATGATTGCCAAGTCCCGCGTACATCGATTGCCCGTGCTCACGCAGCCTCGCTGCCGCCTGCTGCAGACGGCGCCCCTGGGCGGCAAAACCCTGGCCACAATCTGCTGCGGAAATATCAGGAGCGCTTCCCCACCGCTCATGGCCTTCACGGCCGCGCTGCTCGATCTCTCGGGCAGCCGCTGTCACTGCATCTTCCGAAAAGTGCAGCAAGCCTCCGCCACTGCCTCCAGTAAAACGTGCGGACACGAAAAATCCCCTTCCCCGCGAAAAACAGTTCTTATTACTGTTAGGCGCGAAAAAAGAGGATTCGGTTCCGTCTAAGTACTAGCGCGGGTGCCCCCGGGGGCTAACGAGCGCGGTAGATGCGCTTACACCCCTCAACACCGGTGAAGCTGAATGGGCCGGTGCCAATCAGGGCGTCGTCTCCCAGGTTGGAGTACTCACCCGGATCTTCATGCGTCACCTGAGCGTGGCGGTAGTAGGTCGGATCATCGAGCTTCACGCGTTCATCCAGTTCACGAGCATTATCTGCGGCGCGCAGCTGGGACTCGTAGCCCTCGACCACATTGCCGGTGAGGAACTCAGCAACCGAGCCGGAACCATAGGAGACAACAGCGACCTTCTTACCAGCCAGGTCCTTCTCGGTGTCCAGCAGCGAGAGCAGGCCGAAGTAGGCCGATGCGGTATAGGAGTTACCGATGATGCGGTTGTACGCGGTGGTTGGGCCGAGCTGGCGGGCCTCGTCCTCTGCGGTGAGCTCCACGCCGTTATTGGCCGAAAGCTGCCGATGCGCCTTGTAGGCCATCTTGGTAAACGGCTGGTGGTAGCTGAAGTAGTCAATCTCGCTGAAGTCCACACCGCCGCGGGCACGGTAGTCCTCGTAAGCACCCTGAACAGCGTCGATGTAAGCACTAATAGAGAGCTTGCCCTCCACCAACGCCTGGCTGCGGTGGTTCGGACGCCAGAAATCCATAACTTCGCGGGTGAAGACGCCCGAAGCGGCATCGATAGCCAGGATGCGCGGATTAGCGGTCACCAGCATGGCTACAGCACCTGCGCCCTGGGTCGGCTCCGCAGCGGAGTCCAGGTCATAGCGGGCAATGTCGGAGGCGACAACGATGACCTTCTCCTCCGGATTGCGGGCCACCAGAGCGCACGCGAACTGCAGCGCCGCGGTACCGGAGTAGCAAGCCTGCTTCAGCTCGACAGATCGCGCGTGCGGGTCAAGACCGACCAGCTCGTGGACATAGACAGCAGCGGCCTTCGACTGGTCGATACCGGTCTCAGTGGCGAACATGATGGTGCGCACGCCGTCGATACCGTGGCGGTCGACGATCTTCTTCACCGCGGTCGCGGCCATCGTCACCGGATCTTCATCAGAGGCAACCACGCTGGAGCGTTCCTGCCCCAGGCCCTTGTGGTACTTTGCCGGTTCCGCTCCGAGTCGGGGCGCAATATCGGCGAGGTCAATGCAGTACGAACCCGTCGCAAAGGCGATGTCATCAATACCGATCGGGGTCACATTGCTTGTTGTCATCAAAACCGTGCCTTCACTACCTCTACAGATTTTTAAGAAATAACGGGCAACGAAACATCCCCCATGTCATCAGAACGGCCATCAGAGCAGTCATCAGACCACGGGATATTTTGCCCACAAAATGTTAATTGCCTACTACAGAAATCTAGCGCGTTTACCTGAGATTTGTCTTAGGTTTTGCGAATTGTCGCAAACGACTATTCACAAACCACTACTTCGCACGCTCGATAGAAACGTGCGCCTCCATCAGCTCACCCGGGTTCGTCTGTGCCGCGAGCAGGGAAAGCTCACCACACCAGACGATTGCCGCGCAGCACGCTGCTAGACGACGGGCATTCTCGCCCGGCTCACGGTCCTCCTTGCAGCCCAGCGCCGTGAGATTCTTCTCCACGAAGTCCAAGCCCTTGCCGTTGCCCACGGAACCGACGATCAAATGTGGCAGGGTGCAGCTAAAGCGCACGGAGCCGTCGTCAAGCGCCTCTACCTGCGTCAGCCCCTGCGAGCCTTCGACGATATTCGCAGCGTCCTGACCGGTAGCGAGGTAAAAGCCCAGCAGCATATTGGCGTAGTGCGCATTACCGCTGCGCAGCGAACCGGCCATGATGGAGCCGACGAGGTTCTTGCGTTCGTTGAGCTCAGCCAGGCGCTTGGCGGTAGTGCGCAGACGCTCGCGGACAACCGGCTCCGGAATGACGGCCTCGGCGATCACGTACTTACCGCGGCCCAGAATGCCATTGACGGCGGAGGTCTTCTTATCGGTGCAGTAGTTGCCCGAGATGGAGCCATAGCCCAACTCTGGCATCTGCTCCATCAGGTAGGACATCAAACGCTCAGACGCCAGCGTGGCCATGTTGTGGCCCGAGGCATCACCGGAGAAGAATTCAAAGCGGACAAAGAGAAGACGCGATGCGATCTGGAAGTGAATATCTACCAGCTTGGCAAAACGCGAAGAGGACTCCACGACCTTCTTCAGCTCGTCATAACGAGACAGGATGTTGTCGCGCGCAATGACGGCATCCGCTGCCGAGTCGAGAGTGAAAATCACCGATCGGGTCATCTTCTCACCGACGAAAGTGCAGGTAATGCCACCTTCGATCATGCGGGAGACCTTCGCACCGCGACCACACGACGGCCACAGCGGGGTCTCGTAAGTCGCCAGCGGAATCTTCACCTCGTCATTCATGACGTTGCCACTAATGCGCACCGGACCAATCCAGCTCAGCGGTACGTGTGCATATTCCAGGTCGTGCGAGCTCTTTTCAGCCATTGTCCTATGCGACCCTTTCTAGCTGCATGCAGCTTCGGTTCCCAGCTTCTGTAAATTTCAGCTGTCTTAAATTCTACGGTCAAAAAACTGTGGTCAAAGTTGAGCGGCCAGCTTCAGCGGCAACGGCTGGATGCCAGCTGCTTGCCAGCGCGCGGTGATGTCTGTGGCAGTCTCTCGGGTCGAACTCTCAGCATCGGCACCATTTGAGGCTCCCACCAGCGCAATTCCACAGTCGCCACCGCCGGAGCCACTGCTCTTACCCGCAGCGCCCGCGGCATCGGCGATGTCGGCGAGCGCTTTCAGCTTCTCCGTCTCGATGCACACCGCACGCTCGCGCTCGTAGGCCTGCAGCAGCGCCCGATTCTCGCGCAGGCAGGCAAACGCCGCGGTGCGGTCTCCGTCGGCAAGCGCCTGCCAGAGCTTTTCGCTTATCGACGAGACCCCGCGCACAAAATCACGGTCTGCGCCACCGGCCTTCTTCAACTGCGAGTCCGTCTTCACCGGACTGCCCGTCCAGCCGACCAACAGTTGTAGCCCCCCGAGGTCGGCGCGGGCATCAATGCGAAGATTCGGCCACGGTGCCGCCACGGCGGCGACAGGATCGGCCGCCACGAGTTCTGCGAGCGCTGCCGGATTCGGGCGGCGGTAGAGTACCGCCCCTCCGTGCGCGGAGCAGGCGATATCGCCGCCGGAGCCCGCCGCACCGGCCAAGAGCGTGGCCACCATCGCAATCTTGTAGACCCGCAGCGAATCGAGCTCCAGACCAAGGTGTGCCCCTAGTGCGCGAGTCACAGCCACAGCGACAGCCCCGGAGGATCCCAGGCCATACTTCGCACCGCTGGCGGAGTCATCGAGGTCCGATTCGATAACGATATTGATGGGGCTCTCTGGGGTGTTTTCCAGCTCGCCCGCGGCAATGCGATAGACCAGCGAAATCGTATGGGTAGCGATGTCATCTGGCGCATCCACGTCAATGACGCGCCCCTGCGGGCCGTAATAGCTGGAGTACACGCGAGAGACCGGCTGCGATGGGTCGGCACCGTGGCACCGAACCGTCACATAGCGGTTGACTCCTGCGATGACGGCCAGACCCTCGACATCCATCACCGCATACTCACCAGTGAGGTACAGCTTGCCGCAGCCACGGCCGATGGACTCGCCTTCGATAGGTCCGCCTTTAGCGTTGCTCAACTACTCCCCCAGCTACACCAGGTATGCGCCAGGGCCTGAGCCGGAAACCAGCACGTCAATATCCTCGAACTCTGCGCGGAAACGATCCGCGATGGTCTCGGCATCGCCGCTGCGGCACAGCACCTTCACGTTCGGCCCGGCATCCATGGTGGCGTAGCACTCGGTGCCCTCGTCACGCAGCGTAGCGACGAGATTGAGAGCCGCCACTGAATCCGGATTCCAGTAACGCACCGGAGGAAGAGCCCCCAGCATAGTGGCGTGCATGCGCATGGCATTGGCCTCGGCAAGCTCGCCGACCGCAGTGAAGTCCGCAGCGGCGATGGCGGCCTTCATGTCCTCGATATCGCGGGGCACCTGCTCCACCCAGGCCGGGAAGAACGGTGATGTCTCGACCGTGCGACGCATGGCGGCACGGCTGTCAATCTTCTTGCGCCCCGGGGCCAAAACCGCCACGACCAGGGAGAGGTCCAGGCCGGAATCCGGCAGAGCCACTGCGTGGCTGGAAGCATCGTCATCGCCGGGCAGCCACTCAACGAGGCCGCCGAAAATAGAGCGACAGGCCGAGCCCGAACCGCGACGGGCCAGAGCCGAGAGCTGTTCCGGGGTGTAGTCCAGGCCGTAGGCCTTCGCCGCGGCCAGCGCGAGCGCGCCAAAACCCGACGCGGACGAAGCCAGACCCGCACCCGTCGGAATCTCGTTGGTGCTGGTCACCTCTGCGAAGCTAGTGCTGCCCGCACGCTCGCGGACCAAATCCAAAAACTTCTGGACACGGGAGAGGTCCTTACCCACCATCTCCTGGCCGTTCAGAGTGCCCGAGTCGGCGGTGACGCTGGGATCGTCGATAAGCGACACCGTGGTCGTCGTCGGAGCGATGCCCAGAGTAAGGGACAGCGAACCTGTGGCCGGTAGCTGCACGGCCTCATCGCGCTTGCCCCAGTATTTAATCAGGGCGATGTTGGGATGAGCGACGGCGGTAGCGGTCGTGGTCACGAGGGATTTACCTCCACAGTCCAAGTAGCAACGGCATTGGCGCCCATCATGGCATGGCTAATCAGTTCCGCGTGATCGGCGGACTCTGCCAGCGCCATCACACAGCCACCGCAACCGGCACCAGTGAGCTTTGCCCCGTGGGCACCTGCCAGTCGGGCGGCAGTGACGAGATCGGTGATGGACTCATGCCCAACACCTAGTTCTTCTAGCGCTTCCTGCGCCGAGTCCATGCGATGTCCCAGACGGGCAAAATCGCCCTTGGCCAGGTTGTGCACCGCGCCATCGGCCAGCTGCCCCAAGTGGTCCAACAACTCTTGGCCGTGGACTCGGTGGGAATCGACGAAACCACGCACGCGGGCAACGGCCAGCGACGTCGAACCACGCACACCGGTATCCCCCAGCACCAGCCACATCTTCTTGGCCACCTTCAGCGGATGGAACTCACCCTGCTTGAAGTAAACCGGACGCGATGCGCGGGCAACCGTGGCATCCAGGCCAGAGGGGTTACCGTGCGCCAGACGCTCAGCTTCCTGCACCAGGTCAAAGCGCTGACGCTCGGTCAGAGTGCCATCGGCGAGGTCACGCACTGCGTCGATAAGCGCATGTGCCACTGCGGCAGAACCACCCAGCCCTGCAGCGGGTGGGATACCGGAGCGGAGACGAACCAGCAGGTCGCGTTCGGGAATACCGAAGGTGCGCAGGCCAGCGCGGAGTGCAGCGGCGATGGAGGCAAAGCGCTCCGGCAGCTCGTCGATGTCGATGACCTCGCCGTCCATGGAAAACAGGACGGGAGAATC
Source organism: Corynebacterium sp. HMSC064H12 (assembly GCF_001809925.1). Taxonomy (NCBI): domain Bacteria; kingdom Bacillati; phylum Actinomycetota; class Actinomycetes; order Mycobacteriales; family Corynebacteriaceae; genus Corynebacterium; species Corynebacterium sp. HMSC064H12. The sequence continues at coordinate 37,137 of NZ_KV799323.1, read as the reverse complement.
CTCCACGCGGTCAATCCACGCCATCGTGCGCAGCGACGTCACCGGCAGCGCAATAGCCGGCTTGCCGTAGACGACAGAGTGCTCACCCAACAAAATCGACTTGGCATGGCCTTCACCGAATGCGGCACCCTGTTCATTGGCCAGGGCATAGAACTCCCCGGTCTCCAATTCCTCGGACTTGTCGAGGCCGAAGTCGTCGACGCTGGCGTTTTCTACGCTGGTCACGAAGCTACACATCCTTTTCCGAAACCGACTGCGCGGCAGCCTGCGCCTCCGCTGGGCCATGGATACCCGGCACACCCGCAATGTCGAAACCGTACTTGGAGAACTTCTCCGCCCCGACACCCCAGACGTGGTTAAACCACTCCGTCATCGGTTCGTTCGCACGACGTTCTGCGAGCTCCTGCGGGGTCACGTACACCACTTCATCGACCTCATCGGGGTTGATATCCACCGACTTCGGATCGACGATGCCGGCGTACACGTGGTTGTACTCGTGCTCCGCCAATCCCGAACGATCATCGATGACCTGGTAGATAACAATGCCGATTTCCTCCAACTGAGAGACATCCGCACCGAGCTCTTCCTTCGCACGACGCTCAACGGCATCGGCCACCGGCTCCCCCGGCAGTGGGTGCGAGCAGGTCGCATTCGTCAGTAGCAGTGGTGAGTGATACTTCGACTCCGCACGGCGCTGCAGCAGCATGCGTCCCTGCTCATCGAAGAGGAAAAGAGAAAAAGCACGGTGCAAAATTCCCGGTGGAACGTGTGCTTCAAGCTTGCCGACGGTACCGAGAACCCGACCGTCACGATCGACCACCTCTACCTGGATGTCGGCTTCACCCGGGGCAAAGCGGGCTTTAATGTCCTCTGGCGCGTCATTCATTTCCACACTCCTGACTCTAGACTGCGGCCACAACCGCAGCTAACTCCCCGGCAATCTTGCGGGCCGATTCCGCATCGGCGGCCTCCACCATGACGCGGAAGAGCTCCTCGGTGCCGGACGGGCGCAACAGCACGCGACCGGTGGAACCCAGCTTCTCCTCGGCTGCATCGATGGCGGCCTTGACCTCATCAGACTCCAGAATTGCGGCCTTGTTGGACACCGGCACGTTGATAAGAGTCTGCGGCAGCACCTTCATTACGGAGGCCAGCTCAGCCAGAGACTTACCGGTGCGTGCCATCCGCGCCATGAGGTACAGACCCGTGAGGGTGCCGTCACCAGTGGTCGCATGATCCGGAATGACCACGTGTCCCGACTGCTCACCGCCGAGCGAGTAACCGCCAGCGTTCAAATCAGCCAGCACATAGCGGTCGCCGACCTTGGTGGTACGCAGGGCGATATCGTTTTCCTCCATCGCCAGCTTGAGGCCGAGGTTACTCATCACAGTGGCCACCAGCGTGTTGTGGTGCAGTAGCCCCTCTTCCTTCATGGCGACGGCCAGGATGGCCATGATTTGGTCACCATCGACGATGTTGCCCTGCGAGTCCACAGCCAGGCAGCGGTCGGCATCGCCATCGTGAGCCAGCCCCAGATCCGCGCCGTGCTCCAGCACTGCCGCGCGCAAAACCTCAATGTGGGTGGAACCGCAGTTGTCGTTGATGTTGTAGGAGTTCGGCTTGTCATGAATAGCGACGACGTCGGCACCGGCGGCCGCGTACGCCATGGGGGCGGCCTGCGAAGCAGCACCATTTGCACAATCCACCACGACACGAATGCCGTCGAGCTTGGTGCTGACCGCACGGGAGAGGTGGAACAGGTAGCGGTCGAGCCCGTCTGGGGCCTCCTCGATGACACGCCCCACTCCGGTGCCCGTGGGTCCGGTCTCCGGCAAGTTGTGGAGAGCGTGTTCGATTTCCTTCTCCACCGCGTCGTCAAGCTTGGTGCCGCCCGCGGCGAAGAACTTGATGCCGTTGTCCGGCATGGGGTTGTGAGAAGCCGAAATCATCACACCCATGTCGGCACCGTAGTCGTCGGTGAGGAAAGCGACAGCCGGAGTGGGCAGCACGCCGACACGCAAAACGTCGACGCCCTGGGAAGCCATGCCGGCAGACAGCGCTGCGGCGAGCATCTCACCGGAGACACGCGGATCGCGGCCAACAATGGCCAGGGGACGACGCCCCGACGGATTCGTGCCGCTAGTCAGCACAGTGGCCGCAGCAGCGCCCAGCCGCATTGCCAGCGGTGCGGTCAGAGTCTTATTCGCCAAACCGCGGACGCCATCAGTTCCGAAAAGACGTGCCATTGTTGCTAGACCACTCCTTGGGGGTTTTATGAGTTTTGGTATCGCGGACTATTGCATTGTCAATGCTGTATTACTTTAGCCGGTCGCGCAGGCGAATCCAGACTAGCCACAGGACACAATTGGCTGCGGGTCATAAACCGTAGTCTGAGTTTCACGCGAGATTTCCGCGCCCGAGAGGTCCCGAATGACGCGTGTGTCGGAAGTGGTAAAGCCCTGCGCACCCGACGACGGCTGGCAAGAGCTGCCACTGACCTGCATACGCTGCGGTTGCGTGTATGCCCAACGGCCACCATTGATGGACTCGACGTTGACCTTCTTCACACCCTTGATGCGCACAGTGACGTCGGAGCCAGTAGTAACGGCTTCGATGAGAATCGGAGTGTCGGAACTGTTCTTAAACGCTAGGTCGATTGCGCCCTCGTACACCGTCGCCTCACGGCCGGCCGGGTAACGCGAAATGTAGTAGCTGTGCGGGGTGTGCGCGACATCCTCCATGCCCGCAAAGTACGAAGCATTGTACAAAGTGGTGGCGAACTGGCTAATGCCACCGCCGACAGCCTTATCCGCATGGCCGTTGAGGATGATGCCCGACTCGACAAAACCCTGCGCAGTACCGCGCGGCCCCGTGTAGCCGTTCAGGCTGAATGTATCGCCCGGCGCCACGAATGCGCCGTTGACCATCTGCGACACCAGGGCAATGTTTGTTCCCGATGCCGAGCTGAAGCCACCGGTGGTGAACTCACCAATGACATCATCGAAAGTGGCACTTTCCGCTTGTTCGGTGGTGTAGGTGGCGGGCTTGTCCTCGTAGACCGCATCGAACTCGCGCTTATCCGTCGAAGTCACACGCTCGGCGAAGTCCTTCATAGTTTCATCCCACTTCACGGCTACGCCATCAACCGAGGGGACCACTTCACGCGCACCACCGCTAAAGCGTATCGACGCATTGCGCTTATCAACCTCGGAAGCAGCCAGCCCCTCCTCGAGGATCTCGCGTGCGCGGTCGACATTGATATCGGCGGCCAATCCACCGTCGCGCGGCACAAAGCTGATGATTTCAGCCATGCGCTCCGGCGGAATTACACCATCTTTGCCATCGCGGCCCTTGGCAACAATGGGGCCCGACACCGCATCGGCGGCCTCTCCTTCAGCTGCCTCACGGACCTGATCCTCACCGATAGCCGGGTCGTGCGCGGTGGTCTCTACATCGATGCCCTCCGGCGACAACCACTTGGCGGCCAAATCCCCGCTGACCGCATTGCGGTCGACATCTTGGCCGATGACCGGTGGAGTTGTTTCCACGCGGCCGTCGACAAGCTTGACCTCGCCATCGACGGGAGCAATAGTCAGTTCGCCGACGAGACGGTCGACCTGCGGCTCGAACTTAGAGCTATCGATATCGCTGACCAAATCCAGCTCACGGGTAGTAAAGAAACTGCGCACCCAGGTAACTGGGTTCGCCGTCTGCTTACCCGCCTGCGCGACCGTCTTCTCCCAGTCGATGCTCAGCCCCGCCTCCTCGGGCAGAACCTCCGCCGTGCGTTCGCCGGCACGAAACGCCACTGGATGAGTGGAAAGATCACCGAGCTGCTCTTCGAGCTTCGCCTCAGCGTGATTCGCGCTCAGCGTGCTGATGTCAATACCCGCGACGGTAGACCCGCGCGGGACATGGTCCTTGTTCAGCACGTAATCGACAGCGTAAAACACACCGAAGAGTGCGAAGATACCGAGGACGATGCCGAGGAAAATCTTTAATCCACGGTGACTGGAGGAAGACTTTTGTTTGGCCACAGCCACTTACTTTACCGTGGAAACACTACTAACTAGATTTTTATTAGATTCCGCAGGTGTCCGGAATGCGTTTCTTGTTCTTCGCATACTGCTGGAAAGCATCGACCACGGCATTGGCATAGACCTCGGCGCCATCCGGGGTCGGGTGGATAAGGTCCGCGCGCAGCTTGGACAAATCATCACGCACACCATGACACCAGTCAGACACATAGACATTGTCGCGCTTCTTTGCCGCGTCGAGGACTTCCCTCTCCGACTGCGGCATCCACACACGATCACCGTACGGGTTGATGAGGACAATGATGCGGTCTTCACCCAGCGAATCGAGGATCTCATCCAACAGGTGTTCGTCCGATGCCGCAGCCGACTGATTGATACCAAGACCCAGCACGACGAATGGATCGAGCGTACCCGCCGCCTTCATACTGGCGATAATCTCTGGCGCAGCCGGATAACCACGAGAAACAGCCGCATCGATATAGATACCGGGCAGCTTCTCTTCCAACGCGGACGCCGAGGCGAGCATCACAGAGTCGCCGATAGCGGTGATCTGGTCACCACGCGGCATAACGCGCTTGGCCAACTCGGCTTCCTCCGCCTTTTGTGCCTGTGCACGGCGCTCAGCTGCCTCCTGTAGCTGTGCCTCCAAACGCGTCATCTTCGGCGCCGTGGCCATTCCCACAACTGCACCAACCACGACGACCAGCGCCAGCCCTGCTGCAACGCGCGGCTTCCAGGAACCGGCAAACTGCGTGCCCGAAAACTGCGACATCCAACGGCGGTAACCCATCCGGCGAATTGGCGATTCCACATTCTTGTACGACCAGTTCGCCAAAAGCAGCGATAGCGCGATGCCTGCGAAGGCAGCGAGGTTCTCATACTGCATGGCCTCATTGCGCTCCAGCAGTTCGCGGATGAGCACGATGACCGGCCAGTGCCACAGGTACAGCGAGAAGGAAATCTTTCCCAGCCAGCACAGTGGCTTGAACTCAAAAATCTGACGCACGGGTGAGACACCGCGAACGACAAGATAGAGAATCGCCACCGACAGCAACGAGGCGAACACCAACCCACCGCGGTAAGTCGCCGACGCAGTATCCGACATCATCAGCAGAACCAACGAAAGGAAGATCAGCGGCAGCGAGGCCACTACGAAAGCTTGGGCAGAACTGCCAAAGAAGTCCCGCAGCAGGGGTTCTGTGCGTGGCCAGGAGTCCGCTTCCGCGCGTGACGACGTCGACGTCAACCACAATGCGAGGGCCGCGCCAAACAGGAGACCAAAGGCGTGAGTATCGGTACCGTAGTAGACCCTCGTGGGGTCGACCTTCGGATCGTAGAGCGAGACCATCCACACGAAAGAAGCAACCGCCCCAATGCCCGCCACTGCTGCCAGCCTGCGAGATGCCAGCTTCAAGGCGAGAAGAGCCACAAAAATCAATGGCCAGAGCAAGTAGAACTGCTCCTCCACCGACAGTGACCAGTAGTGCGCTAACAGCTGCACTCCGGAATCCGCGAAATAGGACTGAGAGCCCGCAATCTGCGTCCAGTTATTGACGAAAAAGACCGTGCCGAGAAACTGCGTCGACAAGCCAACAGCGGGATCCCCGCCGACCAGACCTGCGACGGCGATGGAAATAAACAACACGAACATCGCAGCCGGAGCGATGCGGCGCAGCCGACGAAGCCAGAAGTCCTTTAGATCGATGCGCCCAGTGACCGCGCGTTCGCGCACCAGAAGCGAGGTGATAAGAAATCCGGAGAGCACGAAGAAGATATCCACACCGATGTAGCCACCGGGCAGCACATTATCGAAGTAGTGGTAGATCACCACTGTGGCAACGGCCAGACCGCGCAGCCCATCAATGCCTGGTACGCGTCGAATGCGGAAGGGATGCTTCGCCACCGACGACGAGCTAGAGGAGCTCTTCGCGTCGGAGGTCTTGGTGGCTGTGGTGCTCACCGCCATACGATTTCCTTCTTCCCATCGCACTGCAATCGCACTTTCATCGCACTGCAATCGCACCGCGATAAACGATTCTCGTGGCAGTTTTTAACGGATAAAAGTCTAACGTACGGGGCTTGTCTCAAAAATGCAGCCATGCCTGGTCACGGCGGACTTTAACCCAAAAAAGCACCTCGGCTTGCGTGTAATACGCAAACTGAGGTGCTTTTCGAAGCAGTAAAGCTTAACGCTTGGAGTACTGCGGTGCGCGACGGGCCTTGTGCAGACCAGCCTTCTTGCGCTCGACAGCACGAGCGTCGCGGGTGAGGAAGCCAGCCTTCTTGAGAACGCTGCGCTCCTCCGGGTTGAACTCGTTCAGGGCACGAGCAATAGCCAGGCGCAGAGCACCGGCCTGACCGGACGGGCCACCACCGTTGATGTTGGCCTTGATGTCGAACTGGCTCTCGCGCTCGACCAGGACCAGCGGATCCTTGATCTCCTGCTGGTGCAGCTTGTTCGGGAAGTAATCCTCGAGCTCGCGGCCGTTGCAGACAATCTTGCCGGAACCAGCGGTCAGAACGACGCGGGCGACAGCGCGCTTACGACGACCGACAGTCTGAATCGGACGATCCAGGGTCAGCGGTGCAGCCGGAGCAGCCTCAGCCTCGGTCTCGGTAGCAACTGCGTCGCCGATGGAAGAGGTGAACTCTTCAGTGGCAGCAGCAGCGGCAGCCTGAACATCATCGTAGGAAGCCTCGGTGGCCTCTACGTTCTGGTTCTCATTGACGTCCTGTGGGTTGGTCACTGTGCCACCGCCTTGATCTCGTAGTTTTCAGGCTTCTGACCGGCGAACGGGTGCTCGGAACCGGCGAAGACGTGCAGCTTCTTGATGGACGCACGCGAAAGCTTGTTGTGCGGCATCATGCCCTCAATAGCCTCAGCGATAACACGCTCCGGGTGAACCTCGAGGGAACGACCCAGGGTCATCGACTTCAGGCCACCCGGGAAGCCCGAGTGGCGGTAGCGCATCTCACGTTCCCGCTTGTTCGAGGAGACGTGCACCTTATCGGCGTTGATGATGATGACGTGGTCACCGCAGTCGACGTTAGGGGCGAAGTAAGCCTTGCCCTTACCGCGCAGCAAGTCTGCGGCGTGAGTAGCCAGACGGCCGAGAACAACGTCGGTAGCGTCGATGACGTACCACTTGCGCTCGATGTCACCGTCCTTCGGATGGAAAGTAGACAACATGACTCCTTTTAGGGTCCGTGTAGATTTGCCAGCCACCGTGCACACTGTTGTTATTCCCCGGCGGCCGGTGGAGACCCGAGGCAACATTCACGTGTGCGCACACAGTTTGACTACTCTACCTTGAGATGGCACTAGAACAAAAAATGCCAAAGCCAGTCTCAGCCGCAAACTGCTGAGACTGGCCTTTCCCCCCCTGGAGTGCTGCTAGCAAGAATACTTCAAAGGCAGATACCTAACTGAAGATCTCAATTGAGCAATGTCCTCCCCTCCCCCGGTTACATAGCTCAATCAAAAGTGCCTCAAGCAGGAACCAAGCTATCCCCAGCTAGCTGCCGCGCGGCGGTTAATATCCGCCATTCGCTGGCTACCTGCGCTGACCGTATCCGCGATAGTCGTGAGAATCATATTGAGCTCCTCCGCTGCTGTGTCCCATTCACGCTGAGCCTCCTGGTAAGAATCCGAAGAGTCACCCTCCCACGTAGAGACCATCGGCGCGATGCGCTTCTTCAAATCTCCGAGCAGCCCGTTGATGGTGCCAGAAGTGGACCGAATGTCATCGGCAGCACCGTCGATGCCGCCAAAACTGTACCTAATTGGTTGCATTAAGAACCCTTTCCCCAAAAGGTGATGTGTGTTGTGTGATTCAGTGTTGTGGTTGTGCGATTCGATAAAACGTTTAGAGGTTCAGCAACGACGCACCCGCTGCTGCCACCTGCTTGAACGACGACGCCCCCTCGTCCTCGCCCGCATCGAAGCTGCTGGAATTTGCGCGGATGTTATCCGCGATATCCGTCAGCGCATTGGATAGACGCATAGCTGCGTCATCCCAACGAAGCATCAGATCATCGAAGCTGTCTTTAGCCTGGCCCTTCCATTCCCCCGCCAGACCGTCCACGACGCCTCGAATGCGACCCAGCTCGCCCTGTACTTCCGAGTTGACGCCATCGACGTCCCCCGCGGTAGTGGTCATTTGATCTGATTCGGCTGCAAATAGGTTTGCCACTGTTTCCCCCTTATTCGTGTTGAGTGACTGATTAACGACGGCATTTTTACCTCCCCGCGCGAGCCAGCCAGCTTCCCGCGTTAAAAACCCGTCATATTGTTTGGCGCGAAAAACCCCGATTCGGTTCCATTTTGGTTTTCCAACCTTTACCCCTGCCTACCCCCCCCCGCCCATCCCCTGGTCACCTTCTCTACGCCCCTTGCGTATTACGGCACCGGCCGAGCGCTTACTACTGCCTGGTCGCATACGGGCCGTACCGGCGTAATAGTCCTTCCTCTGAACTGGCACCCCACACTGACTTGAGTTCCGTCCATCACTTTGTGATGCCAGAGCACTATCGAATTACCTGACGGCAGCCGCTCCTCTACGACTACGACATCGGTGCCCAGTACTTGCCTGCGTTCCGGCGCGGACTTTGTCTCATCCCCGGCAACGGAGCTACTCAAAGCTGCTGCTAGATGTTCAAGCGCCATGTCCTGCGAAAGCGGATTAGCGAGCACCAATACGCGCATATCTCCGCCATCCACCGCAATCAGACGGTCGAACGGACTTGCCGAATCAAGCTCCCACCCGCCGGGAAACCGAGCTTCCACGCCTGCATTGGCCAGCGTGACTACTGGAGCAGAATCGGGAACCGGTTTCGATGTGGGTGGAGGCGTAGTTACAGGCGGCGTAGTTACAGGAGGAGCCTGTGCGTGCGATGTCTCACGCTGCTTCTGCCTCCCCTCGTTCTCCCTGCCTATGCCGCCACTAATGAGCCATGCAGCAATCCCAACAATCAGCACTACCACCGTCAACAAACCAACGGCAGCTACTGACACAACTGTGCTTTGATTCGACACTGCGCTGGCTTCTACCCTGGCTGCAGGACGCCTCCCCGCGAGATCCTCCAATTGCTCCACTTCACCGGCTTCAGCGTCGCCGATGCTTTTCAACCAGGCCGGATTTACGCACTCCCCGAGCCGCGAGGCTGGACAGTCGAAGACCAAAAACCCACGGTCGCGCAGACGATCGACTAGTAGAGCTCGCCGCGGGTTCGCTAGCCCAGGTGGAACTTCGCCGACGATGAACTCAATATCCTCCTGCCAGCGGGGCGGATACTCGGTAATACCGCGCCCACCGCTAACTTCCACATCATCGGGTATCCCCTGGGGCGCATCCGGATACATGGTCAGCTGATAAGCCAGCGCAATGACTGTTTCCACCAATGGTGCGCTGTCGTTCGCTCCGACCAAATGTGTCATCCGACTGGCAATGTGGCCCCCGCTCAGACGAGTGACACAGACACGCGTTTCCTCTACTTCCACCAACACGCTATGAGACACAGTTGCCTCATCGAGTTCCACAACGGCGTCGGCAAGCGTCAGGATGTACGGATTGAGTTCAGCAGCCAATAGCGCGGAGGCCAACCGGCACTGTCGCACAGCACCCCAATAGCTGGGCACAATGACTGTTTGCATGCTCTCGAGAAGCGGTCTAGGGCCATGCACCGCCGGTTCTGCGGTGTCTGCAGGTGCCGCGAGTCCCCACAGGTGCCAGGTGCCGTGGCGCAGCGTCGGGGTCTGGGTGGTGGAGGAAGATTCGACCCGAATCATCAACTGTCCTCCTGGTCACCAGCGGTATCCAACCACCCCAACTGCACAACCTGCGGACTCTGGCCGTGCGCCACCCAATAGCCACGGCCCGGCGGCTGCTCGCAGGGCTTTACGCCGAGGATGGGGCCGTCGTCGCGTGTGCCGTCCATAACAAAGACGCTGGCACCCTGGTCCTTAACCGCACCCATGACCGGGTCGTGGAGGGATCGCAACGCCCCGCTGATTCGACGGGCAAAAAAGATATTGAGCCCAATGTCGGCGGCGTGAGCGATGACTTCTGCCAGCGGCTGCAAGGGGTTACCCCGCGAGCCGGCCACGAGGTCATAGTCGTCCACGATGACATTGATGGTTGGACCACTCCACCAATTTCGGGCCTTCAACTGCGCTGGGGTGATATCCGGTTGCGGGAGACGGGCCTTCAGTACCTCTGCCAGCTCTGCCAGCATGGGTGTCGCCACCGCAGCCGAGCCCGCATAGCCGGCCAGCCGCTCTTGGGGCACGGCCTCCATTAGCCCACGGCGGTAGTCAATTACGACGAATTTCGAGTCCGACTGCGAGTACCGCAACTGGTGAACGATGCCCCTCAACGCGGCGGTTCTGCCGCTGCCTGCCGAACCGAATATCAGTAGGTGACGATCCTTTTCTGGGTGGAATATCACCGCGCCCAGACCGGCTTCTTCGAGCCCCACTGCAATCGCACCTCTCGTCGCGGCCGCTGGTCGTGGCAAACGCGCAATATCAATCCGCCGTGGCAACAACTGGAGCTTTGGTGCCTGCTCACCGTGCGGCGCTGTCTCTGCAATCCGCTTAGTGTCTGCAGCGCCGGTGAGAGCTACCAGCATCGCAAACCCGCCCGGCGCGACTCCGCGTCCTGGGCTCTCCGGCACCAGCTCTGCTGCCTTGCGGTCAATCATTGAATCCATCGACTCCGCCTGCCGCAGCTCAATCCGAGTACCAATCAGGTCGCGAACGGCAGGTCTCATGTCCGTCCAGCGATAGGCCGTGAGCAGGACATGAATTCCCACCGCCAATCCATCTGCAACCAGCGCCTGCACATCGTCGCTCAGCGCCGGAAACTCCGTTTTGAACGCACCCCAGCCGTCAATGACCAACACCGAATCCGGCTGTCCTGCCGCCCGTGCTGCTTCCGGAGAGAGCCATCCATTAGTGCGAAAGAGCTGTTCCCGACGACTTACCTCACGACGCAAGAAACCAATCGTACGGCGAATAAGCTCCTCGTCTCCGCGGTGTGCAACCGACGCGACATGCGGCAACTCAGCCAGGTCGCTCAGGCCGCCCGCACCACAATCGACGATATAAAAATGCAGGTCACGAGCGCTGATACCGTCGGCTAGCGCGAGGATCGCTGTGCGTGCGGCAGTGGTCTTTCCTGACCGCGGCGCTCCGACGATTGCCATGTGCCCGCCGGTTGTGCGCAGGTCAATACGCAGTGGGTCCTGACGCTGAAACAGCGGCTTGTCCACCAGCCCAATCACACCGGTCAATCGCTGTCGCGGCAGCTGCTCGTCGGGCTGAAGCTCGATGGCCTCCGGCAATGGTGGCAGCCACACCCGATGCGCACGTGTCGATACGTGCGACACCGCTGCCACCACGGCACCGAGCACCGTCTGCTCCGATGTCTGCGCAGGCGGATCGGCCATTCCACCATCGCTTGACGACGCACCGAAAGCCTCCCGCGTCCAATTTTCAGCGGTAAATTCAGCGACAGCTACGGCCTGGCCCTGCAGCCCCTGCTCTGCCCCAGCCGTCGCACCGTCAATAGGCTGCGGACGGACCACCGGGCCGGAAACATACGCCGACCGAAACCGCACCGGCTCGGCGGCAGCAGATTTGATATATCCAATGCCCGGGATGGCCGGCAGATGATAGGCGTCCGGAACGCCCAGCACGCTGCGGGACTCCGCGACGGAAAAGGTCTTCAACCCAATACGATAGGAAAGATGGCTTTCCAACCCGCGCAAGCGGCCTTCCTCCAGACGCTGACTGGCCAGCAGCAAATGCATGTGCAAACTGCGCCCCAACCGACCAATCGCAACGAAGAGCTCAGCAAACTCCGGGCGTGCGGAGAGCAGCTCTGAAAACTCATCCACCACAATCAGCAACGCGGGCATGGGTGGCGCATCTATCTGCCCAGCGCGCCGGGCTTGCTCATAATCGCTGACACCGGCGAAATTCCCTGCAGCGCGCAGCTGCTCTTGGCGCCGCGTCATCTCACCGCGCAGTGCGTCTTCCATGCGGTTGACCAGGATAAGCTCCTGCTCCAAGTTGGTAATCACCGCCGAGACATGAGGCAATTGATCCAGTCCCAGAAACGTCGCCCCGCCTTTGAAGTCCACCAGCACAAAGTTCAACTGATCCGGGCTGTGCGTAGCTGCGAGCCCTACCACGGTCGTTCGGAGGAATTCCGACTTACCCGACCCTGTGGCACCAACGCACAGACCGTGTGGCCCCATGCCGCCCTCAGCACTCTCCTTAAAATCCAGATAGACCGGAGCACCACCGTCATCAGCTCCAACAGGAATGCGCAGACGAGCACTGCCGTAGCGCGGTCGGTAGCGCAGAGTTGTCGGAGGCGGGTACAGCCCGAGCTCCTCCATGACCGGGTCTTCCGAGGTCTTAACAGAATCATCTGCGCTTGTTGGCACTTCAAAACGCGCCAAGCTCCGCCCAAGCACCTCCGCTTCTGCTGGACTCAGCTGATCAGGTACGCCAATCTCCTCCCGTCCGGACGCAGTTTCCGCATGCACAGCAGTAGCGGAAACAACCAGCGCGATGCCATGGTGAACCGCTGCCTCCCACAACGTTGACTGCGCTTCCACGACGGTCAGCAAAACTACCGAGGTCTCCGACCCCGCCGCGTCAAAAATCGGTGTCAGTTCAGTGACATCGTGCTGTCCGTTCGAATCCGCCAGCACAATCAGCACTGCAGCTGGCAGTATGTCGATAGCCGTGAGCAGCTCAGTCAGCTGCGCACACGTCGCCGCCCGCAACCGCGCTGGGCCACAGGCATCAGTAACTGCGGGGTGTCCGTGGTGTGGCGTCCATTTCAGCCATTCCCACTCATCTCCCACAACTGCAATCAGGCAATCCTCCGGATGATGCAGCGCAGCAGCTTGGGCGACCATTGCTCGAGCCAGCCCCTGCGCCGCGGTATCTCCAGTGAGCGCGATGATCTCAAAGGCTGACACATCTATGGCAAAGGGCACGCCCTCAACCTGACGAGCCGATCGAATAACTTCCCGCAGTGCTACGGCGGAAACCGGATCCAGTTTCTCCGGCGCCGGAATTGCCGGTGGTGTTACGGGCGTTGCGGGCTGCTGCGTTGCCACCCCGATGCGCAGCTGCAAGAAATCCGGGTCCCCCTTTCGGCGTTCGCACGCCCGCCCCATCGCCCCCAGCTGCCACAGAGTTCCAGGCCGAGGGTGGATAAACTGCGCCGATTCACGCTGCATCCTCGCTGCTTTCGCCACCGCGCGGCGAATACTGGACAAATGCCTCTGATAGTCCTTCCGCACCGGTGCCATGTCCTTATTTCCCGCCCCGCCCGACACCATCATGCCCACAGTGGAAAACACCATCATCAGCGGAAACATAAACGACATCGGGTTACGTCCCATCCCAGAGACAAACATCAACACCACCATGCCAACCACTGCCACGACCATGATTAACGGCATGAGTGCACGCATCAGCGGCACCGACTGTGGTTCCGGCGCTTCCGGTGGCGCATCCGGCGCGATTGTGCCTGTCATAGGCTGCAGCCCCGCTTTTCGGGTAGCCGAAATCTCCGCCTGTGCACTAGTCACAAAAATCCCCCCCGCTATGTGTCGCCCCTTGTGTTCACTCGACGGCCAATCCCCCGACCAATCGGTGTACGCATAGCTTAAAACACACTCCGGATTCTCGCAGCGCATGACCGAAACTGATAGCGGGGGCACGCGCAGTTACTACTCCGAGTAGCGCTCTAGCGAGTTGTACGACACTCTAGAGGGACTAAAGCATGCAGAATTCATGGGGGAAATACATGCTGGGGGAACTCATTCGCGTGCGCATTGATGCCGCACACATGCCCGAAGACACCAACCGAGCACACGCAGACCTTGCATTACCGACCAACGTCGCAATCGCCGCACTTGTACCGGATATCCTGCAAATTTTCGATATCGACATTGCGGACTTCCCGCTGGCACAGTGGCAGCTACGGACCGCCACTGGCACGATTTTGCTTGCCGACGACACCCTGAACGATGCCGGTATTGCACCAGGCGAACGCCTGGTTGTTATCAACGACCCAGGTCCCGTGCCCAAACCTCGGCTCTTCGATGCCGCCGATGCTATTACCGACACCACCTATACCGACGGTATCGGGACGGCTGATTTGGTTGTTGGCTGTACCGCAGCCCTCGTGGCCACAGCTTCAATCGCAGCTGCCTCATTGAGCTTGAGCAGTACCGATTCCACACTGGCCGCGGCAATCAGCTTCATCGCGCTGCTGGCAGTAGCCGGTGGACTGCGCCTGGCTCTGTTGCGTAGCGCAAAACCGGCGATTGTCATGTCCCTGGAGCTGCAAGTGCTCATTCTGGGCACCTCTTCGGGGCTCTGCTTCGTTGGCCTCGACCTACACCGCATACTCACCGACTGGCCGCCGACTGCTGCGATTAGTGTCGCGCTTGCCGTCATCGGTTTGATTTTTCTCATTTCCAACACCGGCGACGGCGACAACCGCATCACCGTTACCCTGGGCGCGACGAGTCTCAGTGCTGCAGTTACCTTCGGTATTTACGCTGCGGCTGTCGCACTTTTCCACAACTCGGTTCAATCAGGAGCGCTCACCGCTGCTAGTGCAGTCATCCTGATACTGCTGGCACCTTCCATCGCTATCAAGGCTGCCGGTATTCGCGTACCCAAAGTCCCTGCCGCCGGCGAGAGCTTCGATGACAGCGAAACTCCCGAAATATCCCACAACGCACCTAAGCGAGCGGGGTGGATTCTCGATGGCATCCTCTGCAGTGGCACCGGAAGTCTCAGCATCTTCACCCTGGTGGTACTTTTCTCCGGAGCCTATGCGAACAAGTGGTGGCCTCTAGGCATGGCTGCTGCTGTCATAGTCTTTTGTGCAATTCACTCCCGTGGCCAAGCCCGGAAAGTAGCTTCCACCTGTACTGCTTTAGCTGGTCTTGCCGTCATTGTGGCCGTCGCCTTTCAACAGTGGTTCGAGGGCAATTGGCCAGTCGCCGCTGGCCTGGTCGTCCCCATGCTTGCAGCCACCGCCTTAGCCGCATTTCCCGCGTCACGCATCTCACCTACAACGCGCCGCATAGCTGAGCTAACCGAGGCCTGCAGTATCGCCGTTATTTTGCCCATTGCGGCCATCATTGCCGAATTCCCTGAGTTCGTAAGTGGGTTCTTCCAGTGAAAAACCCACTTTTCATGAATGCCATAAAAACTCGTCTCACCGCCACGACCGCACTTTCCACAGTGCTTATCTCCACGTTGACGGCGGCCACCGCAGTAGCACCGTCGGGCATCGCACCAATAGCGGCTGCCCAGGACAGCCAGGACTGCGTGGCCACGATGCTGTCGTCGGAAAGCGCACTGCATGAACCGACGGTGATCGAAAAAGCTCTTCGGTTTCGCCAAGCATGGCAACTGACGACGGGTGCGGGGATTACGGTGGCGGTAATCGATACCGGGGTCTCACCCAATGAGCGCCTGGGCGAGGTTCTCGACGGTGGCGATTTTGTCGACGGCAACAGCGGGTTCGTAGACTGCGACGGTCACGGAACTCTAGTAGCCGGCATTATTGCAGGCCGGCCCGGTGCCGATGGTTTCGCCGGACTGGCGCCCGACGCGCACGTGTTGTCGATAAGACAAACAGCCGATGGCGAAGGCAATTTGGAGTCGCTGGCACAAGCTATCGACAGGGCCGTCGCGGAGGGCGCGCGGGTCATCAATATCTCGCTCACATCGTGTGCCCCGGCAGGCGTAATGCCCCAAGGTGCAACAGATGTTGCCGAGAGCGTCGCACGCGCGGAAGTCTCAGGCGCAGTAGTGGTCGCAGCGGCAGGCAATAAGGGCGATAGCTGTCAGGACGGATCCGTAGCGTGGCCCGCAGTTCTGCCGGAGGTAATCGCAGTATCAGCAGTACAGTTCGACGATGCCGGCCAAGCACAACCCGCGGAGTATGCAATCACGGGACAATGGGTCAATGTCTCCGCTCCCGGCGGCCCCGTACTCGGTCCCGATCCGCGCACCCCCACCGGTCTCATAGACCGCCACGTGTTCGGGTCTGGGGAGAACACCCGAGCTCAACAGATTGCCGGCACCAGCTTTGCCACGCCAACCGTGTCGGGCACAGCTGCCCTGCTGCTGGCACGAAACCCAGAGCTTTCCCCAGCACAGGTTCGCGACATCATCCTTAGTTCCGCGAGCCCAATTAGTTCCGGGCTCGGCCTTGGTCGCGGCATCGTTGCACCTTATGACGCTCTGATTTGGACCACTGTGGACACCGCTGCGCAGCACGCAGCCAACCCCGCTGCCGCACCGGCTCCGCCGGATCTGCTTTCTTCGCAGGAGCGCAATGCACCGCTCCGGGCGACTGGACTGCTCCT
This sequence comes from Corynebacterium sp. HMSC064H12, assembly GCF_001809925.1. NCBI lineage: Bacteria > Bacillati > Actinomycetota > Actinomycetes > Mycobacteriales > Corynebacteriaceae > Corynebacterium > Corynebacterium sp. HMSC064H12. The sequence continues at coordinate 20,680 of NZ_KV799323.1, read as the reverse complement.
GATATGCGCACTGGGCCTAGGTGCCTGGCTGCTCTCGCGTCCCGGACAGCGGCCCTAGCGCCGCCTGCTTACTCAGCTCAGGGCCTCCGCGCAACGCGGCCACCACTTCCCAGTCCACTGGTCGCGTGCCACCGCTATCGGCATTGGTTGATGCATTAAACCCGAGGGCGGCCAACGTCGTGCGATCGTGCACAGCAAAGCGCATCCCCTCTGGAGAAATGACGTGTACGGCCCCATTTACGCTTACTGCAATCGAGCTGCGCTCACGGCTGCGACCATCCACGAAACCGTCGACGGCCGCACCCGAACCGTCGGCATGCGGGTAATCCACGTGCCGCCCCTCCGGAGCATGCTGCGACCACTGCACGAGAGCTTGCGGCCGTCCTGCTATCCGGCCGGCACACAACCAGCCATCAGCATCGGCAAACGTCAGCGGCTTTTCAGGTAGCCCCGGGACTGCTGGCGCATTCGCAACGGGAACTGCCGCCAGCTGCCCCTCACTGGCCTGCAGAACTGGGCTATGCGCAGCTAATAGCTCTCCTAGCACCGGGGAGAGAATCGCGGCACCGTCGTCAAGCACGATAACGCGCCGCTGCCCGACCTCAACCACATTGCCGACTGTGTCGAATGGAGCGGCGAAGTGCGTGGGTGCGCCGCGGTTCGGGATTGCTGGCGCGGCCAGAATCGGAACCTCCGGAATCGTTCTGAGCAACGCAGGGCTGACAGGCCGGACTGCGGCGCGTTCCAACCCCAGCGCTCGAGAAACAGCGGCGTGCTCCGGGTGGTTGACATCCAGCCGCGAGCGGTAGCCCTGCGTAATCAGCCAGAGGTTTTGGCCATCGGCAACGACGGCACTGTCCGAGTGGGTTCGGGTAAGCTGCTGCGGTTCCGCACGGACTTCTTCAAGACGCGCAAGCGACTCTGCAACAATCCACGGCTGCCCGAGGTCTTGCACCGTCCGCTCGCATAAAGACAGTGCCAACTCCGGCGCACCTGCACTGCCCCTCTTGGCAGCTCCCGAGGCACCAGAGCCTGCCGGCGCGGCCGGAACTGCTGGTGCGCCCTCAATCCCGACAGCAAAACTGATGTCCTCTTTGTCCAACTCGCTACTGCGCACCCGTTTCGGCTCAGCAGGATTGCCCAAAATTAACCGCGCCGATGCGAGATTCGCGACTGGATGCAATCGACCATTGACACGTACATGTAGGCCCTCCGACCCCGACACGACAATCAGCTGCTCATTGGAGCTAGAACCGCCCTGCGGTCGCACCAACGACAGCACCGCCGTACCGGCGGCCAGTAAAACCACCAGCGCACAGCCGATAAACAGTGCTCGGGTTCGCGTGCGCAGAGGGTCATGCAGCATTCGCGAATCCGCACGCACAAGTGCATGCTCAATCCGACGAATCAAGAATCGATGACCGCTGACCTGGCTAGGCGTGGTCGGTGTACGTGGCATGAGTTTCCCCCAAAACTATTCCCCCAAATAATCTCTACCCTGCAGAGTAAGCCAGGCCGCGCTACTGTGCGACCAGGGGAATTTTAGTGGGGAACATATTGGGGGGATTTTCACATGCCATTGTCATTGTGGCTGCTCATTACAGCAATAATCATCACTGCAGGCGCGCATGTCCCTGTGCGCGGACGCAGCCTTCGCGACCGGCTGCGACGCACCGAACCAGGACAGCTCATCGGACTACGTCTCACACCAGGCCTGCGTAGCCAGCTAAGCGCTGCGGATATCGTCTCGCTTGCCGACGACAGCCCAGTGACCCTGGATGCGCTGTGTTTTTATCACATTGCGCCGGAAGTCCGCGGAGAGCATGCGCACCGCTACTTCCGAGCAGCCGAGCGCTCCGGCACAGCCCCTGAACCCTGGACACATCTGGTGGCAACTCTTCCGGTGGAAGCCTCCGCTGACCAAGCCCTACGCTTCCTCATCCACCGGCTGGGAACCCTTGGTATTCGCGCACGGCGATTGACGGCACCGGAGTGTGCTCTGACTGAGAGCTCTGCGGAGGTAGTGCAGCTGCGCCGCACTGGACGCTCTCATCATGTGGCGGCGTTGGGGCGCAAACCGCACCTGTGGTTAAGCCGACAACGCGACATCGCTATCACTAATGGTCCGGCGCAGGTCATAGGAGCCGGGAGCAGTGGACAAACCATCACAATGTGTCCCGCGAACCTCCCCCGATTGGAGGTCGACTGCGGAAATCAGGACTTTTGTGAGCTGCTCATCGGAATGCTCTCGCTCGGCTATCGAGTCGGAATTCGCACGTCCCGTCCACATTTCTATACTGTGGCCCTTGATCTGGGCGCAGTACTTCTCGCGCGAGCTGGAGACGACACCGTCGATGTGGTTGTTGTCGAAGAGTATGAGCCCGACCTGTGTACTGGAATCGCGAGAATCATCGAGGTCAGTCGTACAGGTTCGCCCACGGCAGCAGCAGCGGAAATGCCAGCTTCGTGCCCTCGACTGGCGATGGGCGAATTCACCTGGACGCTATCTACCGCCCGCACTACCGATGAACTGCAGCCACTGGCTATGCGGGCAACTAGCGGTTCAGGCCCGGAATCAACGCACCCAAATCTGGCAGACCGCCCGGCGCCTGGGAGCCGTCAGGCTCCCCCTGCCCCGCTGGGTCATTCGGAGCGCCATTTTCTTGGCCACCCGGCTGACCGCCTGCTGCAGGAGGCACATCCTCCTTCGGCATCTGTGCACCGGTGACATTGCCATTGTCGATAGTGGCAGCGCCCGCTGGTCCCGAGCACTCCAGAGTAGACGGGCCATAGGCCGCGCAGTTGTAACCGAATGCGCTCAACTGAGAATTCGCTGGCAGCGTCTTCATCTCACCCGCCGGCGGGAACGTCAGGACCTCGTAAGTAACTCCCCCCGGGTTCCAGGACACAGCATTGGCGGGAACCTTGTTTCCCGTGCCGTCATCGACCATCGGAGGATTGGCAAGATTCACCTGGCAGGCCAAGTAGGCGTCACCGCTCAGATCGTTGAGGAAGCAGCGTGTCGTGCCATCCTCCAACTGAAAGAGTCGAGTATTTGGGCCGTCCGCCGGGGTGTAATCCGCATCATTGACCTGGGTGATTGCAGGAGTTTCCGTCGGCGTCTCTGATTCTGTCGGTGTCGTCGACTCCTCAGTCGGCTTCGGCGGAGTCGAGGATTTAGTCTTTGCGGAAGAACTGACGGAGCGATTCGAGACTTCCGGCTTAGCCGGCTCGTCGTCTCCACATCCGGCCAGCGCGAAAGTCATCATCACACCGGCTGCGATCGTTGCCATAAATTTATTCATCCGCATGGTGTCCTAACCTACCCGACCATCGCTCCATCCCCTAGTAGCCGAGGGAGGAATTACTTCCGGAGAACTAGCTCGCATCTCGTCGATGCGTTCTGGCGTAATCACGTCATTGAAGGCGAAGATAGTTACTTCCCTATCTCGATAAACAGGGGTTACCCCTGGAGCTACCCAGAGCCCTTCACCAGGAAACTCTAAATCCTCCTTGGAATCCCAAATACCCGGGGGTGACAAATAGATGAATCCCACGTTCAGCTTTCGGGCTGAGCGATCGACATCGTTCACCCCATCCGGCCGGTCGGGGTCTGGAAAACCGAGGTAATCAGCGTGCCAATACAGCATTGAGGTGGCAGTCCACTTATTCGCCACTGGCCAGTCATAGTGCGGGAACACTACTGGCAAGTCATTGCGAGCGTACATCCAGCTGGACCCCTCCGGCGGATTGGTAAACGTGCGGTACTTATGTGCCTCCGGCTGCTCGGCCAACCAATCAAATGCCTTCAAGTCAGCCTTGGAAATGATTTGCCATTCCCTAGGGCTCTTGTAGGCGAAATCCGCAGCGCTAGCATTAGACGCCACTCCATAGACCACAAGTACAGCAGAGCTCACCGTCGCTAAGCTCAACCCCAGAACCCGCCCCGTCGATGGCACCTTTGACTCACTAATTCGAGCCGCCCACGCGCAGCCCCACGCAACGGCGATACCCGCAAACGCGGAATACAGGTACGCGGTGACCATCACCAACCGGTGAGGCGTCGAATAGTGAAGATCCGTATACAGCGCGAGAATATCGCCCGGCACGCCACCAAAATGATTGAGCGCGTGGGTCGTCATCAACACCGAAACAAACCAGGCCGGTACTACCCACACCCGTCGGCGCGAAGTATCTGCGAAAACCAAAAACGCCATCCCGATGAAACCAAGGATGATAATTGGCCAGAACGGCCGGAATTCCTCAGTGTGGCGAGTCAGCATTGTGGCGCCTCGATACCACGCATCGAAACGATCGAGGTCGTCTACTTCAGCACTAACCGCGCGCACATCCTCGGTCTGAGAAGTTCCCGTAAGCCACTGCGGCAGGAGAACTGCCACTGCTGGCACGAAGGCGGCTGCAATCACCGCGACGTCGTAAAGCCTGGCGCGAACCGCACCCAGTTCAGGATGCGCGGGACGCGGCAGGCGGTAGCACAACCACCAAATTGCACCGAGCATAACGACTGTAGGTACCGATGCCGGATGGAGCTCTCCAATACCGATTATCGAAAGCGCGGCGCTCAAGATGCGCTGAGGTGCGTGCGGGAGCGACGTAACAAAGGCAAAAACGGTAATCGCTAGCGCAATCGAGACCTGGTACGGCCAGGCCCCCACGAAGACCCCGACGGGCATCAATACCGGAAGCGCTGCGGAAACAAGCGCTGCAACCCCTGCAGCAACGGCAGTGGACAGCTTTCGGCGATCAATAATTCGCCAGGTCAGCGCCGCAGCCGCCGTAGGTATGGTCACGGCCGGAATGATAATGCCGAGGTAATTGACCGCCTCGGTGATTGGTAGACGGACAATCAATACCCAAAGCGCACCGAACGCATGCCATGCGGCGGGATAGTAGGACACCGCCTGAGTTTCCACATTCTGGATCTCGCCCATCCTAGTGGCCGAGGCCATGCCGTCTTCCGTAATCGAACGGAGCACACTTGCATGCCAGAGTGTGTCCCAGCCTTGCTGGATGGTCGCCATCCCCTCGGACATTGAAGCGATGCGGCCGATAGCGGTCCACGTGAGAACCGCCGCTGCGATGATGACCCCGATACTTGCGATTAGCCCATAGCCCAACTCGCGCCATCGACTTGCGGCGGGCGGCTGCGTCTCGGCCGACACTGAGCGATCGACACTACCGCGCCGCCGCCGAATCAAAGCGCTGCCGCCACTCCAGCAAAGCGCGAGAAGTAGTGTCACGGCCCAGCAGATAGACGCACTGACCAAGGTGAAGCGCACATCGATAGCGCCGAGCGCCCACCCTGCAGTACCTGCGATACCAAACGTCACCGCAGGACCGAGGGCCAGAGCCCACGGAGTACGAACGCCGCTGGCTCGCACTACAACAGCGCCGGGGATTACGAGCAGCGCAACCAAGCTAACAATTGCCCACACCACTACCGAACACTCCTCCTACGGTCACTTTCTTCAGGGAATATTACCGAGAGCTTGTACATTTAAGCCTCGTCCACATCTGTCCGGGCATCACGACGCTCGCGGGTCTGCTCCGCCCTGGCCGCCAAATCAGCATCGCCGGGGTAATCAACACCTACCAGGCTGAGCCCACGCGCCTCTGCCACCGGGACCAACGGGGAACGCTTCTCTTCACTCAACAACTGTTCAGTGAATCCAACCGCACGTCGCCCCTCACCGACACTAAGGCAGGCCCCAACCAGTGAGCGCACCATAGACCAGCAGAACGCGTCGGCAGTCACATGGGCCTCGTACAGCTCTGGTTCTTCCCGCGTAGATACGTCGAACCACTGGAACTGCTGTAAATCTCTAGTGGTCGTCGCATGCGGCTTGTGTCGGCAAAAAGCGGCAAAGTCATTGAGCCCCAGTAGGGCATCAGCCGCCACCTGCATGCGGTTGATGTCCACTGACCGCCGCCAGTGGGCCGTATCGCGAGCACGGGTAGGAAGCGGGCCACTGACGCAACTAGTGACACGGTAGACATAGTGCCGACGTAACGCGGAAAAACGGGCATCGAAACCCGGGGGCGCAAACGAGGTGCCCCGAAGCGTCACGTCCGCGGGCAATAGTCGCGCTACACGACGAACCAAATTACCCGGATCCCCTGCGATAGAACGTGTGTCTAAACAGGAGACAGGAACATCTGCGTGAGCCACCTGCCCGGAGGCATGGACACCAGCATCTGTACGACCGGCCACAGTCAGTTGCACTGGAGTGCGCAACACCTTCTCCAGAGTGGATTCCAACGTCGCCTGCACAGTCCGCACCGGTTCTCCCGTGGGCTTATCGCGCTGAGCAGCCCAACCGTGGAAATCTGTCCCGTCATAAGCAATGTCAAAACGCAACCGAACCAGGTCGGAGTCGGTGCTCCCCATAGCGGCACGATCGGGAGAATCGCACGGGGCATCCGGAGTCGTTGGAGTAAGTGATGTCACGGTTAACAGATTGTAGCCGGGACCCCGGATTAGAGAATCAGCAGTTTCCACCGCAGGGTCTCCGTATAGCTCTCAATGTTGGTGCGTAATCCGTCGGTGTAACCGGAGGCAGAACTGGGGACGGGCGCTATGCACCGTCGTTAAGCACAAAGAACCCCCGGGAGAGCGTTCAGATATGAACTGCTCAACGGGGGTTCAAAGCTGTGAAGGCCAGAAGCCGTCGGCGAGGGGAATTACTCCTCCTCTGCAGCCTCAGCCTCAGTAGCCTCAGCCTCTTCGGCCTTTGCCTCTTCAGCCTGCTTGGAAGCAGCGGCGCGAGTTGCGCGAGTTGCCTCAGCAGTTGCGGTCTCTTCCTCAACCAGAGCGATCAGAGAAATCGGGGCATTGTCGCCCTTGCGGTTACCCAGCTTGATGATGCGGGTGTAGCCGCCGTCGCGATCAGCGAACTGCGGACCGATCTCGTCGAACAGCTTCTTAACTGCGTAGTTGTCGTTAAGCAGCTTTGCAACGTTGCGGCGATCTGCGAGAGTGCCGCGCTTTGCCTTGGTGATCAGCTTCTCAACGTACGGACGCAGCAGCTTGGCCTTGGTGTCGGTGGTCTTAATTTTGCCGTGCTCGATGAGCTGCTTCGCGAGGTTGGCCAGAATCTTCTTCTGGTGCGAAGCGGAGCCGCCGAGACGGGAACCCTGCTTAGGGGTAGGCATAGGTATCTCCTCGTTTTAATGAAGTCGCGTCGGTGAACTACTCGTCGTAGCCAGCGCTTGCGCCATCAGTCCAGTCAGCGTCATCGCCCGAGGCAGCGTCCAAATCAGCGACAGCAGCCGGGTCGAAGTTGTTCGGGGAATCCTTCAGAGCGAGGCCAAGCTCAGCGAGCTTCTCCTTGACCTCATTGATGGACTTGTCACCGAAGTTGCGGATATCCAGCAGATCCGACTCGGTACGAGCAGCGAGCTCACCGACAGTGTGGATCTCCTCACGCTTGAGGCAGTTGTAGGAGCGCATAGAGAAGTCCAGATCCTCAATCGGAGTCTGGTACGCAGCGACATCCTCAGCCTCGCGCGGGCTCGGGCCAATCTCGATGCCCTCAGCAGCCTCGTTCAGCTCACGTGCCAGACCGAACAGCTCAACCAGAGTCTTGCCTGCCGACGCCATTGCGTCGCGGGCGGTGATCGAGTTCTTGGTCTCGACATCGATGATCAGCTTGTCAAAGTCGGTGCGCTGCTCAACACGAGTAGCCTCCACCTTGTAGCTGACCTTCAGAACTGGCGAGTAAATCTGGTCCATCGGAATGCGGCCGATTTCGCCACCGGAGTTCGGGGTCGCCGGCACGTAGCCACGACCACGCTCAACGATCATCTCAATATCCAAGCGACCGGAATCATTGAGAGTAGCAATGTGGTGATCCGGGTTATGAATCTCCACACCTGCTGGGCACTCAATGTCTGCAGCGGTCACCGCGCCTGCACCTTCGCGACGCAGGTAAACGGTAGCCGGCTCATCGAACTCGCTCGAGAGCACCAGACCCTTGATGTTCAGGATGATGTCGGAGACATCTTCCTTCACGCCCGGGATAGTGGTGAACTCGTGCAGCACACCGTCAATGCGGATGCTGGTGACTGCAGCGCCCGGAATGGACGACAGCAACGTACGACGAAGGGAGTTACCGAGGGTGTAACCGAAACCCGGCTCCAGCGGCTCGATAACGAACCGGGAGCGAGAGGAATCAATGTAGTCCTCAGTCAGCGTTGGGCGCTGGGAAATGAGCATTTTCGAAAATCCTCCAGGTGGCGACCGCTATATGACGCCATAGGGAATGAATGGATGCAAGCGAAGTTGGTTATTACTTCGAGTAGAACTCGACGATCAGCTGTTCCTGAAGCGGAATGTCGATCTGTGCGCGTTCCGGGGTCTGGTGCACGAGGATGCGCAGGGACTCAGGAACAACCTGAAGCCATGCCGGGACGACAGCGTCGACCAGGTTCTCCTGTGCCTCTTCGAACCAAATCATCTTCTGCGACTTCGGGCGCACGTCGATGATGTCGTACTGGCTTACCTGGAAGGACGGCACGTTAATCTTCTTACCGTTAACGGTGAAGTGGCCGTGGGAAACCAGCTGACGAGCCTGGCGACGGGTACGAGCCAGACCAGCGCGGTAGACAACGTTGTCGAGACGCGACTCCAGCAGGACGACGAGGTTATCGCCAGTCTTGCCCGGACGACGGTGAGCCTCGGCGTAGTAGCGACGGAACTGCTTCTCCATCACGCCGTAGGTGAAACGTGCCTTCTGCTTCTCCTGGAGCTGGAGCAGGTACTCCGACTCCTTGATACGAGCGCGGCCAGCCTGCCCCGGAGGGTAGGGACGACGCTCAAAGTTCATGTCGCCACCGACGAGGTCGACGCGGAGACGACGGGACTTACGGGTTGCGGGACCGGTATAACGGGCCATTTCTGTTCTCTCCTTACCCTATTCCTAGACGCGACGACGCTTCGGCGGACGGCAGCCGTTGTGCGGCTGAGGGGTCACATCCGAGATCGAGGACACCTCAAGGCCAGCGGCCTGGAGGGAACGGATGGCGGTTTCGCGGCCCGAACCCGGACCCTTAACGAAAACGTCAACCTTCTTCATACCGTGCTCCATGGCCTTACGAGCAGCGTTCTCGGCGGCCATCTGAGCAGCGAACGGAGTGGACTTACGAGAGCCCTTGAAACCGACGTGACCAGAGGAGGCCCACGAGATAACAGCGCCCTTCGGGTCCGTGATGGACACGATGGTGTTGTTGAAGGTGGACTTGATGTATGCGTGGCCCTGAGCCACGTTCTTCTTTACAACGCGACGGCCGGTACGACGGCCGCGTGCGGACTTCGGAGCTGCCATGTTTTACTTCTTCTTTCCGGCGATCGTCTTCTTCGGACCCTTACGCGTACGAGCGTTGGTCTTGGTGCGCTGACCACGGACTGGCAGGCCACGACGGTGGCGCAGACCCTGGTAGGAACCAATCTCAATCTTGCGGCGGATATCAGCCTGAACCTGGCGGCGGAGGTCACCCTCGACCTTCCAGGTAGCTTCAATCACGTCACGCAGCGCAGCAACCTGCTCATCGGTGAGAGCGTCGGTGCGCAGATCCGGAGAGATGCCGGTCTTCTCCAGCAGCTCATTGGCACGGGCGGGGCCGATGCCATAGATGTAGGTAAGAGCGACCTCCATACGCTTGTTGCGTGGCAGGTCAACTCCAGCAAGGCGTGCCATACGGCAATTTCCTTCCGGTTGATGCGGTGGTTTACTCCACTGCCATCCTTCCCAGACCCGGCTTACTCGGTCGGACGCCGAGTCGCGCAAGTGTTATAGAAAGGCTCCAGCCACCGTTGCCGGAGGTATTCTCGCTTACTTCTGTGGAAAAGCTTTCATAAAGAACCGCCGCGCCGAACTGCTGAGACACCAGGTCTCAACATCACGCGGCCGTCACCAGAAGCAGCTAGGACGGTGGAGTTTCTGTCTAGTTAGTAAATAAGCCCATAACCACTACCAACAGTGGTCAGGTCGATTTACTTGTAGCGGTAGACGATTCGCCCACGCTCGAGATCGTACGGAGAAAGCTCCACTACGACTCGGTCTTCCGGGAGAATACGGATGTAGTGCTGGCGCATCTTGCCACTGATATGGGCGAGCACCTTGTGCCCGTTGTCCAGCTCCACTCGGAACATCGCGTTCGGCAAGGGCTCGACGACGCGACCCTCAACCTCAATTGCGCCTTCCTTTTTAGCCATGTCCTCCACGTCTCTCTGGCGGATACCCGGGACAATCCCGGCACCAGTTGGGAAATCTCTACTCTGCCTGGTGTTTTAGCAGTTCCGTGCAGGGATAATCATCACTGCAGCGACACTGCGCCCACACCATCGCCCAACTTTACACGCGACCTGCGTTTTTACCAAATACGACCACTATGGGACCGGTTGCAAGCGACGGCAGGCGGATTCGCTCCCCGCGCTCAGAATTCATCGCAGCCTTTATGGCAACATTCTGACCTTTCGCGTGGCCTCTCACGCACTAGTTATTCATATCGAGGAGTCAAAATACGGGGGCCGTCCGCTGTGGCGGCAACTGTGTGCTCCCAATGGGAGGCCGGCATTCTATCGGCGCTGACGACCGTCCAGCCGTCGTCAAGCTCATCACTACCCCACTCGCCGCCGAGAATGAGCATCGGTTCAATGGCCAAAACGGAGCCTTCGACGATGCGGGGCCCCTTTCCTGCTTTGCCTTCGTTGGGAAGGAAGGGATCCATGTGCATCTCGCGCCCAATGCCGTGCCCGCCGTATCCATCGACGATGCCGAGTTCAATATCGTGGCGCAGTTCAGCCTCACGGGTGGCCATTTCAAGCGCATACGAAATATCGGTGAGGCGAGCGCCCGGCACCATGGCCTTAATACCTTCGGCGAGGACCTCTGATGTCGCAATGTTCAGCTTTTCGACATCGTCACTCAGCTTTCCGACGCCGAAAGTAAGTGCCGAATCGCCGTGCCAGCCATCCAGGATTGCGCCACAGTCAATTGAGACTAAATCACCATCGGCGAGAACCGTAGACGAAGACGGAATGCCGTGGACAATTACTTCGTTCACTGATGCGCAGACAGATGCCGGGAAGCCTTCGTAGCCAAGGAAGGACGGCGTTGCGCCAGCATCGATAATGACCTGGTGCGCAATCTCATTGAGATCTGCCGTGGTGACCCCTGGCTTAGCGGCGTCTCGGCAGGCTAGCAATGCACGACCGACGATCTCGCCGGCCGCTTGCATCGCATCCAATTCTCCCTCGGTGCGGGCAGGAACTACTTTGCGGCGGCGTCGAAAACTCATCACGCTGGTTGAGTCTACTCTGCCCCAGAAGGGAACCACCGGCTAGCTGTACCCCGCCACCTACGAGGGCGCCGCTCGGATCGCTGCCACTTCCGAGAAATTTACACCCAAAGATGAGCTGCCCTACGATAACTGGCATGCATTCACTGTTGAAGTCCGCGCAGACTGCGGGCGTTGTTATTGCTGCCAGCTCGCTTTTCCTGGTTGGCGCATGCTCAAGCAACCCCGAGCCGTCGCCGGCGCCGACTGTCCCCTCCACTTCCCCTGCCGCAGAATCGCCGGAGGCCCCTGGAAGCACCTCGGGTTTCATGGGCACCTCTGCACTGCCTGAGTCGCTCCAAAACTTCACACCTGATGCAATTAAGGAGGCGATTGGCAGCTGCGTCGAGTCGGATGACTCTAAACCCGTCATTTTTGGCAGCGAGAGCGTACATGGCTTCACCTGCGTAATGGCGGTTGGCGACGGTGGCACCGCAATGCTCAGTACTGCCGAGGACCCGGCCACTGTCGAGCGCATTAACGAAAAGGCTGAGTCCGTCGAGAGCTACACGCCATACGAGCTACCCGGCAAGCACGCATTTAGCGGCATCAGCAAGGGGTCCCCTTTCGTTATGGTTATCGACGAGGATAACCGCATCTACCAAGAGTTCGTTTTCGCGAATATTGGCGCCGAGGCTGCACAGCCACTTATCGACGAAATCATTCAAGACTTCCAGTAGCCCTCACTATCGGCTGCCCCCACCCCAGCCCCAACAGCCACACACAAAAGCCGCCCTTCCAAACCTCAACGGTTCGAAAGGGCGGCTTCAACAACCATCTACAACCGGCAAACCCATCGGCCCCAGCCAGCGAAAAAGCTAGAGCGTCTAGTTACCCGGTGTGCCAGGAGCCTAGTTCAGCTTCTCCAGCTCAGCCATCGTGCGCTCGTTAATCTCCTCAACGGATCCCTCAGCGGCAATCTTGATGATCTTCTCCGAGTAGTAATCCAGCAAAGGAGCGGTCTCATTGGTGTACACATGCATGCGGTTGCGGATGACCTCTTCAGTGTCGTCTGCGCGACCACGGGCCAGCATGCGCTCGACGACGACATCCTCAGAAACGTCGAACTGTACGACCGCATCCAGCTCAGTGCCGAGGTTGGACAGCAGACGCTTCAGCTCTTCTGCCTGACCAACAGTGCGCGGGAAGCCATCCAACAGGAACCCCTTGGCAGCGTCGTCCTCATTCAGACGGGACTCGACCATACGCACAGTCACGTCGTCCGGAACAAGGTTGCCGGCGTCGATGTAGGACTTCGCCTCAATGCCAAGCGGAGTGCCTTCACCGATGTTTGCGCGAAACAGGTCACCGGTGGAGATGTGCGGGACACCGAGCTTTTCCGAGAGGATAGCTGCCTGAGTGCCCTTGCCTGCACCGGGAGGACCTACAAGTACGAGTCGCATTACTTCAAGAACCCTTCGTAGTTACGTTGCATCATTTGGCTTTCAACCTGCTTGACCGTCGTCAGCGCAACACTGACCAGAATCAGCAGGGCTGTACCTCCAAACATACCGCCTGTACCGGAGTTCGCGTCGCCAAGCCCCATATCAAGAGCGACATTTGGCAGAACAGCAATCAGCGCCAGGTACAGCGAGCCGACAGTCAGCAGGCGAATCAGGACGTAGGACAGGTATTCAGCAGTCGGACGTCCCGGGCGGAAGCCCGGAATGAATCCACCGTATTTCTTCATGTTCTCCGCCTGCTCGTGCGGGTCGTACTGCACGGAGGTGTAGAAGAAGGAGAAGAAGATGATCATCAGGAAGAACAGCAGAATGTACTGCCAACTGGACGGCGCCAGCAGGTACTGAATGACATTGCGCTGCCACCAGTTGTCCATGTTCGGATTCGACTGACCGGACTGAACAATCTGGGTAATCAGAACCGGCACGTAAATCAGAGAGGACGCGAAGATGACAGGGATAACACCGGCCTGGTTCACCTTCAGCGGCAGGTAGGTGGAAGATCCGCCGTACTGGCGACGACCAACCATGCGCTTTGCGTACTGCACCGGAATACGGCGCTGTCCCTGCTCAATGAAAATAACGCCGATGATGAGAATCAGCACGGCAACAATCACGGTGGCGAACACGACACCGGTAGTGGAGCGCAGAATGTTCGCTCCCTGCGCCGGCATACCAGCGGCGATACCGGAGAAAATCAGCAGCGACATACCGTTGCCGACGCCTCGGTCAGTGATGAGCTCACCCATCCACATGACCAGCACGGCACCGGAGGTCATCACAACGACCATCACCACGAGGTCAAAGACACCCGCATCCTTAACCAGCAGCGACTGCGAGCCACCCAACAGGGCACCTCGGTCTGCCATGGCCACAATGCCTGCAGACTGCAGCAACGCCAACGCCACTGTGAGGTAGCGGGTGTACTGGGTCATCTTTGTCTGACCCGACTGCCCTTCCTTCTTCAACTGCTCGAAGTGTGGAATCACCACCGTGAGCAGCTGGACGATAATCGAGGCCGTAATGTACGGCATAATGCCGATGCCGAAAATCGCCATCTGCAGCAGAGCGCCACCTGAGAACAGGTTAATCAGCGAGTAAACGCTGGACTGATCTTTCGAAATCTGCTCGAGCTGCGCGTTGACCAACTGGTAGTCGATACCAGGGGTTGGAATCTGCGAGCCGATTCGGTACAGAATGATCATCGTCAGAGTGAAGAAGATCTTCTTACGCAAATCGGGATCGCGCAACGCCGCAATGAGACCGGAAGCCACGTGCATCCTCCCGAGGTCAAGAAATCCGCTTCTCCCACGCTTTTCCCGAAAGACTTACCCGCTTATCCGCCAGTAGTCTCCCGTTTTAGTTAAGCAACGCGGATGACGTATTCCTCAAACCTTTAATTGACAGTATTTGACGTAGTGAGTCTACCAGCGTTTCTCCACATCGTCGCAATACACCTCCATATCACCGTTAGTACAGCGCCCCGCCAATCACCTCTTTTCGCTTGACGACGATCCCAGCGCCCCCTCCCCTCTGAGCCCACGCCCCTCACTGTGCTCCACCCAATTTTCCCAGACAAAACTTGAACAGTGTTAAAGTTTTGCTCTGTGAGTACCTACAGTATCCGCATGCGATCCAGCGCCGATGGCTGCCATATCTCTGGCGCTGAGCGTCTTGCACCGGTTGTCGAACTACCTCAGCTGGCTTCTGCAATGACTAGCCGTGCACTTCACCACGACAAGGGTCGAGCCGACACAATTCACATCACTGTGGACAAGGTTGAAGAGTCAGCTATCGGCACCGTGCCCGCGTTGACTCCCTTTCTAGAGTCGAACCCCAGCCCTGAGGACGCACGCAATCTCATTGCTCAACGCCTACACGCTGCAGGCATACAGGCAGCCGACATCGCCGTCGAAATGGCCTATTCACTCACAGGTCTCCGCGGTGCCGCTCTTATCGATGCCTCCTCCGGTGAACGGCTCGACCCAAATCCTGCCCGTGGTGTACGGGTTTCCACTTTTGATGCCATCTCGCACCCCAGTAAGGACTGCACCAAGGATCATTTTCACGAGGCGCTCATCCTCGCATCTAAGGTTCACAGCGCCCCGGGTATCGTCGCAGAAATCTGCCTCTCTGATGACCCCTTTTACACGCGGGGATATCTGGCGCTGGACGGAATCTTTCACCGTATCCCCAATATGAAGGACCACGGCAGCACTCTTGGTACTCGCATCTTCATCGTTGAACCCGGCACCGATATCCCCGAGCTAATCGATTACCTGGAGAACGCGCCGGTCTACGTCGAGCTCCCAGCTGACGCCAGTTCCTCGCCGGACGTGACCGCCCCCAACAGCGACCTCTCAGCAATCGCCGCCCAAAGGAACTCGGCCTGGGCCGCTGAAGGGCTTGCCCGCACACTGCGCACTTTCGAAACCGGACAACTGCCACACAGCCGAATTGACGGAACCGACTATCTACTGTTTTCTTCTTCGGACTACCTCGGCCTGTCCACGCACCCTGAACTCATCTCAGCTGCCACCGAGGCAATTGGACATTTCGGCACCGGGTCCGGCGGCTCTCGCCTGACCACCGGCACTAGCATCCACAGCGCACTTGAGAATGAACTGGCGCAGTTCTTCGGTTTCGACGATGCCGTTCTCTTTGCGACTGGCTACCAGGCGAACCACTCAACCATCGCCGCCATTGCCACCGCCGATGTTGAAATCTTCTCCGATGCCGCCAACCATGCTTCCATCATCGACGGTTGCCGCAATGCCCGAGCTAAAGTCACGGTCTTTCCGCACGCTGGCTACCAGGCACTCGACCGTCTCCTCGAAACATCGAGCGCTCGCCACAAGCTTGTCATCTCCGACTCAGTGTTCTCCATGTCAGGCGAAGTCATCGACGGCCCCGCACTCGAGCGCACCTGTCGCCGTCACAACGCATGGTTGATGCTTGACGACGCCCACGGCGTCGGCGTTATCGGAGAGCAAGGCCGTGGCACCGCATCGCACCTGGGCATTCACCCGGACATTGTGGTCGGCACCGCGAGCAAGGCTCTCGGTGTCGAAGGAGGATACGTTCTCTGCTCGGCACCAGTTGGCGAACTGTTACGCAATCAAGCCCGTAGCTTCGTGTACTCAACGTCGATGAACCCCGGTTCCGTCGCAGCTATCCGTGCAGCGTTGAAGCAGTTGGAGGCTGGAGACGTCGTCAAGCGATTGCAGCGTAATATTGCGCGCGTCCGCTCCCTGGTTGGTGCACAGGCCGACCCCGCATCTGCGATTATCCCGCTGCCCGTCGGCGACGAAGCCGAAGCGATGGACGCCTCAGCACGGTTGGCGGAGCTAGGCGTGTACATACCTGCGATTCGCTACCCGACGGTTCCCCGTGGTGAGGCAATGTTGCGATTGACCATTACAGCGCTCCATACGGACGCTGACATCGACCGACTGGAGCAGGCTCTGCGCAACACCGGCCTGCTGTAAGCGGGCGGTTTGCGCTGCCCTCCCCTCCCCTTTCCTCCCTTTCAATACAAAAAGAGCTCTTAACCACTTGGGTTAAGAGCTCTTTTGTTAAAGCTTAAATGCTTTAGGCCTCAGTGACAGAGCCGCCTGCAGCCTCGATCTTGGACTTTGCGGAGCCCGAGAACTTGGTTGCGGTGACGTTGACGGAGACGTTGATGTCGCCGTCGCCGAGGACCTTCACCGGCTGGTTAGCGCGGACAGCGCCCTTTGCAACCAGGTCGGCGATGGTGACGTCGCCACCGTTCGGGAACAGACGCTCCAGATCCGAAACGTTGACCACCTGGAAGGTGACCTTCGCCGGGTTCTTGAAGCCCTTCAACTTCGGCAGACGCATGTGAAGTGGCATCTGGCCACCCTCGAATGCTGCCGAAACCTGCTTGCGGGCCTTGGTGCCCTTGGTGCCGCGACCAGCGGTCTTACCCTTGGAAGCCTCACCACGGCCGACGCGAGTCTTCTTCTTCTTAGCACCCGGAGCCGGGGCCAAGTCGTGGAGCTTAATTGGTTCGCTCATGGTTTACCTACTCCCCCGCTACTTCTTCAACCTCGACCAGGTGACGCACAACGTTCACGAGACCGCGCACAGCCGGAGTATCCGGGCGAACGGCGGAATCGTTGATGCGCTTCAGGCCGAGGGTGCGCAGCGAATCCTTCTGGTTCTGCTTGGTACCAGCGGTACCACGGACCTGGGTAATCTTCAGTGCCATGGAAATCACGCTCCCTGACCTGCGCGTGCGCGCAGCATACGTGCCGGAGTTACCTCTTCGAGGGACTTGCCACGACGTGCGGCGACCTCTTCGGGGCGAACCAGCTGCTTGAGGGCATCAACGGTTGCGTGAACAACGTTGATGGAGTTGTTGGTACCCAGCGACTTGGACAGAACATCCTGAACACCGGCGCACTCGAGCACCGGGCGGACAGCGCCGCCGGCGATGAGACCGGTACCCGGGGCAGCCGGGCGCAGCAGCACGATGCCAGCAGCGGTCTCACCCTGAACCGGGTGGGTGATGGTGCCGGCAATCATCGGGACGCGGAAGAAGTTCTTGCGAGCCTCTTCAGCACCCTTCTGAATAGCTGCCGGTACTTCCTTGGCCTTGCCGTAGCCGACGCCGACCATGCCCTCGCCGTCACCGACGATGACCAGAGCGGTGAAGCTGAAGCGACGACCACCCTTGACGACCTTGGAAACTCGGTTGATAGTTACTACGCGCTCGATGTACTGCGAACGCTCGTCCTGCTGGCGACGGTCGTTACCGCGGCCACCACGACGGTTGTTGTTCTTGTTGTCAGCGGAGTTACGTCCGCCTTCGCGCTTATCGCGTTCCGACATCACGCATTCCTTCCGTTGGACTTGTAAGTGCGCATTAGAACTTCAGACCACCTTCACGGGCAGCCTCGGCCAGAGCAGCAACGCGGCCGTGGTACTGGTAACCACCGCGGTCGAAAACGACCTTCTCGATGCCAGCATCCTTGGCGCGAGCAGCAATCAACTCGCCGACCTTGGCACTCTTGGCCTTCTTGTCGCCCTCGAAGCCGCGGAAATCTGCGTCCAGAGTGGAAGCAGCAGCCAGGGTACGACCGATGGAGTCGTCGATAACCTGAGCGGTGATGTGGCGGGAAGAGCGGTGTACGACGAGGCGCGGTGCCTCGGAGGTGCCGCGGACGTTCTTGCGCAGGCGTGCGTGACGGCGGGCACGGGCGACACGACGACGAGTCGAGATGTCCTTGCCTACCGGGAGGCGCTTTTCGTTGGTGTTGCTCATTACTTACCCGTCTTTCCGATCTTGCGACGGATCTGCTCGCCATCGTAACGAATACCCTTGCCCTTGTAAGGATCATCCTTACGCAGACGACGGATGTTAGCTGCGAGCTGTCCGACCTTCTGCTTATCAATACCTGTGATCGACAGCTTGGTGGTGCCGTCGACGTCGAAGGTGATACCTTCCGGTGCTTCGATCAGGACTGGGTGCGAGTAGCCCAGGGAGAACTCGAGGTCCTTGCCCTTCTTGGCGACACGGTAACCGACACCGAAGATTTCCATCTTGATGGTGTAGCCCTCGGTAACACCGACAACCATGTTGTTGATCAGCGAACGGGACAGGCCGTGCAGGGAGCGGTTCTTGCGGTGGTCATCCGGACGGTTGACAACAATCTCATTGTCCTTCAGCTCAACGGTGATCGGAGCCGGGATAGAGACAGACAGCTCGCCCTTCGGGCCCTTGACGGAAACGTCCTGGCCGTTGACCTCAGCAGTAACGTTTGCCGGGACAACGACAGGGTTCTTACCAATACGAGACATTGTGTAGTTCCCCCTTTACCAGACGTAAGCGAGGACTTCCCCGCCAACCTTCTTCTCGTAAGCCTGACGGTCAGTCAGCAGGCCCTGAGACGTGGAGATGATAGCCACGCCCAGGCCACCGAGGACCTTTGGCAGATTAGTGGACTTTGCGTAAACGCGCAGACCCGGTTTGGAGACGCGACGCACGCCAGCGATGGAACGCTCGCGGGACGGACCGTACTTCAGGTTCAGGGTCAGGGTCTTGCCGACCTTGGCGTCCTCGACAGCGTAGTCCGCGATGTAACCCTCAGACTTGAGGATCTCGGCGATGTTGGCCTTCAGCTTGGACGACGGCATCGAGACAGAGTCGTGGTACGCGTTGTTAGCGTTGCGCACGCGCGACAGCATGTCGGCGATTGGGTCAGTCATGGTCATGATTAGTGACCGTATCCTTTCTCGCTGCGGTTCCTTCTCACCTCGTGGCCAGCTCCGATGACCGTGGAAACAGCAACTGTCACACGGCGAAAGCTTGGGTTGGAGCTATTGCCAATATCGTGATTCCGGCGATTTAAGGGCTACTGTTCGCCAACTCGGTTCAGTAGCCGAGTCAGCTCGCCACCCAAGTGACGCCAGAGACGATGCGAGGCGAGGGGCCTACAGCAAAGTTCTTACATTTACTGTCGCACCTCATATAGAGGGCAGACCTGGTGATACTAACAAACCCCTGCCGAAATGCAAAAACGCCGCGGCCGGACGTTAGTCCGCTCGCGGCGAAAGCATAACCAATTAACGGTGGCGCTTAATTCCCCAGCCGACGTAGTGCCGGCAGGATGAAATTAGTAGAGCTGGTCGGCAATGATATTGCCCATTGCCTTCTCACCAGCCACCGTCGGGTGGTTGGTCATCGGGCCCATAGCCGGGTCCGCGAAACCGACGACGAAACGCTCGTCCTTATTCGGGTTACAGGTGCCGTGGCCGAGGGTTGCCTCGTAGACATCAATGAAGCCAGCGCCTACGTGCTGAGATGCAGAACGAATGCTGTCACGGAAAGCGCCCTGAATCTCGCTGGCACCCGGCGCCGGAATCGGGAAGGTCTGGTTCGAGGTGTTCACCAAGCACAGCTGGTCATTCGTAGCGTACTCAGGGTAGGAAGCCAGGACGACCTGAGCGCCCGGTGCAACCTGGTGGACGCGGTCGCTGAACTGACGCAGCGTCTGCTTGAACAGCGAAGGAGCCTTGGGGTCCGGCTTTGCGACGAGCTCACCTGCGACGTCAACCCACTGAACCCAGTCCATACCGCCGTACATCAGGACAACCTTCTCAGTGCCCGGTCCGATGTCGCCGTACTGGATAGCAACCTCGAGGTATGCCAGAAGCTGGCCCGGGGCGCCACCAAG
Source organism: Corynebacterium sp. HMSC064H12 (assembly GCF_001809925.1). Classification (NCBI taxonomy): domain Bacteria; kingdom Bacillati; phylum Actinomycetota; class Actinomycetes; order Mycobacteriales; family Corynebacteriaceae; genus Corynebacterium; species Corynebacterium sp. HMSC064H12. The sequence goes on along the minus strand of NZ_KV799323.1, from coordinate 663 downwards.
GCCGTTACAGGACCAGTCGCCCAGGGACTTGTTCAGCTTCGAAGCTGCGATCTTCGGCCAGTTTTCCATGTCGGTAGCACAGTTAGCGACCAGTAAGTTCTGCCCCGGAGCCAGGCCACGCGGGCCACCCTTACCAGCATTAGCGGTAAAGGAGTCACCGAAGGTGACAATCTGCTTGACGCCCTTCGGGCCGGCGTCGCCGATACCCGGGATCGGAATGTTCGGCAGTTCTGGCATTGCCGGCTGTGCGCTGGCAGCTCCTGCACCCAAGCTCAGACCCAGAGCCGCAACAGTTGCGATAGCAGCCGAGCGGACGGCCACGGAGAAGTTCTTCATGTAGTTAATCCCTTTGCGTTTTGATTTAAGCCCAGCCCCGTATGTAGTCACTGGTTCAACCACTGCGGTGCTGAAGTTCTTAAGTCTTGCCCAAATTGATAACGACCACGATGCATTTTGGCGGCCGTCACTATGACGAATGGGAGTTTACAACGAAATCATCACGAACGTCTAACTTTCAGCTGAGAAAGTTTGCGACTTTACTAATTTTCAACCCCCAAAAAGGGTCACCTTTCACACCTGCAACACTGGTAGCTTTCACGTAGACCGCACTGCCCCAGCGCATAAACAGTGGGTTAAGTAAAGAAAAGTGTGTCCGCATGCCAC
>NZ_KV799322.1:0-1633 GCF_001809925.1 Corynebacterium sp. HMSC064H12 | reverse complement strand
TTTTTTGATTCTTCTGATTTGAAGGGTTTTTGATGGAGGGTTTGATCCTGGCTCAGGACGAACGCTGGCGGCGTGCTTAACACATGCAAGTCGAACGGTAAGGCTCCAGCTTGCTGGGGTACACGAGTGGCGAACGGGTGAGTAACACGTGGGTGACCTGCCCTGCACTTCGGGATAAGCCTGGGAAACTGGGTCTAATACCGGATAGGACCGCACCGTGAGGGTGTGGTGGAAAGTTTTTTCGGTGTGGGATGGGCCCGCGGCCTATCAGCTTGTTGGTGGGGTAATGGCCTACCAAGGCGGCGACGGGTAGCCGGCCTGAGAGGGTGGACGGCCACATTGGGACTGAGACACGGCCCAGACTCCTACGGGAGGCAGCAGTGGGGAATATTGCACAATGGGCGGAAGCCTGATGCAGCGACGCCGCGTGGGGGATGACGGCCTTCGGGTTGTAAACTCCTTTCACCATCGACGAAGGGTTTCTGACGGTAGATGGAGAAGAAGCACCGGCTAACTACGTGCCAGCAGCCGCGGTAATACGTAGGGTGCGAGCGTTGTCCGGAATTACTGGGCGTAAAGAGCTCGTAGGTGGTTTGTCGCGTCGTCTGTGAAATTCCGGGGCTTAACTCCGGGCGTGCAGGCGATACGGGCATAACTTGAGTACTGTAGGGGAGACTGGAATTCCTGGTGTAGCGGTGAAATGCGCAGATATCAGGAGGAACACCGGTGGCGAAGGCGGGTCTCTGGGCAGTAACTGACGCTGAGGAGCGAAAGCATGGGGAGCGAACAGGATTAGATACCCTGGTAGTCCATGCCGTAAACGGTGGGCGCTAGGTGTGGGTTTCCTTCCACGGGATCCGTGCCGTAGCTAACGCATTAAGCGCCCCGCCTGGGGAGTACGGCCGCAAGGCTAAAACTCAAAGGAATTGACGGGGGCCCGCACAAGCGGCGGAGCATGTGGATTAATTCGATGCAACGCGAAGAACCTTACCTGGGCTTGACATATACAGGATCGCGCCAGAGATGGTGTTTCCCTTGTGGCTTGTATACAGGTGGTGCATGGTTGTCGTCAGCTCGTGTCGTGAGATGTTGGGTTAAGTCCCGCAACGAGCGCAACCCTTGTCTTATGTTGCCAGCACGTTGTGGTGGGGACTCGTAAGAAACTGCCGGGGTTAACTCGGAGGAAGGTGGGGATGACGTCAAATCATCATGCCCCTTATGTCCAGGGCTTCACACATGCTACAATGGTCGGTACAGTGGGTTGCCAGTCCGTGAGGGCGAGCTAATCCCGCAAAGCCGGTCTCAGTTCGGATCGGGGTCTGCAACTCGACCCCGTGAAGTCGGAGTCGCTAGTAATCGCAGATCAGCAACGCTGCGGTGAATACGTTCCCGGGCCTTGTACACACCGCCCGTCACGTCATGAAAGTCGGTAACACCCGAAGCCAGTGGCCTAACACATTTTGTGGGGGAGCTGTCGAAGGTGGGATTGGCGATTGGGACGAAGTCGTAACAAGGTAGCCGTACCGGAAGGTGCGGCTGGATCACCTCCTTTCTAAGGAGATTATTTTTTCTTTGTGTCATGTGTCATCGTGTTGGTGGCGTGTGGCTATTTTTTGTTTTTGGGTGGAACACC
>NZ_KV799321.1:0-149642 GCF_001809925.1 Corynebacterium sp. HMSC064H12 | reverse complement strand
CCCGGAAAAGACACACTTTTCTTTACTTAACCCCAAACCCCACTGAACCCAAACCTGGGAGTGCCACCCCAACAAAGAAAAGCGCGTCCCGTGCATCGCTGCGGCGGGACGCGCTTTTCTAATTAGCTGGGAGGCTAGAAGGTGTGCTCGTTCTTGGCGCCCCGGCAAACGGTCGGCGCAAAATAATTTGGGCGAGCCCCGAAACGAGCCTCCTGTACTCCGCCTTCCCGGCGGTGTGCCCTCAGAATACGTCCGCGTCAAAGCGACCGTCAATAGTTCTTTTTAAAGAAAACCCCAACGGGGGCAATGCGCGCATTTTCCCTGCTAGAACCCTATGGCAAGTGCCACGGCACAGACAGCGCACGCTATCTCAATGACTGCACCAAACACGTCGCCGTTGACTCCGCCAAACCTCTTCACGCAATGCCGCGTCAGCAGCAGTGTAACGCCAAAGCTCAGTGCACAAGCGACTACGCCCACGAGCCCAACCACCCAGCCCGACACAGCGAGCAGCAGTATCCACCAGCAGGTCACCGTGACTGTGGACTGAGTACCGGCAGTCAGAGAGCCGAAGCCGCTGTTCGAAAAAGGCGGAAAGCCGCGCCAGCAGGCAGTCGTTGCTGCCGCGCGAGAGGCTACAAAAGGCAAGCACAGCGCAACCACACCAGGCCACATCTGACCAGCAGACCACTGCGACAGCACACTAGCCACAATCACGGCAAAAGCAGTCGTCGTCGTCAACATCGTCAGCACGATGGAGCCCACGCCCATTGGGCCGGTGCTCGGATCGCGCAGCACCTCCCGCGCCCCCTCCGGCGGCTTATACGAGCCGAGGGCATCCGCCACATCCGCCAGCCCATCCAGGTGCATCGCGCGGGTCAACATCTGTGCCGCCACCATAATCAGGGTGCCGCCGAGGATCGGGGTGACGTCGTAAAGCGTGGGCGTGCCTGACGACGACGTTGCGAACAGCGCCGCCGTGATGAGAACTGCACCCGCGGCAGGAACGAGCCCAGCTACTGGCAGTGCGGCGATGGCGCGACGGCCGGTGATGCGGTCGAACACGCTCGCGCCTTTGAAGGGCAGGATGGTGAGCCAGGACAGGGCAGTGGTGATGGCCTCAGCGACGGCATTGCCGTGAGCAGAGGGATCGCCGTCGAGGTTGTCCTGGCGAGACGGGCCGGCTTTGTCGGACAAGTCGATTAGTCCTTGGTGCTTACGCCTGCGTCGGCGAAAGTAGCCATGTTGCGCAGGACCGATACGCCGGACTTGACCAGCGGTAGGGCAGCGACGGCGCCGGAGCCTTCGCCAAGACGCATCCCGTATTCGAGAAGTGGTTCCTTATCCAGGTGTCGAAGGGCAAGCGCGTGCGCGGGCTCTGCCGACTTGTGGCCGGCGACCCACCAATCGCGGGCGCCCGGAGCGAGCTGGTCAGCCAGCAGAGCAGCGGATGTGACAACCACTCCGTCCAAAATCACAGGAGTGCGACGAACCGCTGCTTGCGCCAAGAACGCGGCCATCACGGTCATATCCGGCGAGGAAATACGACGGAGCACCTCAACCGGGTCATTGCGCAGGCGACGCACGCGGAACATGGCATCGCGTACGGCAGCGACCTTGAGCTTCCACCCCTCGTCATCAATGCCAGTGCCTCGGCCGACGACGACCACCGGTTCGGAGTTGGTCACGGCACCAATCAGCGCCGCGGCTGGAGTGGTGTTTCCGATGCCCAGGTCGCCGGCAATGAGCAGGTCAGCGCCTTCATCAACGGCGGCGTCGGCAATCGCGATGCCCGTGCGGATGGCCTTATCGACCTCCTCCTCGCTCATCGCATCCTCGCGGTCGATAGAACCACAGCTGCGACGGATACGGTATGGCCCTTCGGCATCGTGGTCGAGGGAAATGTCCACACCGGTAACAGTGGCTCCCGCGATGTCAGCGATAGCGTTCACGCCGGCACCCTTTGCCTCGATATTGGCAAGCATCTGAATAGACACCTCGGACGGGTACGCGGACACCCCGCCCTGGGCAACACCGTGGTCACCAGCGAAGACATAAACACGACAATCGTCCAGGTCACGCGGAGGGCATTCTCCCTGACACGCCGAAATCCAAATGCCGAGTTCTTCCAACCGGCCAAGTGAGCCTGCGGGTTTAGTCAACTGCTCATGGCGCGCGCGGGCGGCCTGTTCAGTCTCTTCGTCAGGGCGTGCTACCGGTCCAAAATAATCCGCGTTCATACTCTCAAACGCTACCCGAAAACGATTTGTCTACCGACCATTGGTGCACAGCTATTCGCATTGCTAGGCAGACCGTCATAGGGGAAGCGGCGTGGAGTGAATCTAGTTCGCCGCCTTGACTTCCATGGGGCAGCCAGCCACAACTAGGACAACACGATCACAGACAGCTGCGAGCTGTTGGTTGAGAAGGCCAATTTCATCACGGAAAAGCCGCCCTGAGCGGTGTTCGGGAATGACACCGAAGCCCACTTCGGGCGACACAATGAACAGGTCGGAATCTGCGGGGAAGTTGCGCACGGCGTCGACAAGCGAGTGCGTCCACGGCGCGACGCTGCCCCTCGGCGCCTCCCACAGCCCCTGCGCGTCGATGATGTGCGTCAGCCAGGTGCCGACATCGTCCAGCAGCATGCGCCGCTCCGGCGACGCGAGAGCTTCCACCGCATCGACGTCATCAACCGTGTGCCAGGCCACTCCGTGCTCTTTTGCCTGTGCTTGACGACGAATGCGGTGCTCCTCGACCCTGGAGTGAAAATCGCTATCACCGGGCCAGGGCCGTGCTGTTGCGATGTAATGCAACACCGTTGAGGCTGCAGCATCTGAGGCACCGCCGGTTGAGGCTGCGGCGGTGGCCAGCAGCTCGTGCTCAGCCCATGAGGACTTGCCTGAGCGGGCGCCACCGAGAACCAAAGTGCGCATGGCAGATGAGGCTACTTGATTTCGTCGCCGATGTTGACCTGCGGACGCGGAGTACGCAGACGACGCGGCTGAGAAGCGCGGGAGTAAGCGTAGAAGCCCAGTCCCCAGGCCCCTTCGGTGGTCTTCGGGAAGCGCTCACGCGTCAACTTGATGGCACGGCGGCCGATGTAAATGCCCTCGATAATCAGGGCGATGATGAGAACCATCGCGATGAGAGATGCGATGTTGGCCAGCTTCGGCAGGGAAGTGCCAATCATCATAATCAGCAGCAGAATCAGCGCGAACGGGAGGAACACGTTAGCGAGGAAGCGACGGGAATCAACCCAGTCGCGGACAAACTTGCGCTCAGCGCCCTGGTCGCGTGGCAGCATGTAGCGCGGATCGCCGGCGGCCATGCGCTCGTCGGCAATGCGACGCTGCTCACGTCGCTCTGCTCGCTCGCGTGCCTTGGCGGCCTTGAGCTCTTCCTTGGACATGGAAGCCTTGAGCTCCTTGCGGCGCTGGCGAGCTTCCTTAGCGGTCAGCGGCGCCTCGACCGGGCCACGGCGGATGCCGCGTTCGCGCTCAACCTCGTTGCGCTTCGGAGTGGGGCGCCCCTTCTTGGGAGTAAAAGCACCGCTGTGCTTCTTCTCGGGCTGCTGAGACTCCGAAGCGGTGCCCTTGGCCCCGCTGGATGCGGTCGCGTCGGTGGCTACGTCTCCGGCGTTGGTTGCGTCAGCGTTAGCTGCCTCAGCTGCCTTGGACTTTTTGTCATTCTTTTTCCACGGTAGATTCACGACCCCAGATTATAAGGTCTTCAAGGTGCTTCCCTAATTAGGTTGCAGGTTGAGGGGCAGGGACGGGGCAAGGGCGAGGTTTTGGGGATGACCGCCGCAGGGGCAGGCGGGAAGAGTGCGCTTGTGGCGTGGGAAGCCGTGGTGTGGTTGCGATGTGGCGGCAAAAAGAGACTTCCGAAAAAGAGAAAGAAAAAGAGAACCCAGAATTGGGAATTAAAGACTGGTCGGTAAGGTTGTGATAAATAATGACGTAGCCGACCTTGGGGTCGACTCGCATACTTAAACACTTCAACAAGGAGGACACGCGCTATGACTACTGCTCAGAGCACTGGCGTTACCCTGACCGAAGCTGCGGCTGCCAAGGCAAAGGCACTTCTGGACCAAGAAGGTGCCACCGACCTGGCACTGCGTATTTCCGTGGCTCCGGGCGGCTGTGCCGGCCTGCGCTACCAGCTCTACTTCGATGACCGCAGCCTCGACGGCGATGTCGCCGAAGTTTTCGATGGCGTCAAGCTGGTCGTTGATCGCCAGTCGGTTCCGTACCTGTCCGGTGCCACCATCGACTTCGCTGACACCATTGAACAGCAGGGCTTCACCATCGATAACCCGAATGCCACTGGCTCCTGCGCTTGCGGTGACTCCTTCAACTAAGTCATTAGCTGAGCAGAGCTGTCAGCAGACGCTGTGAAAAGCGTCGGATAGTAAAAGGCTCGGACCTCACTCTTGTTAACTGAGTGAGGTCCGAGCCTTTTCTATTGGTTGCCCCAGCTATGGTGGCAGCCTGCCGGGGCAGGATGGGGTTGAGGCGCGGGGACCGTCGTAAAGCGAGCTAGAGCTCGACGGGGTAGTCGCGCTGCTCGATGTCCGGAGTAATGCGGTCTTCGATGAAGATGCCGTGCCAGACCATGAAAGCAAGGATGGTCCAGAGGCGGCGGGAGTGGTCGCGCTCGGTTGGGTGGTGCTCGGCGAGCATCTTGAGCACGGCGTCCTTATTAATGAACTCATCGGTCTGGGACTCGCGGATGATGTCCTCGGCCCAGCCGTGCAGTTCGTCGCCTGCCAGCCAGTGGCGAATCGGCACCGGGAAGCCCAGTTTGCGGCGGTTGAGCACGTGCTCCGGAACAATCTGCTCCATGGCGCGACGCAGTGCGTACTTGGTGGTGCCGTGAGAAACACGCATGTCCACCGGCAGCGTCTGTGCAACGTCGAAGACCACACGGTCGAGGAACGGCACGCGCAGCTCCAGGGAGTTAGCCATGGTGATCTTGTCCGCCTTGACCAGAATGTCGCCACGCAACCAGGTGAACAGATCCAAGTGCTGCATCCGAGTCACCGGGTCCCAGCCTTCAGACTGCGCGTAAATCGGCGCAGTGACATCGCTGTGGTCCCATTCCTTCTTGGCCCACGGCAGCACTTCCTGCAGCTGCTCAAAGTTAAAGGAACGAGCATTGCCGTAGTAGCGCTGTTCCAGCGGAGTAGTGCCTCGCTGCAGGAGCGACTTGCCGCGCATGCCCTCTGGCAGAGCTTCGCCGACCTTAGCCAGACCGCGCAGCAGGGGAGATGGAACCTTGTCGAACGGCTTCAGCGACAGCGGCTCCTTATAAATGGTGTAACCACCAAAGAGCTCGTCTGCGCCCTCACCGGACAGTACGACCTTAACGTGCTTACGAGCCTCTGCGGCCACGAAGTACAGCGGCACCAGTGCAGGGTCAGCTACCGGGTCATCGAGGTACCACATAATCTTCGGAATCGCCCCGGCGAACTCCTCCGGCGAGACGACCTTCACAATGTGCTCGACGCCAATGGCGGCGGCGGACTCGGCAGCCACATCGACCTCTGAGAAGCCCTCGCGCTCGAAGCCAGTGGTAAACGTCAGCAGGTTCGGGTTGTGGCGCTTAGCCAAAGTTGCAATCGCAGTGGAGTCGATACCGCCCGACAGGAACGAGCCCACCGTGACGTCGGCACGCATATGCTTCTCGACGCTGTCCTCCAGCGCACGGGCAATGCGGTCAAAAACGTCCTGCTCAGCGCCCTTAGTGACTGGCTGAATCGGGAAACTAGGCTTGAAGTAGCGGGTCTGCTTAACTTCGCCACCAGGCGTAACGATGGCAGTGCAGCCCGACTCCAGGCGGACGATGTCAGTGTGCAGAGACTCCGGTTCCGGCACGTACTGCAGGTCGACGTAGTGCTCCAGTGCACGCTTATTCAGCTTTTTCGCATCGATGCCCATCTCCGGCGCGGCCTCCAGCAGGGACTTCTTCTCAGAACCGAAAATCGTGCCGCGCTCGGTGGTGGCGTAGTAGAGAGGCTTAATGCCGAACGGATCGCGCGCCAGGAAAAGCTTGCGCTCGACGCTGTCCCAAATAGCAATGCCGAACATGCCGCGCAAGTGCTTTACGACGTCGGCTCCCCAGTGGTGGAACCCAACGACGATAGGTTCGCCATCGCCGGAGGTATTAAAGGCGTAACCTTCCTTCTCCAGCTGCTCGCGAAGTTCGACGAAATTGTAGATTTCGCCGTTGAAGGTCATGGAGTAACGATTCGGCTGATTCTCTGGTCCCCACTGCAGCGGTTGGTGGCTGTGGGCAATATCAATAATGGATAGGCGGTTGAAGCCGAAAACTGCGTCCTCATCGTGCCACGTGCCTGCATCGTCAGGGCCGCGGTGCCGCATGCAGGGCAGGGCCCTTTCGACAACGGGAACGAGCTCCGCTGCGTCAGAATTTGCAGCCAGGATTCCGAGAAGACCACACATGCTTCGTGCGCGCACCTTTCGCTTAGTGTCACTTAATGGATTTTCGACGGCTCCGTAGCTAGCGGCTCAGCGCGACTGGTTGTCGCCTTAACCGGTGGCCGTGAAGGACCGCCGCGTGGCTGAGTAGCTGGGTTGAACCCCAGATTGGCGCCACATAGAAATGCTGCACCTACTTTAATGCCTTTTGGGGAAAAGCGAGAATGTCTGAGTTTGCCGTGTCTAGGGCTCGGGGCAAGGTTGCGCGGGACGGTGTGTGCGTCAGCGCGTGGCACAAACACTAAAAAATTCATAGACTTAGGAGCGTCAACAGGGTGTAACTGGTGAGAATGCCACCCCCGATAGGCGGGTCTTTCTCAGTATTTTATTAGGGCAGATATACTCAAAGGCACCCCACAGCCATATTTATTGTGGAGAAAGCTTAAGAATCGACTACTCTGCTTGGGTAGGACGAAACCTTAATCGGTTATCGAAAATTGTGTGGATCAGGAAGGCAGACACACGTGAATCAGCGTAGAAAGTTCGGAGTCGCCCGTAAGCTCGGCGTCCTCGGCGTTGCCACCGGTAGCGCAGCCTTGCTTGCCGGCTGCGATGTTAATCCTCCGGAGAACGGCTTCTTCAAGCTGCTCCGCTTTGGTTGGCCGGAAGGTGTGACCCCGGAAGCACAGTCCATGGGTAACTTCTGGGTTTGGACCTGGGTTGCAGCTTGGATTATCGGCATCATCGTTTGGGGCGTTACCCTTTACTCGATGGCAAACTTCACAGCTAAGAAGGCTGAAAAGAAGGGCAAGGGCGAGTTCCCGCGCCAGACTGCATACAACGTTCCGGTTGAGTTGTCTCTGACCATTCTCCCGATTCTGATCGTGATGACTCTGTTCTTCTTCACGGTTCAGACTCAGGACAAGGTCACTGCCCTGGATAAGGATCCGGAAGTTACCGTCGACGTCACCGGTTTCCAGTGGAACTGGAAGTTCGGTTACGCCAACATTTCCGCTGACCTGATGGGCGGCGAGGAATACAACGGCCGTATTGAGAAGCCGGCTGATGAGCAGTTCTTCACCGAGGGCGGCCACGAGGTTCCGTCCGCTGAGGATCGCGCAAAGCAGAAGGAGCACCCGGTTCACGGACGCTCCAAGGAGAGCCTCGACTACCTGCACTACGACGAGATTGAGACCCTCGGTACCACCGAAGAGGTTCCGGTCCTCGTTGTTCCGGAAGACACTGCAATCCAGTTCGACCTCGCGTCCGCTGACGTGATTCACTCCTTCTGGGTTCCGGAGTTCCTCTTCAAGCGCGACGTGTTCCCGCACCCGGAGGCTAACAAGTCCAACCGTGTCTTCCAGATCGAAAAGATTGACTCGGACAAGATTGCCAACCGACCAGAGGACAACCCGAGCGACAAGGTCAAGAACGCATTCGTTGGCCGTTGTGCCGAGATGTGTGGTACCTACCACGCAATGATGAACTTCGAGATTCGTGCTGTCTCCCGTGAGGCATTCACCGAGTACATCAAGTTCCGCCAGGAGAACCCAGAAGCTACTAACGCTGATGCTCTGAAGCACATCGGTGAGCCGGCATTCGCAGTCTCCACTTCGCCGTTCAACTCCGGTCGTGTCGACACCCGCGACATGGGTGATCGTGGTGCTAACACCATTGACCTGAACGCGACCGCCAAGTAAACCCAGCAAGATTCTTACTTAAAGGAAGTTCTCAAATGAAGTCTGCAGCAAAGCTCTTCTACGGACTTACCGTGTTCCTGGGGTTCATGGCTGTCGTCTACATCTTCGGCACTCAGTACCTCCAGGACACCGGTAACGTCATCAACGAAAGCCAGGGTCGCCTCGAGTGGGCTGGCGCAACCGGCCTGGTCCTCGCAGCTCTGATGACTCTGATGCTCGGTGGATACTTCCACTTCACTGAGCGCCGCTCCGACATCACCCCGGCCGACTTCGAAGAGGCAGAGATTGCCGACGGTGCAGGTACCCTCGGTTTCTTCTCCGCTAGCTCGATTTGGCCGTTCGTGATGACCATGGGCATCCTCCTCATGGGCTACGGCATCGCATTCATGGCCTACTGGCTGATTGTCCTTGGCGCGGTAATTCTGATCGTCTCCGGCACCAAGCTCAACACTCAGTACATCACTCCGCCGGAGAAGCACTAGTCCGAGTGCAATCAGACTGAACCACAGTCGTAGATAACCGAAAAGTCTCTCCCACTAACAAGGGCGTTAGTGGGAGAGACTTTTTTGTTTGGGCGAGTGGGAGGGGATTCCTAACTGGTGTTACCTCGTCGGTTAGGATCTGTAGTCAATATATGATTCCGTATCAAGCGAATTCGACGGGTTTCTGCCCCTTAGGCAGTTCGATGACCTCACCATCAGTCACCTGCAGATGTCGCGCTTCGAGCGAGTTAATCATGCGGTGATCGTGGGTAATCACAATAATTGTGCCCTCTGCAGATGCGATTGCGTCTTGGACCTGCTCGATCAGATCCACACTCAGATGGTTGGTAGGCTCGTCGAGCAGCAAGATCTCCGGCGGGTTGGCTACGACCAACGCTAACGCCACCCGTCGTTGCTGGCCGATGGAGAGGCTTCCTACCGGGCGATTGGCATCCTCGGGGCTAAGCAATCCAAAGTCGTCGAGAGGCACGCGGGCATTGGGAGCAAGGTCGTACAACTCACGGGCGGACTTCTTTGGGTTTTCCCAGTCTTGTTCCTGAGCCAGCATGGCTACTCGACAGTTCTCGCCGATACGCACCTCGCCAGCCTGCGTCTCAACTTGCCCCATGATCGTCTTAAACAAGGTAGATTTGCCGGCCCCATTAGGGCCTGTGATAACGACCTTGTCTCCGGGACGAATAATCAGTGAACCAACTCGAATTCGATCTGGGACGACCACACCGCGCATCTTGAGGTGAAAATCCTCATCGCTTCCCGAAGCAGCGCGCTTGGTCGGTAGAGGCGCCGTCAACGGGGCATCAAAGCCCAGTAGCGCCGGCGGACGCTCCACACCTTCCTCAATGAGTTCCTCCAGCCGTTGCTTAGCCGAACGCACGCGGCGGGCGATTTGCCGCTCTACACGACCGCCACGGCGGTCATAAGCCATCTTGTTATTGTCCGTCATTTCCCGACCCGGTGAGACCTCACGAGCGCCATTCTCGATGGTGTCTTCCAACCGATTGCGTTCATGCTCCTCGGAGCGCCACTGGTGCTCCCATAGCTCACGCTGGTGGCGACGGTGCTTCGCGTAGTCGGAGTAATTACCACGGAACAGCCCAATACCAGGGCGCCCCGGCACCAAGTCTCCAATTACAGTACAAACGGCATCCAGGAAGTCGCGGTCATGTGTTGCCACCACAACCACTCCAGGGTGGTTCTGGATGGTGTCAATCACGAGCTGGCGACCGCGTTCATCGAGATGGTTGGTGGGCTCGTCGAGAAGCAGAATCTCTGGCTTTCGAATGAGCGTAATCGCGAGCCCCAACCGCGCCCGCTGCCCGCCGGAAATCTCCGTGGTTAGTTGCTCTGTCAGGGGAGCGCCGTCCGGAGCAGAACCGGTCAGGCCGAGATGGTCGAGCACAATCTCCGCATTATGTTCGGCGTTCCAGTCATCGTGAGCCATGACGTCCGAGAAGGCCTTCGAATACGCCTTCTCTGCCGCCTTAGACTCATCTGGGGTCTCTGCTAAGGCCATCGCCTCAGCTGCCTCTTCTAACTCCGCTAAACGACGTTTCGAGGGGCCGAGGGCTTCATCGATAAGCATTTGCACCGTGGAGTCGAAAGGAGCTTCCAGTTCCTGAGAGCCGAGTACACGCGTGCCAATATGAGTCACCGTACCGCTCGTGGGCCGACGACGACCCGACAGCAGCCAAAGAAGAGTGGACTTGCCGGCTCCGTTGTCTCCAACCAGACCGAGGACATCGCCGTCGGAAAGCGTGAGCGAGACATCGCGCAAAACAGGCGTGGCCTCGTAGTCGAAGTTGACACCGTTGGCGACAAGCTGTGTGGCGTTGCTCGAAAGATCGGTGGTGGGGGAGGGACTGGTAGACATATGTCCATTTTAGTACTGGTAAACAGTAGATTTGGTATCCGACATATGTGGGGTCAAGGCGAAATCGGAAGAATCTGGGTAACAAAAACCACCCCGGTCGACATCCGAAGTGGATGCGGACCGGGGTGGTCTTATTTGAGCGCAGTAGAAAACCTACCGCGGAACTTTACTGCTCGAGCTGGCGACGCTCTTCAGCGTTTTGAGCTTCGAGGTCACGGAACATCTGAGCCTGCTGCTCGTGGTTCTCGTGCTCGATACGAGCTGCCTCTTCGGCGATCTCCGGGGAGTCCGGGCTGAAGAAGCTACCGCGACCCGGGCTACCAGCGGCGCCCAGTTCGTTCATGGTCTTCGGGACGTAAGCACCCTGGTACTCGAGCGGAACGGCGTGGCCGTGCTCGTCGACCGGACCCAGTGGCTGGTGGACCTCGATGAAGGAACCATCAGGTAGCTGGTTGATGATGCCCGTCTCGATGCCGTGCTCCAGGACAGCGCGGTCAGAGCGCTGCAGGCCGATGCAGATTCGGTAAGTGACGAAGTAAGCGATCGGAGGCAGGATGATCAGACCGATACGGCCAACCCAGGTCATCACGTTCAGCGAGATCTGGAAGTGGTATGCGATCAGGTCGTTACCACCGGACAGAGTCAGCAGGGTGTAGAAGACCAAAGCCATGGCACCCAGGCCGGAGCGAACCGGCACGTCGCGCGGACGCTGCAGCAGGTTGTGGTGGGCGTTGTCGCCGGTGATCTTCGCCTCGATGAACGGGTAAGCGAAGAGCAGGACAACCAGAACACCACAGAGCAGGGCGACCCAGAAGACTGCCGGGATCGTGTAAGAGCCCAAGTAAAGCTCCCACGGCGGCATGACACGGGCAGCACCGTCAGTCCACAGCATGTAGATATCCGGCTGGGAACCAGCGGAAACCTGCGCCGGGTTGTACGGGCCAAGGTTCCAAATTGCGTTGATCTGGAAGATACCAGCGAATAGCGCCAGGAAGCCGAACGTAATCAGGCCGAAGGAAACGGACTTGACTGCGAAGATCGGGAGAATACGAACGCCGACGACGTTGTTCTCGGTACGACCTGCGCCAGGGAACTGGGTGTGCTTCTGGTACCAGACCAGAGCCAGGTGAGCGGCAATCAGACCCAGCAGCAGGGCCGGGAGAATCAGCACGTGTGCAATGTACAGGCGCGGGATAATCATGTCACCCGGGAAGTCGCCGTTGAACATCATCCAGTGCAGCCAGGTGCCGATAATCGGCAGACCGATGATGATTGCGGACATAATACGCAGACCAACACCGGAAAGCAGGTCGTCCGGCAGGGAGTAACCCATGAAGCCCTCTGCCACGGACAGCAGCAGGAGGATGGAACCGATGACCCAGTTAGCCTCACGCGGCTTGCGGAATGCGCCGGTGAAGAAGATGCGGAACATGTGCGCCATGATGGACACGGCGAACAGCAGAGCACCCCAGTGGTGAATCTGGCGAATGAACAGGCCACCGCGAACCTCGAAGGAGATCTGCAGGGCGGTCTCGTAGGCGCGAGACATCTCGACACCGTTGAGCGGCGCGTAGGCACCGTCGTAAATGACCTTCGACATCGACGGGTCGAAGAACAGAGTCAGGTAAACACCCGAGAAGAGCAGGACTACGAAGGAGTAGAGTGCAATCTCGCCCAGCAGGAAGGACCAGTGGGTAGGGAATACCTTATTGAGCTGCTTACGCATGCCGCCAGACAGGGTGTAGCGGTCATCCATATTCTTAGCAGCGGTTGCTAGTTTCGTTGGATTACTCATGACTGACGCTCCCAGAATGCCGGACCGACGGGCTCAATGAAGTTGCCCTCTGCGTACATGTAGCCTTCTTCGTCAACGCTGATCGGCAGCTCTGGAAGAGCGCGAGCAGCTGGACCGAAGACCGGCTTGCCGTAGTGCAGTGCATCGAACTGCGACTGGTGGCATGGGCAGAGAATACGGTTCGTCTGCTGTTCGTACAGAGAAGTCGGGCAACCGATGTGTGTACAAATCTTCGAGTAGGCGAAGTAGTCGCCGTAGTGGAAGTCTTCCTGACCCTTGCGCAGGATTGCCTTTTCAGCGTCCTGGGAACGCAGACGGATCAGCATGACCGAGTTGCGGGAGCCGTGAATCGAGTGCATGTGTGCCTCGTAGACATCAGCATCCTTGGAGTACTTGTCGCCGTCGTTGACGTCCTCCTCCGGAAGAGGGAAGACGGTCTCCATGGAACCTGCGGACAGGTCCTCTGGGCGGAGGCGAACCAGGCGGGAAACGCCCTTAGTGGTGTAGCCGTGTACGCCCTCTTCAGCGATAGCGCCGGTGTCGCGACCCAGGTAAACCTTGTGGCCCTTCTCGACGAGAGTCCAGCCAGTGGTCCACAGGGTGCCGTCACCAGTGACGTCAACGTCGTGGCGTGGCTTCCACGGGTTCTTAATCATGCCGCCAAGCGGAAGGATCATGCCGATACCAGCCAGGACGGCGCCGGTACCAAGGAGGCCCTTGATAGCGGAGCGACGACCCAGGGTGGAGGTCTGCCAAGAATCGTTCAGCAGGGCAACGATGGTCTTCTGGTCGACCTCTTCGGACGGACCATCGTGGCGGCGCTGAACCGAAATCTCTTCCGGAATGAAGCGCTTGGTGAACTTAACTGCACCAATACCCAGGGTGACGATGCAGCCACCGATGGTGATACCCAGCAGCGGGGTGTACATAGTGTACAGCCACAGACCCTCTTCGCCGTGCCCCTTGTAGTGCCACGGGTAGAACAGGTAGATGGCGATGAATGCCAGGCCAAGAATGACCGACAGTGCCAGCCAGATGGTGACACCACGAGCCGCGCGCTTTTCAGCCGGGTCGTTGGCAATCGGGAAGCGTTCCTTGCGGTAAGCAATGGTCACGTCATCGAGTTCAGCACCCAGACGAGCGAGATCCGCATTGCTCATCTTCGACAGCTCTTCGGAGCTGTACTTCTTGTTTTCGTTATTACTCATCGGCGGGATCCAATCCAAAGAGCGGCCGCTACGAGAGCGACAATGCCTACAATCCACATGACAAGGCCCTCAGCAACTGGGCCGATGCCACCAATGCCCCAACCACCCGGGGTCGGAGTTTCCTTGGCGTTCTTGATGTAGGCGATGATGTCCTTCTTCTCGTCAGCAGACAGCTGGCGGTCAGAGAACTTCGGCATATTCTGCGGGCCGGTCAGCATGGCCTGGTAGATTTCCTGCTCATTTGCAGGATCCAGGACCGGTGCGTACTTACCGCTGGACAGTGCGCCGCCACGACCGGTGAAGTTGTGGCAGGATGCACAGTTCAGGCGGAACAGCTCGGAACCGCGAGCAACGTCAGCCTTGTCAAGCTCACCGTTCGGGCCAGCGTTCTTACCGCGTAGCGACTCCATAGCGATGGAGCCGTCCTCGTCGCGGACGATGCCGGCGCCGCCGCCATTAGCCTGGACGTAGGCTGCGATAGCCAGCGTCTGCTCTTCGGAGTAACGCGGGGTCTTACGTGCTGCCTGAGCCTCGTTGCGGAGCATCGGCATACGACCGGAGTGAACCTGGAAGTAAACCGAGCCTTCGCCGACGCCGATCAGCGACTTGCCGCGGTCCTTAACGCCCTGAAGGTTGGCGCCGTGGCAAGTAATACAAGCAACGTCGTAAAGCTCCTTGCCCTGCTGAATCATTGCGGCTTCATCCTGCTGAGCAGTAGCCGTCTGTGCATCAGGGGTCAGAGCATTAGCGAGGAAGCCCGCGCCGGTGAGGGCGAGAGCCATAGCCATAATGCCGGAGGCAGTACGGCGCATCTTGCGGCGGCCCTTTGACTTCGGGGCCGCAGCCAAGGACGTGGTGTCCTTGGTTTCGGAGGTAGTGTTTTCCATCTTTTTCCCTTTAATACTGTTCGTGGAAAGTGGATGGGCTGTAGGCCGTACTAAACAAAGGACGGCCAATACGGCCTACTGGATGAAGTAGATGGTGATAAACAGGCCAATCCACACGACGTCGACGAAGTGCCAGTAGTACGAGACCACGATGGCAGCAGTGGCCTGTGCCGGGGTGAACTTCGCCTTGGAGGTACGGATAAGCACCACAACGAAAGCCAGCACACCCGCGAGGACGTGGGCTGCGTGGAATCCGGTGGTGATGAAGAAGACCGAACCGTAAATGGAGTTCTGAATGGTCAGACCGTGGCTAACCAGTGTGAAGTACTCGTAAGCCTGGCCGACGAGGAAGATTGCACCCAGGGCGGTAGACAGTGCGTACCACTTACGGAGTGCGAAAACGTCGCCACGCTCGGCCGCGAACACGCCCCACTGGGCAGTGAACGAAGACGACACTAGGATCACGGTGATCAATAGTGCGTACGGGACATTGAGGTGGCCGGTACCCCAATCCCACGAATCGCCCTGGCCGTTCGCGCGTGACACGAAGTACATCGCGAACAGACCGGCGAAGAACATTAATTCCTGAGACAGGAACACAATCGTGCCGACACTGACCATATTCGGTCGGTTCAGTGTCGCAGCACGACGTGGTGCTGTCATACCTTGATTTTCAACTGCGCTCGTCACAACTAACAGTATGTACTGTTCTTAAGGAGTAGTCACGTTGCAACCCCCGTTTTTGTATAAAAATTCCTAAAATCCCAGGTCGCGAGGAAAGGTTTCTGAGAATTTCACTAATTTTTCCCCCTGATGGGAACTTTCCGGTGTCTTTATCCGACGCGGGCGAATTCGAGGGTTTGGTTGTGCTGAGTTGCGCGGTGTCCATCCCCTGGACTGCCAGGTTCACCTCCGGTGAACCTGGGTTAGCGATACTGCGACATCAGTTGTCGGTTAGTTTATCGCAGGTTCGGCTCTGTTTAATATCGTATTTTTCCAGTTGCCCCAATGGGGGTGAGATTTTCGGTGAACGCAAAAGGTGGACCTGGTGATGCGCTGGATATATGGGGGAGGTATCTTGTCTTATTACGTACATCACGGTGGGATTTTTTTCAACAGCCCTGTGATGTGGTGCGCCTGGTGGGCGGGATAGCCAGCAGTACCTAGGTGCAGTTGTATTAATAAAGTACGAATACAGACTTGACTATCTAGTGGAAGGGAGTGGCGATGAGCGAGATCGGCGATAAGAGGGCGGTCGAAAACTGGCGCCATGTTCTCTCCACGATTGGCGCTGGCCGCGAAGTTTCCGGTGAGGGCATTCGATTCGCCATGGATCAAATCATGTCCGGTGCTTCCGGAGACGTGCAGACCGCAACGTTTGCTTTCGGTCTCCTCGCCAAGGGGATTACGGCTGCCGAGCTCGATGCTGCGGCTGAGGGCATGCTTTCATTTGCCCGCCCAGTTCATGATCCACAGCTCGCCGGTGTTATTGAGCGCGGTGCAGTCGATATCGTCGGCACCGGTGGTGATGGCGCAAATACCGTCAACATCTCCACGATGTCCATGATTGTTATCGCGGCCAGCGGTGTGCCGGTGCTCAAGCACGGTAACCGCGCGGCTTCCTCGAAGTCGGGCGGAGCTGACATGCTGGAGGCCTTTGGCATCGACATTGAGAACGGTCTCGTTACTTCTCCGGAACATCCGGATTTCTACGTGCGCTTCCTCTTTGCCGCTCGCTTTCATCCGGCCATGCGCTTCGCTGGACCGGTGCGTAAGGAGCTAGCGGTTCCGACAGTCTTCAACCTGTTGGGGCCGCTGACGAATCCAGCACGCCCGCAGGCGAGCTTGATTGGCTGTGCCTTCGAAGATCAGATGGAGACGATGGCGGACACCTTCGCCCGCCGTGGTCAGCGCGCGCTGGTGGTTCGCGGAAGCGATGGCCTCGACGAGATTACCGTTACTGGCCCCACCAAGGTCTTTATTGTGGAAAACGGTGGAGTTGCCGAAGATGCCATCGATCCACATGACTATGGCATGGAGTACTCCGAAATTGACGCGCTGCGTGGCGGTGACCCTGCTTACAACGCTGATGTTGCACGTCGCATTTGGGCTGGCGAGCTCGAAGGCCCGATTCGCGATGCAGTCATCCTTAACTCCGCCGCCGCAATCGCCATTTCGCGTGGTCTGAGTGGCCGTCCGCTAAAGGAAGCTATGGCCGACTCCATTGAAGAGGTCAAGGAAACGCTCCAGTCGGGGCTGTGCTTGGACATCCTTACCGCGGCGATGAAGGGTTAAGGTTCGCGTCGCGCTTCACGACGTGCTTGCTGCGCGTCAATTGCCCACTGAAGGTATTTTCCTGCGCCTAACCTAGGGTAGGAATACTCGCCTCCGGTGGGCTTTATTCGTACCTCCGGGCGCTGCAGCCATTTCCAGATAATACTGAGTTCATCAATCGATGCTCCTTTATATAAGGAATCATCTGGAGTGACTGTTTGGGCTGAACTCTCCATGAGCTCGATGATGTAGTTCATTTCCGCGCCACGTGGTGCGGTGCTGGCGCCGGCCAACCTGCCGTAGCGAATTTCCGCTAGATGCCAGCCGCCATTGCCATCGGGGAAAGCGGCTTGCAGAGATGGGATGGCGGCAAGCATGCTCAGGCGCTGCTGCTTGTCCAAGCTGATAATGAACTCCGCGGCGCGGTCACGTTGCACTGCCGCGCGTTGGAAGCGGTGTGCTTCGGCAAGTGCTGATATCTCTGCAATCATGTCTGCGATCTCGTCTGCGCCGGTGGTGGAGATCTGAGCGGTTGTTATCGCAAAGTCGTCGTTAAGCGCGGAGAACCTGTCGCGGATGGCAGTAGCGGTGTCGCGCGTGCGGAAAGGACCTAGGCTGCGGGCGTCGGTGACTGCCCGGCTAATCTTGGCAGGCCGACCGGGGCTAGTGGGGACGATGTACCAGCCGCGGGTTGGTTCGGTGCGTTGTCGGTTGTAGGGCGGACGGAGTGCAGAGATCAGACGAGCCTCGCGAATTTCTGCAGCGAAGCCGTGCGGGCACTCGATGATCTCGACGCGTTCGGCTAGAGAGACCATTTCCGTAATCTTGCGACGAGAATCAGTACCGTTGAAATACTGCAGAAGTCTACGTCGCAAATCGAGAGCTGTACCTATATATAAGGGGTCGTCATTTCTTGACCGAAAAACATAGACACCAGGGGTGTGCGGAGCTCCATCGGCAAGGTGCCGTTTAGCACGAACCTCTGGAGCGACGGTGGGCGAGTAGTGCACTAGCTCGGACGCTGTTTGTACTTCATCGCCAGCTAGTCTCTCCACGAGGTAGTGAAGGACGTCGACGGTTGCGATTGCGTCGTCAAGCGCCCGGTGGGTGGGGCGATTCGGAGAACCGACGTACCGTGCGAGCTGTGAGAGCTTGAAACTGCCAACTTGTGAGCGGTCGAGGACGCGACGCGCCAACGTGAGGGTGTCTACGACACTGGGGCTCGGCCAATCTAGGCCCAAATCTGTGCAAGCCTGGCGGAGGAATCCAATATCGAACTTGGCATTATGCGCAACCCAGACGCTTCCCCGGGCAAATTCGAGGAACTGAGTAATAACTGTGCCGAGCTGTGGGGCGGTTTCAACATCGGCGGTAGTGATGCCGGTCAGAGATGTGATGTGGTCGGGGATCTCCATACCGGGGTCGATGAAGCTGGAAAAGGTGCCAATTGTCTTACCGCCACGGGTTTTGATGGCCCCAATTTCAATGATGTGGTCGTTTTTGGCCTTCAATCCGGTCGTTTCCAGGTCTACGACGACAAAGGTGGTGTTGAAAAGAGAATCATCGACGGTGCCTTCGAGAGGGAAGTGCTGTTGTCCTGAATCCACGTCAATAATCCTATGCTGAGCGCTCCTAGTGGTGTTAAAACTGTGAAACTTGAGCAAATTGAGCTGTTGCAAGCTGGAGTGTGACATAAAACACGTTTTGAGCCCGCGATAAAAATGTGTCGACTTTAAGGCATTAAGTGTAAAGTTCTCGGCGGACTTCAAAATGCCAGGTAGTGACACGTTTATCAAACTGTTATTATTCCGCTATAGGGGGAGTGTTTAGTTGTAACAGCTTGGTAACGGTTTAGTTCTATCGATGGTAACAACCGGGCCTCGAGCGGTTTTCTGGACAAACGGCTAGACAAAACTTGATGCCATTTCGTAACCTTATCGAGACATTGAAACGGGGCCACTGAGTTGGTGCCGGTCATTGATAAGAAAACACAGAGCCTTATCGAAGGTCCTGAGGGTCTAAGTAGTGAGAGCCTCAGGGGATTCGAGCCGGGGACCCACCTCGAACCATGGGGTGAATCCCAAAGGGAAATCCCGGAGGGTAGGAAGTCTTCCATTCTTCCGAACCCGTCAGCTAACCCGGTCGGCTAAACAGGAAGATTTTGGAGTTTCAAAACAATGGGCAAGCACCACCGCCGTTCTAACTTTGCACGCAACGCAGTCGCATTTGGCGCAACTGTCGCCGGCGTTACCGCTCTCGCAGTTCCGACCGCTAACGCTAACCCGCTGAACGACATCCAGGGCGCACTGAACGGCTTCGATACCCCGCAGGTTGCAGGTATGCAGGATGTTGTTGGCAAGTTCAACGACATCGCAGGTGAGGTTACCTCCGGCAGCGTTGCAAACGTTGCAGCACCGTCCACCGGTTCGGCTATCGTCTCCGCTGCACGTTCCAAGATCGGTTCCCCGTATGTGTGGGGCGCTACCGGTCCGAACTCTTTCGACTGCTCCGGTCTGACCTCCTGGGCATACCAGCAGGTCGGTAAGTCGATCCCGCGTACCTCCCAGGCGCAGGCTTCCCAGGGTACCGCGGTCTCCAGCCCGGCACTGGGTGACATCGTTTCCTTCTACTCTGGCGCTACCCACGTCGGCATCTTCTCCGGCAACGGCAACGTGATTCACGCTCCGCAGTCCGGCGATGTCGTCAAGGAAGCTCCGATGAACTACATGCCGGTTCACAACTTCGTCCGCTTCTAATCTGTTTGAACGGATGACAACCTGCGGGGCCTTGATGCCCCGCAGAGCCTTGGCTCTCTTTTTACCGAGGGGGCACTGAGGCGAGCGCCCGGGTGCTGACGCTATGCGCGTCGTAAAGCACTATAGGGGCACTCGCCTCATTTTTTGTTTTTCTACTGCGGTTACGCAATGCGTGGAGTCGAAGGGCTATCCTGGTTACTCCCTTTGGATACCCCTTTGTGCTGGCGGTTTGTCGGTGTGTTGTTCCGCGGCAAGGCTGCTACAATTTGCTCGAATGCGTCAAGTGGTTTGATGTTTTGTTTTTCGGGGAAGAAATTTGAATACACAACTTGAAAAGGGTTTGGATTTGTCGCGTCACCGTGCCTCTCGCCGTCGCCACAACTCTCGTCGCGGTGTAGTCGGGCTTACGGTCGTGACTGGGCTAACCTTTGGCTCCGTAGGTTTGGCGCCGATTGCCTCTGCGCAGGATGAACAGCCAGCCCCGGATCTGGCTACTGCAGACGGCATTATTGCAGAGCTGGAGAAGATTTCTCGGGATACCGAAGCGGTTTCTGAGGAAGTTACCGAGCTGGATTCTCAGGTTCAGGCCAAGGAAGAGGAACTCCGGCACGCCGAAGGGGAACTGAAGCACTCTGAGGATCAGGTTCTCCGAGCACAGGATAATCTCAAGGCGCTCTCTGGTGAGATTTCCTACTTCGCGAAGAAGCGGATGCGTGGTGAAATCGTCGACCCATTGTCTGCCGCCCTGGGATCTTCCAGTGCTCAGGACGCTATCGACCGTGCCGGCTACATCAACAAGATGTTCCGCGACAACGATGAAGTCGTCAGCCGTGCGGTGCAAGCCCGCAAGGATGCCGAGGATGGCAAGGCCAATGCGCTGCGTCTGCAGGGCGATATCCGCAAGCAGCTCGATGACCTGGCCAAGCGCCGCGATGATTTGGACAAGCGCAGCGCCGAATTTGATGAGCGCGCCGAGCATGTCAAGTCCATGGTTGAATCGCTGAGCCCCGAACAGCGGGAAATCTGGATTTCCAAGAACAACCCAATTACCGAAGGGTTGGACAAACTGCTCGGATCTTCCGCCGCAGTTGATGCCGCGATGTCGAAGCTGGGTTCCCCGTACTCGTGGGGAGCTGCTGGTCCCTCCGCATTCGACTGCTCCGGCCTGATGTACTGGGCGTACCAGCAGATTGGTAAGTCCATCCCGCGGACCTCGCAGGCACAGCTCGCCGGTGGTACTCCGGTGAGCCGCGACCAGCTGCAGCCGGGCGACATCATCGGTTACTACCCGGGAATCACGCACGTGGGCATGTACATCGGCAATGGTCAGATTGTCCATGCTTCCGACTACGGTATTCCAGTCCAGGTCGTTTCCATCGACCAAGGTGGCCCGTACCAAGGCGCTGTCCGCTTCTAACTAGCGGCAGGTGACCTCGCGTCCTTTTAGTCAAGGTAGATAAACTCGGCTCCATGTCTGCGCGCGTACTGCTCATTACGAATGACTTCCCGCCTCGCGATGGTGGAATCGAGTCCTACCTGCGTGATTTCTGTGCTCGTTTGGATCCGGAGAACCTCGTAGTCCTCGCGTCCTCGCGAGCCCCCGAAGAAAAGCTCCGCGCCTACGACGAGTCGCTACCGTACCGTGTTTATCGCATGCGTGATTCCGTGCTGCTGCCACTGCCGCACGTAGCTCGTCGCGCCGCTCAGATTATTCGCACCGAACGCATTGACACCGTATGGTTTGGTGCCGCCGCGCCACTTGGTTTGCTTGCCGACGCATGCCGTCGCGCAGGTGCCACCCGCATCGTTGCTACCACTCACGGACATGAAGTGGGCTGGTCGATGCTGCCATTGGCCCGCCAGATGCTGAGGCGCATTGGTAAGAGCTCCGATGTTGTGACCTATATTTCCCGCTACACCCGTGGTCGATTTGCGGCAGCCTTTGGTCCGCAAACAGCATTTGAACGCCTGCCTTCCGGTGTCGATATCGAGCGATTTTCCCCGGACCCCGAGGCGGGACAGAAGATCCGGCAGCACCACGGAATCGGTGAGTCCCAGCCGCTTATCGTCTGTATTTCTCGGCTAGTGCGCCGAAAAGGCCAAGATATGCTGATTCGCAGCATGCCTAAGGTTCTTGAGCAGCACCCGGATGCCAGGTTGCTGATCGTGGGCGTTGGTCCGTTGAACCGAGAATTGAAAAAGCTGGCAGTAAAGCTCGGGGTCTCCGAGCAGGTTATTTTTGCCGGCAAGGTCTCTTATGATGACCTCCCCGCCTATTACAATGCGGCCAGCATTTTTGCCATGCCCGCCCGAACCCGCGGACGTGGCCTCGATGTAGAAGGCCTCGGCATTGTCTACTTGGAAGCACAGGCCTGCGGTGTCCCTGTCATAGCTGGCAAGTCTGGTGGCGCCCCGGAGACAGTTATCGATGGCGAAACTGGCATCGTTGTCGACGGGGCCTCGAAGCGCAGCGTCGCCACCGGGCTGGTTGAGATTTTGGATAATCCGGAGCGCGCGGCGGCGATGGGAGCCTGTGGTCGGGAGCATGTTGTGCAGTCGTGGACCTGGGAGGTCATGGCTGCTCGGGCTCGCCGAATTCTCCGAACCTGCGCAATCCCTTTATAATCAACTGTTATGTCCACCGATATTCCGATTCATCCGAACTCAGACGAGTCCGACGCCGCTGATCGCCCGGCTATCGGTTTTGATATTGGTGGAACAAACCTGCGCGCTGCAGTGGTCAGCGCTGATGGGCAGGTGCTGTATCGAGTTCAGACCAGTTCTGATGGCAGTGTGGATGCCATTGAACGTGGCATTGTCCAGACATCCGAGCGCTTGGTTGAACGCTTTCCAGATGTCAG
The DNA here is from genome assembly GCF_001809925.1 of Corynebacterium sp. HMSC064H12. Taxonomy (NCBI): domain Bacteria; kingdom Bacillati; phylum Actinomycetota; class Actinomycetes; order Mycobacteriales; family Corynebacteriaceae; genus Corynebacterium; species Corynebacterium sp. HMSC064H12. The sequence goes on along the minus strand of NZ_KV799321.1, from coordinate 127,345 downwards.
CGCCATCGGTTTAGCTGTAGCTGGTTTTTTGGATTCTGACCGCCAGACGGTTCGTTTTGCCCCGCATCTGCCGTGGCGCGATGCGAACGTCGTCAAGCGTTTATCCTTGCTTCTCCCATGTCCGCTGCAGCTTGAGCACGATGCCAACTCGGCCGCCTGGGGTGAGTATCGCTTTGGTGCGGCTCGCGGTGCGGATAATTGGGTGCTGTTTGCGCTGGGTACGGGAATCGGCGGCGCGATGATGCAGGGGGGTGAGATTTACCGTGGCGCGTACGGCACGGCGCCGGAATTCGGCCACCTCACCGTTGTGCCGGATGGTCGTCCCTGCTCCTGCGGAAAGCGTGGTTGCTTGGAGCGTTACTGCTCGGGTACGGCGTTGGTTACCACCGCTCAGGAACTCTCTGAATCCGGTCGCTACTTCTCGCGGCTTACCGACGGGCTCGTGGCCGGCTCGGTAACTGGTACCGATGTCGTCTCGGCTGCTCGCCAGGGGGATGAATTGGCTCTAGCTGCGATTGATGACTTTGCTACCTGGCTGGGGCGTGGCCTGTCGATGGTGGGCGATGTCTTTGATCCGGAATTGATTGTTATCGGTGGCGGTGTTGCCTCGGCGTCTGATCTATACCTGGACAAGGCCAAGGCCGAGTTTGCCCGCAATCTCACCGGCGCTGGCTATCGTCCGGTAGCGGATGTGCGGGTCGCTGAACTAGGTGCGGATGCTGGGTTGATTGGTGCGGCGGATATTGCGCGCAGCGTTGTGGCTGCCGAGGGTGCGACATCGTCGTAAAGCGTCAATTTGGGGATTGCAGGGGAATTCGCCCGCGAAAAGGTGGGGGAATGGCTGCGGAGATGGATCGTCGGACCAACTGAACCTGTATAGTTTTAAACTGTGAATAATCGCTGGTACAAGTTCTTTAAGTACATCCTCATTGGCCCTTGGCTGCGGATCTATAATCGCCCGTACTACATCGGTGGTGAGAAGATTCCTCAGGAAGGTCCAGCGCTGATGGCGTCGAACCACCTTGCTGTGATGGATCACTTTTTCTTCCCACTGGTCTGCCGTCGTCAGCTGACGTTCCTGGCGAAGGCGGAGTACTTCACCACGCCGGGCTTTGTCGGCGGTATCCAGAAGTTCTTCTTCTCCTCGGTGGGGCAGGTGCCGATTGACCGTACCTCTGGTGATGCAGCTCGCGATGCGCTGAACGCCGGCTTGAAGGTGCTGTCACGCGGTGACCTGCTGGGCATTTCCTTGGAAGGCACCCGTAGTCCCGATGGTCGACTGTACCGCGGTAAAACCGGTGCGGCACGTGTCGCGCTGGAGGCCGGTGTGCCGGTGTTCCCAATGGCGATGATTGATACGGAGAAAGCCAACCCGATTGGTTCGTGGATTCCTCGTCCGGTGAAGGTCGGCACGATTATCGGCGATCCGATTGATCCGTCGGAGTACAAAGCCAAGTACAGCGATGAGTATGAAGCGGCCAGGGCACTGACGGATGACCTGATTAAGGAAATTCAGAAGCTTTCTGGTCAGGAATATGTCGATGCTTACGCGACTGATGTGAAGAAGTCCTTGGAGGCCGGCACCGGCTATCCAGCGGGAACCGAACCGGGTGGAGAGCTCACTACTCCGGCTCCGGGGCCGAAGCCGACCCCTCGTCGCTGGTTCCGACGCGCTCGCTAGAATAATTAGGCGCAGATAGTTTTCGCGACAGTGGGGCTGCACACTTCCTATGGCGATTCGGTGCATGGGTAAGATTTGCTCGGTAGGGCTCCACGGTCTTTTGGTCGCGAGGTAGCCGACGCGAGGCCGAGGCTGGAGAGGATTCCACACCGTGCGTTATTTTTATGACACCGAGTTTATTGAAGACGGCAAGACTATTGATCTTGTCTCCATCGGTGTCGTAGCTGAGGACGGCCGCGAATACTACGCGGTGTCTACCGAGTTCAATGAGAGCAAGGCCGGCCCGTGGGTGCGGGCCAACGTGCTCAATCAGCTGCCCAACCCCTCATCTCCGCTGTGGAAGAACCGGGACACGATCCGCGAGGAACTGCTGGCATTTTTCACCGAACCCGGTACGGGCAGCCCAGAGCTGTGGGCTTGGGTAGGCGCCTACGATCACATTGCGTTGGTGCAGCTTTGGGGTGATATGACCAAGCTGCCGCAGTTCATGCCACGTTATACCCGTGAACTCAAGCAGTACTGGGAGATGGCGGGCAAGCCACGGTTGCCGAAACAGACTGCAGGTAAGCACGACGCGCTGGCAGATGCCCAGCACAATCTGCTGAAGTTTCAAAAGATTGCACAGAAGTTGCCGCTTGATTAAGCAACGGAATTCGAATATTTGGTGACCTGACTAACACCCTTCTGGCAGGGGCACTACAATGAACTTCTGTGAGTTGGACTATTGATCTCCCTGTAGATGACCTGCCCGATCTGCCACCGCTTCCCGGCGACATGGCTGAGCGCTTTGCTGATGTCGTATCCCGCCAAGCCCTACAGCAGCCAAGCTGGGATGCCCGCGCCGCTGCTAACGTGCGTCGCATTCTCGAATCGGTGCCGCCAATTGTGGTCGCGCCTGAGGTTCGTAAGCTTCGTCAGGAGCTTGCCGACGTCGCTAATGGTAAGGCCTTCCTGCTGCAGGGCGGTGATTGTGCGGAGACCTTTGAGTCCAATACTGAGCCGCACATTCGCGCCAATGTGAAGACCTTGCTGCAGATGGCCGTTGTGCTGACCTACGGCGCATCCACCCCGGTTGTAAAGATGGCTCGTATCGCTGGTCAGTACGCTAAGCCGCGCTCGAAGGACATCGACGGCGACGGCTTGCTTAGCTACCGCGGCGACATGGTCAACGGCGTTGAGCCGACTGAAGAAGCTCGAGTTCACGACCCAGCTCGAATGGTGCGTGCTTACGCCAATGCGTCTGCGGCGATGAACCTGGTACGTGCACTGACAGGTTCGGGCACCGCTGACCTGCATCGTCTGCACGAGTGGAACCGTGAGTTCGTCAGCAACTCGCCGGCTGGTGCCCGCTACGAGGACCTGGCACGCGAGATTGATCACGCACTGCGGTTCATGGCTGCCTGTGGTGTTGCGGACTCGAACCTGCAGACCGCGCAAATTTACTGCTCGCATGAGGCACTGGTTGTTGACTACGAGCGCGCTATGCTGCGCCTGTCTGAAAACGATGGCAATCAGGAGCTGTTCAACCTCTCCGCGCATCAGCTGTGGATTGGTGAGCGCACCCGTGGTATTGAGGACTTCCACATCAACCTGGCTGCCATGATTGGCAACCCCGTCGGTGTGAAGATTGGCCCGACCACCACGCCGGAGGAGGCTGTCGCTTACGCCGACAAGCTCGACCCGTTCTTCCAGCCTGGTCGCCTGACCCTGACTTCGCGTCTGGGCAATGACAAGGTTCGCTCCGTGCTGCCTCCCATCGTTGAGGCTGTGGAAGCTTCTGGTCATAAGGTCATTTGGCAGTGCGATCCGATGCACGGCAACACTTACTCGGCCTCCAATGGTTACAAGACCCGCCACTTCGACCGCATTGTCGACGAAGTTCAGGGCTTCTTCGAGGTGCACCGCTCGATCGGCTCGCACCCGGGTGGTATCCACGTGGAGCTGACCGGCGAAGATGTCACTGAGTGCCTCGGTGGCGCGCAGGACATTTCCGATGTCGATCTGCCAGGCCGTTACGCATCCGCCTGCGACCCGCGTTTGAACACTCAGCAGTCGCTGGAGCTGGCCTTCCTGGTTGCCGAGATGCTGCGCAACTAGTTGCAACCAGCTCAGCTAGGTACAACTAGCCCAGCTAGTGCAGCACCGCACTCAGTAGAGCGCCGCACTTTTTTACAGAGTGCTGACCGAAATGCTGTCACCCGCCGTGGCCTTAGCGCCCGGTCGGGGTGACTGCAATACGATGCGATCGTCATCGTTCGCAGAGCCGTCGATGTCGAGCTGAAGATGCTGTTTCTCCGCTTCACGACGTGCCTGCGCAACAGTTTTACCCAGCAGCTGCGGAACCTTCACTGCTCTGGACACGGTCAGCGTGACAGTCGCATCATTGGGGTTAACCAGACGACCTGCACTCGGTGAGACTGCGTCGACACGGCCGTAGTCGCGCGAGGAGGAGGACGCGTCCTTTACTTCGCTTACCTCAATGCCCTCGCGCTGCAGTATTTGGCGAGCAGTATCTTCCGACTTGCCCACTACATTGGGCACTTCGATGCCGTTGTTAATGGTCAACGTCACAGAACTACCGCGTTCGAGGCCAGTGCCTTCCTCAGGAGACACGGAAAGAACCTCTTCCGGCTCAGCAGAGGAGGAGAACTCCGCCGATACCTCCCGGACTTCCAGCCCGGCCTTGCTCAACAGCTCACGAGCTTCATCCTCTTGAAGCCCCACGATTTTTGGCACCTTCACCGGTGCTGGCCCCTTGGAGTAATGCACAGTCACAACTGAGCCAACTTCGACGGTCTGTCCTGGAGCAGGAACCGCATATACCAAGCCGCCGGTGGAGACATCATCGGAAAAGACGGGGTCTCCGACCTCTTCTTTCAACGTCCGCTTAGCTAGGGCAGCACTGAACACTTCCTTTGAGTGGTTCGCGGGATATGCGGGCACAGTCGGGCGGCCGAGGCTGACCAGCACGCGAACATCATCACCGCGGACAACCCGCGCTCCAGCCAGGGGGTCCGAGCCAATAATCTGGGACACTGCGACATCGTTGTCGTAGCGCTTATCAACCACCGGTTCAAAGCCCGCCTCACTGATTGCGGTCATCGCCTGTGGTTGCGACAGCCCAGTGATAGAGGGCACTTCGCCGTAACGGCCAGAGCCCAGCCACCACGCGCCAAGCCCCATGCCCAACGTGGCAACCAGGGCGATAATCAGCCACAATGCACATCCACGGCGCGTCCGCTGTCGGGTAGCTCGACGGCTCTTAGGCGTCTGAGTCTGAGCAGATCGCGGCTGCGGATGCTGTGGGTGCTGTGGGCCCTGAGTGTCCGGCGGCAGCGGATATTCCGGAGCGCCTGGAACGTCGGCTGGTACGAGAGCTCCACCAGACGGCTCCGGGGATTCCCAGCCAGGGGGGTTGTACTCGTCATAGCGATCGAAAGTGCGTGTCCGCCCCGCATCCGGGTCGTCGAAATCATCGAAAACGTTTGGTGGTCCCGGTGGTCGGGAAGAAACGGGGCTACCGGGTGCGTCCGTCGAGAAGCCATAGCCGTCGTGACCGAAGCGCTCGGGTGCCGTCTCTGCGGTGCCGTGTCTGTCATCGAAATGGTCGTTGCCCGGTCGGTGGAAGTCCTCTGTGAGCCCCTCCATGGCGGCAGCGTTGGCGGCTGCTGAATTGACGGGCGACGGCACGCGGAATGGTGGCAGCGCGAGTTTGTCCGCAATGTCTTCGAGTGCGTCACCGAATTCCTCGGCCGTCTCAAACCGATCCTCCGGCCTGCGGGAACAAGCGCGGGCGACCAACTCGTCGAACTCCTCGGGAACGCCGTCGATGAACTCCGAGGGTGGCGGGACATCTTCGTTCAATCGCTTCATGGCAACGCCGAGCGAAGAATCGGCGATGAATGGCGTGGTGCCGGTAAGCAGCTCAAAGAGCAAAATACCCGCCGCATACACATCGGATGCAGGGGAGATGGATTCACCCGTGACCTGCTCCGGAGCCAGATAAGCGACGGTGCCGACGATGACCGAGTTAGAGGTCACCTTGGCATCAGCGGCCGCGCGCACTAGACCGAAGTCCGCCAGCTTCACTCGCCCGTCCGAGGCAATCAGCACATTTTCCGGCTTGATATCTCGGTGCACCATGCCGCGGGAATGCGCCACCGATAGGGCGCGCAGAACTGAGCGCATCACGACGGCAGCTGCATGCGGAGGCATCGGACCGCGCTGACGGAGCAGTTCGCGGAGGGTCCCACCGTCGACGAATTCCATAATGAGGAAAACATGCCCCGCCGGGTCCGTGCCCTGGTCGTAGACGTTGACAAGCGACTCGTCATTGAGGTGCGCGACCGCGCGGGCCTCACGTTCGAAGCGGATGCGGAAAGACTCGTCGTCGACAAAACGCGGATCCATGACCTTTGCGGCCACCCTGCGATCGAGCCGCAAATCGGTGGCGCAGTACACGGTGCTCATGCCACCGTGTGCGATGGTGGCTCCGATGCGGTAGCGACCATCGAGAATCTGCCCCTCGACAAGCTGCGACATAAACCAGCCTTCCCTGTTCCAATCAGTTGCTTCTAATAAGTATATGGGGACGTACCTACTGCAAGGCCAACGCGCTAAAGTGACCAGTGTGAGAAAGATTCCAACTTGCCACGATGTCCTGAGCGCCGACGAACCCACTCTTGCGCTGCCCGATGCCGCTGACCTCATTGGCGTCACCGTCACTCGAATTCACGCGTTGCTGCAGGAGGGTCGCCTTATTGCAGTCCACCGCGACGGCATTGCACAAATTCCCGCCCGCTTCTTTGAAGATGATGAGGTCGCGCGTTTTGTACCTGGCGCACTCGCATTGCTTGCCGACGGCGGCTACACGCGAGAAGAAACGCTGGAGTGGCTATTCACCGAAGATGAATCTCTGCCTGGACGTCCGGTGGACGCCCTGCACGGTCACCTTGCACGCGAAGTAATGCGCCGCGCACAGGCTATGGCGTTGTAAAGACCCGGACGGCGTCCTACGCCCGCCGTCCTACGCCCGCGATAGCTCCTGTCGTAATCGCCCGGCCACTGCTGTGAAAAGCAGCGGGAGGGCGATTTTTGCTTTTCGAGCGCGTCCCACTTGAGCGCGTTGCGCAAAGACGTTGTAGTTCATGCGCTCAATTTCGCCGAGAATGTCTGAGTAGAGAATCTCCGCGGCACGGATAGCCTGACGCCCTGGCACCTCTAACATGTCCACGCCGCTGCTGGCTTCGGCATAGAGTGCGCGGTTGCGAGCGATGAAGAAGGCCAATGCCTGACGTACCGCCGGGGTCGTCTGTCCCGTGGCGGCACAGTAGCCGATCTCCTCGGTACCCACTCCGAAGGCCTCCCACTCATTCAGTGGTAGGTAAATACGGCCACGGCGAAAATCCTCGGCGATGTCGCGGAGGAAATTCGTCACCTGAAAGGCTTTTCCCAGGAGCTCTGCGTAGGGAGTGGCTTCCTCGCGGGAGACCCCTGCGCGGGTGCCTAGGATGGGCATCATCTCAAGGCCGATGACTGCTGCGGAGCCCCACATATACGAGTCGAGTTGCTCCCATGTTTCAAAATGCGCAATGTGGCACGATGTGTCGGGCACGTCCATCAACATGGAGTGAACAAAGTCCGCAGAGAGCTGTGGATCGATGTCGTAGTCGCGAAAAGTCTGTGCGGCCGCCGAGATGACGGCACGGTCGCGGTCGCGGTGGACGTCGTCAAGCGAACCGATGACGACAGCTGAGTGGAAAAGCTCGCTTAAACGTGTGACCGTGGCTTCGATGTGCGTGGGGGAGCGGTCGGCGTCGGCGGGGCAGTCGACGTAGTCATCGACGATGCGTGCCCAGGCGTAGAGAGACCACACCGCACGCTGTTGGCGGGGTGCCAATAGTCGCGTGGCCAGGGAATACGTGCGACCGTGGGAGGCCATAATATCGCGGCAGAGCTCGTAGGACTGTGGCAGCGCGATGGTCGAGAGAGGCTGTGGGGTGGGCATGGACAACTATGCGACCTCGGTCGACCGCGACAGGGGCGCCACCGTGGAATCCGTGTCTGCGGCGGTTTTATCGTCACGCCACGGGTACTTCCAGCTGAATTTTCCAGTGGTCAGCCAGCCGACGGCCAGCCAGCCGAGAACGGTAATGATAACCATCCAGGGCACGTCGTAGAAGCGGTGATTGCCGCCGCCGGCGAAGGACAGCGACAGGATGAATGTGAACAACACGGTGCCTTGAACCACCCATCGTGGCGGGCGAATCGTTCCCATGGGAGTCAATAAGCTGGCGTAGTACCAGGGAAGTGCCACGGCATTAAATACGCAGGCCACCACGTAGGCGGCAATCATGCCAGCGACATTGTTACGAGGGGTGGCTCGGAAGTAGAACCAGGAGATCACGAGTCCCACCAGCATGATGATGGAGGAGACCACGCGTGTGTGGCTGACGATGACATTGAAACCGATGTCGTCGTTGAACCACGCCGTGACGCCCGAGATCACACCAGCGACCGCTGACGGTGCTGCCAGGGGGTTAATCACCTTGGTATTGCCACTGATCTCGGAAATCCAGCCCCAGCTCGAGCCGGTCAGCCACGTCACCACTGCAAGCGTGCCGACGCAAACTGCGACCAACACGATGCCCACACCGGCAATCGCCGGAATCTTGCGCAGCATCTCTTGAACCGTGGCGATGGGCTCGCGCCTGGTCAACACAATCCACACGACGAAGGGCAGCGCCAGGACAGCGGTGGCTTTCAGCGCGACGCCAATTCCGATGAGGACAGCAGCGACCAGGCCACCCCGCATGCGCTCCATGTGCAGTGCGGCGACTAGTGCCAGGCTGACCAATCCGACCATCAGTGCCTCGTTGTGCATACCCGCAATCAGATGCAGTAGCACCAGTGGATTGAGCACACCGAGCCACTGTGCGAAAGCCGGATTTGCTCCAAGCTCCCGGGCGATTCGCGGGATCGACCAGACAATGGCGGCGAAGCCCAGCAGACACACAATGCGGTAGAGAATCACGCCGACGGTGATGTTGTCGCCGACAATCCGCGTGATGACCTCGCCAATTCCCAGATGCAGCGGGCCATACGGGGTGGTGGTATTCCGCCAATCTGCGGATACCTCCAGCAGCATCGGCCCTGGATTGGCTGCAGCTCCCTCAGTGTAGGGATCAAACCCATCGCGGACCATCGCGCCCTGCATGAGATACGAATAGACATCGCGAGAGAACAGCGGTGCGGCCAGCGCGAGGGGAATTGCCCAGGCCATCAGGATTGAATTGAACCGACGCAACGTGGACTCATCGCCGCCAGCGTTCGCTGGAACCGCAGCGTCTGCTGCGTCGCCATCATGGGCAGAACCGGCCACAATGTCCCGGATGGTCCCCTTCGAGAACAGCAGTTCCCGCCCGATGCGCAGCCACGAGATAAGCAGCAGGGCGATACCTACCCAAATCACAATCTCACAGAAAATCTGACCGTGACCGTAGGTGATCCAGTCGAGTCCCAGAGCGTGGACAAGGCCGCCACGGTAGCGATTCGCACCGGAACCGTAGGAGCCCAGAGCAATGAGGATGCCACCGTAGACACCCAGCTGAGCACTCCGCGATAAATTCATGTCAACCTAAACAATCGATACATTGCTGATGCATTAATCCTAGTTGGTCAGTGACCACCGGCAGACATCCGGGAGACATTCATGAGCTAAGGCGTTTCAAACCGCTGTGCCGCAAGTCGTCCCGAAATCATGACCGTCGGCACGCCAACCCCCGGCACCGTCGTCGATCCCGCCAGCGTCAGATTCTTTGGCATCTTCGGAGAGAAGTTGCGGGGACGGAACGGCCCCGTCTGTCGGAACAGATGCGCCAGCCCAAACGGCGAGCCAACGCCCATGTCGCGTTCTTGCCACTGCTGAGGGGTATCGATCCGACCGACTCGCCACTTCGTAGAAATCCCGGTCAGTCCGCGCCGCTCCAGCTCAGCGGTTATTTTCGCAACGTAGTCCCCACCGATTCGTGACCAGATCAGATTGGCCGACTGCAAGTTGGGGCACGGCGCGAGCACACTGACGGGCTCCCACTGCACGCCGTTCGCATCTGTGACAATACGCTCCGGCGCGCTCACCGCAGGCCGGGTGACCAGCAATGATGGGTCCGACATTAGCTTTCCATGACGCGGTGACGAGATCTCCTCAAAGGTTTCGTTCCACTTTTCGCCAAACGAAATCAGGTGATGCCGCTTCGGCCACGTCGCAGTCTCCGAAACCGGAATCAGCCCGTGCGCCACCACCGCCGATGGAGAAAATCGAACTGGGAACAACCGTCGCGCTCCCGTCCGCTTTACGACGCTCCGAAGGCCTCGCCGCTTCGATGAGCTACCGGCGGCAGAGGTAGCCGCGTCGTGAAGCCAGCTCTGCACCACAGGTAAATCGGTCGTAGCGATGACGGCATCGGTGGGACGCTCGCCAGTTGCCGTGGTGATGGCGGAGACAAAGCCTGCTTCGTCAACTTTCAGCCCAGTGACATCAACGCCGAAGTCGATGGTTCCGCCAGCTCGACGGACGGCCTCGGCGAGCAACTCGCTGACGGCGCCTATACCCGAACCAAATGCGGGGGAGTGCGGATAGTAAACCCCCATCGAGGTATCCATGTGGGAAATGCAGCCGTAGACCGCACGGGCCTTAGCGGGAGGCACACCTGCGTAAAGCGCCTGGAAGCTGAAAACGCGAGCGAGATCATTATCTCCGAGGAAGGCACGAATCTTAGGTTCGAGGGCGCCGAAGGCACCGAGTCGGAGGAGCGTAGTGAGGTCGCGAAGCGCGCCGGGCCCGGTGAATAGGTCCGTAACGCGGTCAAAGCTGCGGGACATGAAGTTGTCGAAGCAGGCATTGAAGAGAGTTTGCAGCCACGTGCGAAGTTTGCGGTAACCGGCGACGGTGGAGTCAGAGGCACCGAAGCGCGCGAGTTCATCGGCCATCATGTCTTCGTTGGAAAACACGTCGAGTCCGCCGCGGGTGGCAAATTCCGCACGGTAGGTGGGCGTGATTGGGGAGGCCGAAAAACCCGGGTCGATATCGCGCGCGTAGAGGCCGACGGCGGCGAGGGCATCGTCGACAAGCGAGGGCATGGTCCATACAGTTGCGCCAGTGTCGAAGACTGCGGTGAGCGATTGCTCGTCGATATCGACTGTGATGGGTTCACTGGCGCAGCGTCCGCCGACGAAACTTCCCCGCTCGACAACGGTGACATCGTAGCCATCGGCGATGGCGTAGAGCGCGGCGGTAAGTCCGGACAGGCCTGCGCCGATGATGGTCAGTCGTGGTTTGGAGCCCTTATGAGGACGAGTGACCGCACGTCGCAGACGCGGGGAATTAATGGGGGCACGAGTGGGGGAAGCAGCGGGCATGACTACGCAACACCTGGTCTAATGCTGACGAGCGGTGGCGCGAACGCCCATAGCAATGAGGTTCTCGCGCGACGTTGCAGGCAGGTCGGCATTCTCGATAGTGGAGAAAGCGCGGCTGGTCAGGCGGTCAATTTCACGTTCGACGGCATCGGCAGCGCCGGAATCAGCGATGAGATTTCGTAGCTCATCAATATCTGCAGCAGACGAGACCGCTCCCAGGCGTTCATCGATAAAGCGGGCCTTTTCAGGTGCGGAATCGAGGTAGAGGCTTAAAGCCTGGCCGACCAGTACGGTTCGCTTGCCCTCGCGGAGGTCATCGCCGGCAGGCTTGCCCGTGACTTCGGGATCGCCGAAAACACCCAGCTGATCGTCGCGGAGCTGGAATGCCACACCGATATCGCGGCCGAAGCTGCGGTAGGCCTCAACCAATTCCGCTGGGGCGCCGGCAATCGCAGCACCAATGTGGAGCGGCCGCTCGATGGTGTAGGCGGCGGTCTTGAACAGATTGATTTTCTCAGCGGTCTCGACGCGACTGTCCCGGCTGGCTTCGGCCGTGATATCGAGCAGTTGGCCGCCAAGTACTTCAGTGCGCATCGCCCGCCAGGGGACAAGTGCGCGGGTTAGCGCCTCCGAGCTGAGGCCTGAAGAGTGCATCATGTCATCAGCCCAGGTCAGGGCGACATCGCCAATGAGAATCGCGGCGGAAATACCGAAGCGGTCGGCGGCTCCATTCCAGCTATTGGCCTCGTGCTTGGCCTCGAATACCTTGTGGATAGTCGGTGCGCCACGGCGCGTATCAGCGTCATCGATGATGTCGTCATGAATGAGTGCGCAGGCTTGAATGAGTTCCAAGGCACTCACCGCGTTCATCACAGCCAGGGAATCCTCGGCTGGGGAGAAACGGCCTTCGAGGCCGCCTGCCCCCAACCACCCCTGCCAGGCGAAGGCTGGACGCACGCGCTTGCCCCCATTGAGGACGAAGGAGTGGAGCGAATCTATGGCCTCGGTGTACACCGCATCGACCGACGCGACATCGTCGCCACGGCTTTTGAGGTAATTCTCCAGCGTTTTGGTAACAGTAGCTGGTACTTCGCGGGGCTGTAGCGCGGCCAAATCCAGTTCTTCGCTCATGTGAGCCTCTCGTCGATGACGGGTAATGCTGACTCAAGAATAGGACACCGCTTAGTATGAGTGACTATGTCCTCAACAATGCCACTGTCGCCAGGCCGCCAAGTGACAATCCGCCAGGCGCTTTCAATGCCGAGCGCGGGCAGTATTCCCTTCTCGGTCGAGTTCATGCCCCCGCGTGACGACGCGGCCGAGGAACGTCTTCTCCGAGCAGCTGAGGCTTTCCATGATCTTGGTGCCTCCTTTGCATCCGTGACCTACGGCGCCGGTGGTTCTAGCCGCGACCGCACCCTGCGAATCGCCCAGCGCGTTTCGAGGCAGCCGCTTACAACGCTTGTGCACCTGACATTGGTAGAGCACACTGTCGACGAGCTGCGGGAAATCCTGCGCTCTTATCTCAGCGCGGGGCTGACGAATCTGCTCGTTCTGCGTGGTGACCCGCCGGGAGACCCGCTTGGCCCTTGGGTGGAGACCGAGGGCGGTCTGCACTACGCCAGCGAACTGATTGAGCTAATTAAGGCCGAGCCGGAGTTCGAGAAATTTGAAATCGGCATTGCGTCGTTCCCGGAGGGACATTACCGCTCGCCGGATTTGGACCATGACACGCAGTACACGCTGGCCAAGCTGCGCGCGGGAGCCGAATACTCGATTACGCAGATGTTCTTCGATATTGAGCACTACTTGCGCCTTCGAGACCGCCTGGTGGAAGCCGACCCAGTGCACGGTGCCAAGCCCATCATTCCGGGGCTGATGCCGATTACATCGCTGCGCTCAGTGCGCAGGCAGGTTGAGCTCTCCGGGGCACAGTTGCCATCCGATTTGGAGGAACGCCTGATTAAGGCAGCAGATGGTGACGAGCAGGCCAATAAAGATGAGATTCGCAAGATTGGTATCGAGTTTTCGACCAACATGGCAGAGCGGCTCATCGCCGAAGGCGTGCCGGGGCTGCACTTTATGACTATGAACTTCGCTCGCGCCTCCCAGGAAGTTTTGCACAACCTCGGCATGGCGCCCGAATGGGGCACCGGCCAGGATATGCTGCGCGGCGGTTTTTAATTGCTAAAAGTCCTGCATGTCGCGAACTCTTCGCGCCCACAGGACACCTAGCACTGAGGCTAGGACACCGGCGGCTGTGGTCACACCGGCAAATAATAGGAATTGATTCCGCTTGGTGGATCCAGCCGGCGACGAAGCCCATACATTATGGTTCTCGCCACTGGCGAGCTGCCATTCCACCTTGTTCGGTTCGGTCTGGCGGCCATTGGAGTCAGTAACCTGCTCCGGGAACGCGACGACGAAATCAACCTTCGCGCCGGGCAGGTGAGTCAAATCCATGTGGCCGTTCATCGAAATCTTGCCGCCACCGGTACGGTCTAGGTCGATGTCTACGCGATCGTCGGAAAGCTGTCGGAGCGTATCGGTGAGTTCAATGAAGTGCAGCTCGTTGAACGAGACTTCCATCTTTCCTGTGGAGGAGTCGATTACTCCCTGCGAGACGCGGTCGGAGAGATCTTCCGGTACTTGCCACTGCTCAAATTGGGAACGGACTTCCTCCGTGGGTGTTACGTGAATTGTGCCCGAGACTCTGTCGTCGCCGGAAATGGTAATGCCAGCCTGTGCGTCAAAGCAGCCGCTGAGCGGCAAGATGGCGGCAATTCCGGCCATTGCTGTGGCAATGCGCAGAGGCGAAAGTCGTTGACGTGGTGTGGAAGGTTCACTCGGTGATGATGTCACGGGGAAGATCTACTCCTAGAACTGCGAAGGGACGAGAGTCCCCTGTGAAATAAAAGTTCCTTAAAACATCTTTGAAACCAAATTGGCGGTAGAGCTGCCATGCCCTATTGGCCTCATTCGGGTATTCCGGGGTTGACAACAGAACTCGCGTCTCCGGGCGGGAATCGACCAACTCGTGGAGCAACCGTTTACCGAGTCCCCGCCCCTGAAAGCTGGGGTGAATGTGAATCTCAGACAGTTCGGCGTAGTTGCCCAAGAGCTTGACGACGTCCGGTAGCGAGCGCCCGTCCATGAGCAGTCCATCTCTTACCTGGCGATACCACCAGTGCGTGTCCAATCCTGTACGGCAGTAGCCGATGCCGACCAACCTGCAGCGCGGGTCGCGGAGAGCGTGGGCAGGGGAGAGCTCTTCGGGGTGAGCTATGGCTGCAGCAGCCATGAAGCCGGGTTGAGTGGTTTGCTTCTGCCATTCGTGGAGACGACCGGGCAAGATCGCGGGGTTGTACTGCATCGCGGTGATGTAGAGAGCCACTGCTTCTTGCAGGCGGAGATTGAAGTCTCCTGCTGTCATCGGAACCACGCTGTATTTCACAGTGACCAGATTAGCGACTTAGACGAACTTAGTTGTGAGATTACTGCAATAACATCGAGTCGAACAGTTGTGCGAAAGTATGCCTGGCGTAGTCCGGGGTTGGGGATAGATTGCAGTCAATCCCGCTAAGGGGAAGCGGAAAATCCGTGCTCATGTGAATGCTGTGTGAAAGGAGAAGCAGGGTGGTGGCAAGGTCGAACGTGGTGGAGTTTAGGGCGATTTCGCAGTCGGGTTTGGTCGCCCCGGTCGGTGTCTCAAGGCAATCGCTGGAGCTGCTGGGGCGGGCAGAGGCTCTGCTAGCGAATGCTTGGAATGCCAGCTCTGATGAGATGTTGGAGCTTTCCTACTGTGCGGCGCTGCGTTGCGCAGGCGCGCTGTTGAATCGCGACGATGTGTCGGTGGCTGGGGGTTCTGGCTCGGGCGCTCGTTCGGGCTCGGTAGTTAAGCGTCGTCGTTCGGCAACACAGAGTGCCTGGTTGCGTTTAAAGAAAGAGCAGCCCGAATTTGATAGCTGGGTCACCAAGTTTGAGCAGTTCACCGCGCTGCGTGAGGAAGTCCGGTTGGGTATTTCGCGTCGCATTGACTCTCGGCGGGCGCAGGAGTTGTGGGATTTAAGTTGTGCATTCTTGGGGGCTGTCCGGGCTGAGCTGGGTGTTCTGTCCGCGGCTGCGTAAGCCGGTGGGGGCGTGTTAGAGCGTTGCTTTCCTAAATAAATGGGGGATTGTTCGGATTCATGGAACAATAGAGGTGAGTCGCCCGTTGAAGGGGTAAGAATGAAGCTAACGGACGCCGCGTTAGCAGCACGTGGCCTGTAATTAACTTTGTTGTATCGGCATTGTTAGTTGAGGGGTCAAGGCTCGCCAGTATCGCGGTGGGCAATGCTCAAGTAGGCGATGGAGGAATTGTGGGACTATCTGAGCACGAACAGCGGATGCTCGACGAAATCGAGTCTGCACTCTACGCTGAGGATCCTAAATTTAGTTCGACGATGGCCGGAAATGCGTTCAGCTTTCCGGAGGAAAACAGCGCACCTCGTGGGTTTTCCATCCAGGTTTTTGCGCTCATGCTCCTCGGTCTGCTGATGTTGATTGGCGGCGTCGCTCTTTTCTCTGTGAGCAATTGGTTCATTGTGTTATCGGTTGCCGGCTTTGGCCTTATGTTCGGTTCCGGCGTTTGGGCTCTGACCGGCGCCGGTAAGCAGGAGAAGGCTAGTTCTGCTTCGGGGCTGAGCTTTGGAAAGTCTAAGTCCGGGGCGGCAAAGAGTCGTCGAGGGACCTCGGGTAGCCGTGGCTCCTCTGGTGATTCCACGTTGGAATCGCGTTTCCGTGGCCGCTTCGAGGGGCGTTAGGGGATAAACCTCAAGAATTAACAAGTGAGGGCAAGCCAGCGATGGCTTGCCCTCACTTTTTTGTTTTTCTAGACGTGAATCGTCTCCACAAGATCTCACCCACTTTGCCCCACCCCGAGTCCCCACTTTCCCCCACTTAGCTATTGGGATGGAGGAATTCTTATCTGCGGTCGTTGTTGGTATCTCCGAAAGTTTGGCTCTGGCGACACAAAATTGCAGGTCAACGCACTAAGTCTGGCGACCAGGTTGAATCTGGATGGTTTTTAGCAGGTAAGTGGTGGGTAGTGGGGCGTAAACTGCTTTCTGTTAACAATGTGGTTGGTGTGGCGTCGTTATCGGCGTGGTCGCGGGTGGGTGCCCCACTTTTTATTCGCGCTTTAATTGTCGAGGTGATTCTTTAAAAGCCCAGGTCAATTGGGTTAAAATGGATGTCCTGGCGGTGGGGTTGAGCTGATGCTGTGACTATTTTTCTCCTTCTTGTGTTGATAGTGGCAGATAGTGGGGTAAAGTGGGGCGTGATGTTGATTGAGGTTGGTCAACATTGCAGAAGTGAATATCCGATTTGCGCTTAAGGTTTGGCGAGATTTTGGCACTGCGGTAAAGCGCAGCCCTCTGGCTCTGCTTGAAGGCAACGCCTAAATCCCTGAATTTGGTAAGCGTTTGTGCGTTGACATTGAGGTTGACACGGGGATAGGAGGCCAGTGACGCATGTTTCTGGGCACCTACACGCCGAAGCTTGATGACAAAGGGCGCCTGACGTTGCCGGCGAAGTTCCGCGAGGATCTCGCAGGTGGCCTGATGGTCACTAAGGGACAGGATCATTCTCTGGCGGTGTATCCGAAAGAGGAGTTCGTCAAATTAGCTCAGCGGGCTACTAAGGCCTCTCGTACGAATGCCAAGGCGCGAGCTTTCATCCGAAATCTTGCGGCGAGCACCGATGAGCAGCGGCCCGATGGTTCGGGGCGAATCACGTTATCGATGGATCACCGTCGGTACGCGAATCTCTCCAAGGAGTGCGTGGTTATCGGCTCTATTGACTTTCTGGAGATCTGGGACAAAGAGTCCTGGGAGGCCTACCAGGCGGAGCATGAAGCTGATTTCTCCGAAGGTGAGGATGACTCGCTGTTCGGCGTTTTATAAACCGCATGGAATAACCGAAAAGAGGGAATGTCCGCATGGACTCTGCCTGATAGCCCCTGGTGTACTTCCCCGATACCAGGTTCTGTCAGGCGGGGCCCTGTGAACATCCCCGCTTTTTGTTTTAAGCACTGATAGCAGCATTCCCAGTACTGCTCATGAGGTGCGGTCTGGTTGCTGGCGCGGCACTCGTCGTTAAGCAAACCGGGAATACACTCGATAGATTCTCTGACCAGTGCGAACATACCCGGTGAGGAGGGGAAATGAACGGATCGGTACCTACGGATGATCGCAAGTCCGGCGAGTTTGGTCATGTCCCCGTTTTGCTTCATCGAGTGACTGATTTGTTGCGCCCGGGCATCGAGGCGCTGGGTGACGACGCAGTAGTTGTCGACGGCACTCTTGGTGCCGGTGGACACACGGAATACCTGTTGGAGCAGTTCCCGAAGCTCTGCGTTGTTGGACTCGATCGCGATGACAATGCATTGCGAGGGGCAGAAGAACGTCTCGCGCGCTTCGGTGATCGCTTTGTATCCTTCCGTGTGCGTTTCGATTCGCTCGCCGAGGTGCTCAGTGGTGAGATTCCTGCAGCCGCTGGTGGCAGTGGCGCGGAGGACATTCTCGCCCGCGCCGCTGAGAAGGGCATTGCAGGTGCGCTTTTCGATCTCGGTGTTTCCTCGATGCAGCTTGACCAGGTCAATCGTGGATTCGCCTACCGAGTCGACGCCCCGCTGGACATGCGCATGGATGCAAGCCAGGGGATTACCGCAGCGGATGTGCTCAATACCTATTCGCACGGTGATATCGCGCGTATCCTATCGACTTACGGCGACGAGCGCTTCGCCGGCAAGATTGCCTCGGCAATCCTGCGTGAGCGGGAAAAGGAACCGTTTACGACCTCCGGTCGTCTGGTTGAGCTGCTCTACGAAACCATTCCGGCGGCATCTCGTCGTAAGGGCGGACACCCGGCCAAGCGTACGTTCCAGGCTCTTCGTATCGAGGTAAATCGTGAGCTTGAAGCTCTGGAAAATGTGCTGCCGCAGGTCTGCGATGCACTCGCAGTCGATGGGCGTGCAGTGTTCATGAGCTACCAGAGTCTGGAAGACCGCATCGTCAAGAAGGACTTTGCGGAGCGCGTGAAGTCGACAACCCCACCGGGGCTCCCGATGGAGCTTCCGGGGCATGAACCGCACTTTGCTCTCATCACGAGAGGTGCGGAGAAGGCGTCGGCAAGCGAGATCGAAGACAACCCCCGAGCCGCACCGGTGAGAGTTCGCTGTATCGAGCGAATTCGAGCCGATTGACCCAAACCTTTCAACCGCACCAAACGCACCCTTAACGATCTAAGTACTGGGAGAACTTTCGAGCATGGCAACGACAATCACGGAGCACGCCCCCACCCGGCGCACCTCCCGCGGCGCATCTGCAACCGTCGCCGGTGCCAAGACGAAGACTCGTCAGCGCGGTCGCAGCGCCCGCACGAAACAGGATCTTTATCAGCGCAGGCGGTTTGGGCGCACAGGTTCTCAGCAGGTCATCTCGGTGCGTGGGCGTCGCGTTACGACGTCCTCGAGGGATAACCACAAGTTTGCCGGTGCGGCCGTGATGATCATTCTCGTCGTTGCCGGAATCGTGGCGGCGATGTGGCTGTCGGGTATTTCGACCTCGACATCCTTGCAGCTGGATGCTGCGCAGACCAAGGAAAAGGAGCTGCGTAACCAGCTGGAGGTGCTCGAGCGGGATGTTGCTTACATGAAGTCAACCGGTGCTATCGCGCAGCGTGCTGTGGAAGAGGGCATGGTCAATCCGGAGCAGCCTGCCGTTTTGACGACTGATCCGGAAGGCAAGGTCGTGGAAGTGCGACCGGGCGATGAGAAGCAGCAGAAGATTATCGACCTCAACAGTGAGTCGCCGAATGTTCCGCATGCGCCGTCGTCGAACCCGAAGGACACCGAGAATGTTCCGGGGATGCAGGCACCGGCCATTGAGGAAGCGCACCCACGTCCGAACGGGTTGCCGGCAACCGCTCCGTATGCGCCGCAGAACCATGAGCCCGCACCAGCACCTGCGCCGGCTCCGGCACCCGCGCCTGAGGCTGAAGCGCCAGCGCCAGCCCCAGAAGCGCCAGTCGCGGCGCCGGAAGCACCGGAAGCTCCGGCACCCGAGCCAGCTCCAGCACCGTAGGAACTTAGAAAACAAACTGGGCCAAACTGGCCAACTGTCCGATATTCTGGCGGTTCCACTGTTTCTGGTCAGTCGACTGTAGACTAATTAATTCAGTACTCGCGATGGCAGGGAATACCGCCTAACGTTATCGCGCGCGGGAGAATCGACTTAGTAGAAAGCACTAGCGCATGATTCGATCTGAAGACGACTACCCCAACCGTGGAGGGGGGTATGACTTCGGCGAACGTGCTTACCGAATTACATCCCGTGAGCGCAGAGGCCAAAGTCGCGTTCGGGATGGTCAGCGCAGCCGGGGGCTCGATGCTAAAACCAACCGAAGCGTGCCCCCGCGCGAAAAAATGCGCATTAGTAATAAGGACTTCATCCGACGTCGCAACTGGCTGCAGTTTATAGGCGCTATCGCAGTTGTAGTGCTGGTCTCCCGTTTGGCTTGGGTGCAGCTCGTCGCAGGTCCTGACCTGTCGGCGGCGGCGCAGAATCAGCGCACGGTGGAAGTTGTTGATGCAGCTCGGCGCGGTGCGATTCTCGATCGTAACGGAGCTCAGCTTGCCTTCACTATGGAGGCACGCAGTATTACCGTTCACCCGAACACTTTGCGCAAGTGGATTGGGGACGCCCATAAGCAGCGCCCGGATGATGTCGCTACCTACGATGAACGCCTCGAGCAGATCGCCAAGGATTTGCCGAAGCTACTCGACGTGGCCGACATCGACGCGGAGAAGTCGGGAAGCAGTCGCCGTCGTCAAGCGGAACCCGAAACCGAGGAGAACTCGGTGATGAGCGCGCCGTCCCGGGTGAGCTCGAAGGACATTCTGGAGAAGCTGCGCAATGAGGACAGCACCTATGAGGTGCTCGTGCGTAATGTCGACCCGGACAAGGCCGCTGCCATCGTGGAAAAGTATCCGGAACTGGTGGCGGAGCGTCAGGATATTCGCCAGTACCCGAATGGGGCGACGGCGGCTAACGTCATCGGCAAGATTGGCATGGATGGCGTCGGCCAGTTCGGCTTTGAAGCCTCTCGTGATGCCACTTTGCAGGGTATTAACGGTGGCAAGACCATTGATATCGCCTCTAACGGTGTGGCAATCCCGGGATCCACGCGCGATGTCCACGCAGCTGTGGACGGTACGACTTACGAGCTGACCCTGGACCTCGACATGCAGTACTTTGTCCAGCAGCAGGTCAACCAGGCGAAGGCCAACTCGGGAGCGAAGGATGCGTCGGCAGTCGTGCTCGACGCGAAGACCGGCGAAGTGCTTGCAATGGCGCAGGCGGACACGGCTAACCCGAATAAGGATATGGGGGCCGAGCTCGAAGAGGGGCGCACTATCGGAAACTCCGCTGTATCGAACCCATTTGAGCCGGGCTCTGTAGCAAAGATTATTACCGCAGCGGCCGCTATCGAAGACGGCAAGACCACACCGGATGAGGTTCTGCAGGTTCCGGGCACGATTGATATGGCGGGTGTCACCGTGCGCGATGCATGGGAGCACGGCACGGAAGCTTTCACGACGACCGGTGTATTCGGCAAGTCCTCCAATGTCGGCACCCTAATGCTGGCAGAGCGTTTGGGTCAGGACCGCTTCGCTGAGATGCTGCATCTCTTCGGGCTGGGGCAGTCCACGGGTATCGAGTTGCCCAGTGAATCTTCCGGCTTGGTGCCGCAGCGTCCGCAGTGGTCCGGCGGTACATTTGCGAACCTGCCCATTGGTCAGGGTATGGCCATGACACTGCTGCAGATGACAGGAGTTTTCCAGGCAATCGCCAACGATGGCGAGCGCATCCCGCCGCGTATGATTCGTTCGACAATTTCCCCGGACGGCACGAAGACGGCAACAGAGCGCCCGGAAACAGTGCGTGTGGTTAGCCCGGAGACCGCCCAAACTGTGCGCGCCATGTTTGAAGGCGTTATGCAGTCTGATCCCACGGGGCAGCAGTCGGGTACCGCTGCCGGAAATAGTATTGAGGGGTATTCGCTCACAGGCAAGACAGGTACGGCGCAGAAGGTTGACCCCGACACCGGCGCGTACTCGAATTCCAAGTACTACATCACGTTTGCAGGCATCGCGCCTGCCGACGATCCCCGTTTTGTCATTGGCATCATGCTTGACGAACCCCAGCGTGGTGTTCATGGTGACGGCGGTCAGTCAGCAGCCCCACTGTTTAAGGACATCGCCGCTTGGGCGCTTAACCGCTACAACGTACCGCCGTCGCCACCCCGCGAAGGCAAGTTGTTGCTGCAGCCGTAACGAGGTCACCACCACAATGAAGTTACCGCGACAGCACTAATACACAGACTTTTATTACTTTGGTTTCTGCAAAGTGAATCTCTTGAATTTTTCCAATTTGTTGTACACCAACGACTGACTTGAAAGAGGGAACAGCCAATGACCGCCACCCTTGCGAAATTGTGTAACCTCGCGCATGGCCGACTTGACGGCATTACCGAATCCGCGGCGGCAGGAGCGGATATCGCCGCGATCGAACTCAACGCTGCCGAAGTGCCTGAAGGCGGAATGTTTGCTGCCGTCCCAGGTACTCGCACGCATGGTGCGCGCTACGCGCAGCAGTCGGCTGCTACAGCGATCCTGACTGATGAGGAAGGTCTGAAAATCCTGCGGGAAGCAGGGGAGACTCGCCCAGTCCTGGTTGTCGACGATGTCCGGGCCGTCATGGGGCACGTTGCTGCAGAAATCTACGATCATCCCTCGGATTCACTGACCATCATTGGGGTTACCGGCACCTCTGGCAAGACCACCACGACCTACATGCTGGAGGGCGCGCTGCTGGCAGCTGGATGCTCGACAGGCATCATTGGTACTACCGGCACGCGCATCAATGGCCGTGCCGTTCCGTCGAGCCTGACTACCCCAGAGGCTCCAGCCCTCCAGCGCCTGTTCCACCAGATGCTCTCCGAGGGTGTGACGCACGTTGTCATGGAGGTTTCTTCCCACGCACTGTCGTTGGGACGTGTAGACGGAGTCAGTTTCGACGTCGGCTGTTTCCTCAACCTCTCGCAGGATCACCTGGACTTCCACAAGACCTTGGAAGAGTATTTCCAAGCCAAGGCCAAGCTCTTTGATCCTGAAGGTCCGACACATGCACCGAAGGCTGTCGTGTGCATCGACGACGACTGGGGTGTCCGCATGGCAGATATCGCTGCCGGCGACCCGGATGTCCAAGTCACCACTGTCCATACTCAGCATCGCGTAACCGACAAGACGCCAGCTGCCGAGGTCTTTGCAGAATGGCACGCCGCTGCAGCCACTGTCGCCACTAACGGTGTCCAGCATGTGGAGCTAACGCGAAACAACACTGACACAGTTGAGGTGGAAGTTCCTCTGCCGGGTGCTTTCAACGTTGCCAATGCCGCAGTCGCATGGGCTGTGCTCGATGCGATTGGGCATGCCAATGACGCGGCCAAGAGCGGCCTGGCGCAGGTGCGTGTGCCAGGCCGCATGGAGCGCATCGACCGCGGACAGGACTTCCTGGCTGTGGTGGACTATGCCCACAAGCCAGCCGCAGTAGCTGAGGTGTTGGCCACATTGCGCGCACAGACCGAAGGTCGCGTGCTGGTTGTCGTCGGCGCCGGTGGCGACCGCGATAGTGCCAAGCGTCCAATTATGGGAGCTGAGGCTGCATGCGGTGCCGATGTCGTCATCATCACCGATGACAACCCACGCTCCGAGGTGCCCTCTGAAATCCGTGCGGCCGTGGTCGCCGGTGCGAAGGAAGCCGTTGCCAGCGGCAAGGCCAGTTCTGACACGGTTGTTGAGGAAATCGGCGATCGCGGCCAGGCAATTCGCCGTGTCGTCGAGCTCGCCCACAGCGGTGACAGCATCGTGGTGGCTGGCAAGGGACACGAAACCGGCCAGGATATCGGTGGCGTGATTCACCCGTTCGATGACCGTGAACAGCTGGCCGAAGCACTCACACAGCGACTGGAGGGATCCGCTGATTGAGATTGCTGAAATCGCTGAGGAAGCGCACCACCTGACATGCCTACCGCGAACCATTCGCGGTAAGCGAATAAAATCAAGAAATCATCCTTTACTAGGCGCCTGGAACTCTAACCAACAAGGACTATAGACATCATGATTGCCCTGACCGCCGCGGAAATCGCTCACATCGTGGGAGGTGAACTCGTCCACGTCGATGATGACGCCACAGTGACTCAGCCCGCAGAATTCGATTCCCGAAAAATTCGCGAAGGCTCGCTCTTCCTCGCCCTGCCGGGCGCGCGTGTCGACGGCCACGACTTCATCGATCAGGCTGTGGCCGCTGGAGCGACGATGGCACTGGCGGCACGAGATGTTGGGCAACCTGCGGTCGTCGTCAAGCCCCTTGGTAAGCAGGACTCCAATGCCGACGCATTTGCACACGATCCGGATGGTTCCGGGGCGGCGGTGCTGGAAGCGCTTGGTAAGTTGGCGCGTTACGTCGTCGACGAGCTGAAGAAGGATCAGCTGCATGTTGTCGGTGTCACGGGTTCGGCGGGAAAGACGTCGACGAAGGACATGATGGCGACGCTGCTGCGTACCGACGGTCCGACGGTGGCGCCGAAGGGGTCGTTTAATAACGAAATTGGGCATCCGTACACGGTGCTGCAGTGCACTCCGGAGACGAAGTACCTGGTTGCGGAGATGAGCGCACGCGGAATTGGGCATGTGGCCCACCTGGCGCGCATCGCGCCACCGACGATCGGTGCGGTGCTCAATGTTGGCACGGCGCACCTTGGTGAGTTTGGCTCGCGCGAGGCAATCGCGCAGGCTAAGGGCGAGCTCGTGGAAGCGCTGCCGGCTGCGGAGCAGGGCGGTGTGGCCGTACTCAATGCCGACGATGACTACGTCACTGGCATGGCTCCGCGTACCCAGGCGAAGGTGGTGTTCTTCTCTGCCGATGAGAACTCCGAACGCCACGCAACCGCGGATTACCGCGCCACGAATGTGCAGCTCGATGATTTTGCTCGTGCATCTTTTGACCTGCATGTACCGGATGGGCGTACATTCCCGATCCAACTGCAGGTCTATGGTGCGCACCAAGTGGCCAATGCCCTGGCGGCGATTGCGGTGGCAGTGGAGTCCGGTATTGATGCTGAGCAGGTCACAAAGGCGATGGCCGCGCATGTGGCAGCGTCAGAGCGGCGCATGGATGTCCAGCAGCTCACTGGCAATATCGTCGTAATTAACGACTCCTATAATGCCAACCCTGATTCGATGCGTGCGGGGATTGACGCTCTGGCACGTACAGCAGCTAGCCCAACGCACCAGGACGCCTCATCGTGGGCCGTGCTGGGACAGATGGGTGAGCTTGGTGATTCCGCTGAAGATGAGCACTCGTCGCTTGGCGAGTACCTTGTGGGCCGCGGCATCGATCGACTAATTGCAGTCGGAGAGAGTTCTAATGTGCATGCCCTGGCCGACAAAGCGGAAGAGTTGGGGTTAAATACTTCTAGGGTGCCGGATACATCCACTGCCGCGGATTTGGTGGCGGCCGAGGTGCGTCCGGACGATGTGGTGTTAGTCAAGGCCTCCTATGCGGACGGTATGTGGCGGGTCGCGGACTCGCTGGCTGCCAAGGTTGGGACTACGCCCGAAGGTGAAAGCGGAGAGGAAAAGTAAGTGATTCAACTTATTCTCAGTGGTGCGATTGCATTCCTGGTGAGTGTCTTTTTAACACCAGTGCTTATTCGCAAATTCTCTGCTGAAGGTCTTGGCCAGGAGATTCGTGAAGAAGGGCCGAAGAGCCACCTGCGCAAGCGGGGAACTCCGACTATGGGCGGCATCGCCATCATCGCCGCAATCGTCGCTGGCTATTTCCTCTCACACCTCGTTACGTATATCCAGACTGGCGTGGGGCCGTCCGCCTCCGGTCTGTTGGTGATGTTCCTTGTTCTGGCGATGGGCGCATTGGGTTTTGCCGATGACTTCATCAAACTCTACAAAGGACGCAACCTGGGGCTGAACAAGACAGCGAAGCTGGTTGGGCAGCTGGCGGCAGCACTGATTTTCGGCGTGCTGCTGCTGCAGTTCCCGGATGCGTCTGGCTTGACTCCCGGTTCGACGAGCTTGTCGCTGATTCGAGATATTCCGTTCCTGAATCTGGCACCGGGGCCTGTGTGGTTCGGCATGATTGTCTTCCTGGTATTTGTCTTCATCGTCATTGCCGCATGGACGAATGCCGTCAATCTCACTGATGGCCTTGACGGCCTGGCCGCTGGCGCCACCGCGCTGCTACTGGCCACCTACACGCTGATTTCCTTCTGGCAGTTCCGTAACTCTTGCGAGGCTTCGCTGGGCAGCGGTTGCTACAACGTCCGCGATCCGCTGGATATCGCCGTTATTTCCGTCGCGGGTCTGGGCGCCTGTTTGGGCTTCCTGTGGTGGAATGCAGCGCCGGCAAAGATCTTCATGGGAGATACCGGTTCGCTGGCTCTTGGCGGTTTGGTAGCGGGTCTGTCATTTGTCACCAAGACTGAGCTGCTGATGGTTATCATTGGCTTCATCTTCGTGATGGAAGTTGCTTCCGTGGCAATCCAGATCGCGGTTTTCCAGACGACTGGCAAGCGCGTATTCCGCATGGCTCCTCTCCATCACCACTTCGAAAACGGAGGTTGGGCGGAGACAACTGTTGTCGTTCGCTTCTGGCTACTCGCAGGCATTTTCAACATGATTGGCGCAGCCATCTTCTACAGTGACTGGCTCTCTCAGGTAGGCGTATTTCAATGATTAACTCACCAGACCCGACCAACCTCACCGATATCCGAAATCTCGACTTAGTCGCTACGGTGCGCTCTGGTCGAGTTCTGGTGGCAGGAGCCGGAGTTTCCGGTCGCGGTGCCATTGCGATGCTCAAGGACATCGGCTGTCCGGAAGTTGTCGTCGTGGACGACTCCGCGCTCGGCGCACTGGTTGCCGCTGACTTTTCGGTTCGGCATGTCACAACCGCAGACGCTCGCGACGAGCTTGCCGACGCGGTTGCGATCGTGACCTCCCCGGGGTGGCGTCCGACCAGTCCGCTGTTCGGCGCCGCCGCTGAGGCCGGTGTCCCGGTATTCGGCGATGTGGCGTTGGCTTTCGCCGGCGACTGTGCCCAGCTGTGGGGTCCGAAACGGACCTGGCTGGTAGTCACCGGCACTAACGGCAAGACCACAACCACCTCCATGCTGGCCGCCATGCTCGGGGAGCAGGGCGCAGCTGTGGGCAACATTGGTGTGGCTCTGTACGACGCACTGACTGCTGAGCCTCGTATCGAGGTCTTGGCCGCAGAGCTGTCCAGCTTCCAGCTGCACTGGGCTCCAAACATTCGCCCAGATGCGGGAGTACTGCTGAACCTGGCGGAAGACCACATCGACTGGCACGGTTCTTACGAAAACTACGGTCTGGACAAGACCCGTGCGCTGCGCGGTACTGTCGCAATCTACGGTGCGGATGACGCAGATGTCGTCGAGCACGTGGAAAAGATGCTGAAAAACGACGAGCTCGGCAACTCCGTCGTGGGCTTTACCGATGGTCCCCCGGAGGCACACCAGGTCGGAGTTCGCGACGGCATGATTGTCGACCGCGCTTTTGGCGGCGGCGATGCCGCAGCTGACGACTCTGGTCCGGGCATTGTCATCGCACCGGTAGCGGGAATTTCTCCTCCCGGCCGGGCAGGTGTTCTCGACGCGGTGGCCGCCACTGCGATGGCGCGCAGTATCGGTACCTCACCGGAGCAAATTGCAGCGGCATTGGAGACTTTCGAAGTTCGCGCACACCGCGGTCAGATTGTCCATAAGGCAAATGATGTCGTGTGGATTGATGACTCCAAGGCCACCAACCCCCACGCTGCCGACGCTGCACTGTCCGGTCATGAGCGTGTCGTTTGGATCGTCGGTGGTCAGCTCAAGGGCGCGGAAATCTCTCCGCTAGTGGCGAAGCATGCTCATCGCCTGCAGGCCGCCGTGGTTCTGGGCGTCGATAGGCAACTAGTCAGCGATGCGCTCTCCCGCATCGCACCTGCTGTGCCGGTCGTTGTCATTGATGACACCGACAAGGTTGATGCCATGGCAAAGGCCTGTATGGCAGCTAGTGAATATGCCAACCCTGGGGATGTGGTGCTGTTGGCACCAGCTGCCGCCAGCTTGGACATGTACTCCGGAATGGCTGAACGTGGCGACTTGTTCGCGCAATGGGCGCAGAAGGTGACGTCAACTGATGGATAACTCCCGCAAGGCTCGTAATTTAAGCGCTAGTGCCGCGACGGCACAAAAGGGGACGAAGGCTACCAGTTCACAGCGGCCCTCGTCGTCTAGCTCTAGTGCTCGAGAGCGGCCGGCGTGGGTGGAGCGTTTTAACGACTGGAAGTCGCGTCCGCTGTTCGACTACCACCTACTGATGATTATCGTCGCGCTGCTGACGTCGATAGGCCTGGTGATGGTGCTGTCGGCATCCATGGCCAGCGCGGGTAACGACTCGGGCAGCGTGTGGTCGGTGTTCATCCGTCAGCTGGTCATGGTGGTGGCGGGTCTTATCTCCATGTGGATCGTGCTGCGAATGCGGGTGGAATTGATTCGCTCGCTATCGACAGCAGCGCTGATTTTGTCCTTTGTGCTGCTGGTTTTGGTGATTATCCCTGGTATCGGCATCGGCCTGGAGGAAACCGGTGCGCGTTCGTGGCTGAGTATTGGTGGTATCACCATGCAGCCATCAGAAATCGCGAAAATTGCGCTGGCACTGTGGGGTTCGAAGCTGCTGGCTGAAAAGGTCCGCACTGCTGTGTCCTATACCGATTTGTTCGGGCTGTTCGGTGCGGTCAGCTTCGTGGTATTGGCACTGGTGATGCTGCAGCGTGACCTCGGCATGGTTGCTTCCATGGCGTTCGTCGTGGTGGCGTTGGCGTGGTTTGCTGGCCTGCCGCGAGTATTCATCACCGGGCTGCTTGCCGCTGCGGCGTTCGCCCTGGTGATTTTTACCGTCACCGCGGGTTTCCGTTCGGCGCGAATCAGGGTCTACTTGGACTCGCTGCTCGGTAACTTCAACGATGTGCAGGGAGATGCCTACCAGTCCTACCAGGGCTTTCTTTCGCTTGCCGACGGATCTCTCACCGGTGTCGGTCTCGGTCAGTCGAGCGCGAAGTGGGGATACCTACCGGAGGCGAAGAATGACTTCATTTTCGCCATTATCGGTGAGGAGACTGGTTTTCTCGGCGCGCTGATGGTTATTTTGCTCTACGCAGCGCTCGGCTGGGTGGGACTTCGTATCGCCGGTCGTCAGAACGATCCGTTTCTCCGTCTGCTCGCGGGCACGATTACTGCTGCAACCGTGGTGCAGGCTTTCATCAACATCGGCTACGTCGTTGGTGCGTTGCCAGTGACTGGTCTGCAGCTGCCGCTGATTTCCGCTGGTGGTACATCGGCGATGGTGACGTTGTTCTCGATGGGTCTGCTGGCCACATGTGCCCGCCACGAATCGGAGGCAGTCTCTGCAATGCAGACTTCGGGACGTCCGGGGCTGGACAGGTTCCTGGGTATTCCGGAACCAATCCCGTATGACGAATCGCGTCGCCACGCGCCGAAGGTGCGTGCCCATCGCGATCCGCAACGCTTTGGTCCGCCCGTGGTGACCAGTGGAGCGCGTACTCCACGTGGCGAGGGGGCGCAGGTGCGGGAAACCTACAGTGGCCGAGCTGACCGACCCAACCGGGCCGGCCGTAGTGGAGGCAGCCGCAGTGGCCGAGGTGCCACCCCGCAGCGTGGCTTCCGAGCGTCCGGAAGCTCCGGAAACTCGGGCAGTGTTCGTGGCCGCGAAGTGGATTATTCCCCTCGTAGTGACGACGGACGGACGCGGGGTTTTACAGCGAGGTCGCCGCGGACTGGACGGTCACAGGGCTCCTGGTCGTCGTCAAGCTCAGGCCGGGGCAGTAGGATTCGGGGCGAAGGTCGTGGTGGACAGTCGCGTTCGCGCCAGCGCCCGGGCCGAAACAATAGGAACGGCGGTTCAGCACCGCGGAGGAGGAATCGATAACACCATGGCAGACAAGAATCTGGGCGCAGCCGCTGGGGCGAAAGGCGCTTCGGAGTCTGAGCAGTTTCTCAAGGAAGATGGCTCTGCTCCGACCATTGTGGTGGCCGGCGGTGGTACGGCTGGCCATATCGAACCTGCACTGGCAGTAGCGGATGCGATTTTGAAACTGCAGCCGGATGCCCGCGTCATTGCACTCGGTACGAATCGGGGGTTGGAGTCAACCCTCGTACCGGCGCGAGGCTATGACCTAGAGCTGATTCCGCCAGTGCCGGTGCCGCGCAAGCCGACTGCGGATTTGTTCAAGCTGCCTCTCAACGTCGCTCGTGCGGTGCGTGAGACCCGCAAGGTTTTCAAGCGCATTGACGCTGATGCGGTCATCGGCTTTGGTGGCTACGTATCGGCACCGGCCTACATGGCGTGCCGTGCGGGGAAGAAGATTCCGTTCCTGGTTCACGAGGCCAACGCCCGTGCGGGCCTGGCCAATAAGCTCGGTGTCGCACTCGGGGGCGTCGGTTTGGCTGCCGTGACTGGCTCTGGCCTGAAGGCCGAGGTTGTTGGCAATCCCGTGCGTGCCAGTCTCGCGGCGTTGGACCGCGACGCCAAGCGTGCCGAAGCCCGCGAGTTCTTCGGTTTACCGCAGGAGGGTCCGGTGCTCTTTGTCACCGGTGGTTCGCAGGGGGCACGTTCCATCAACGAAGCTGTTACCGGTGCAGCCGCAGAGCTCGCCAACGCCGGTGTATCTGTACTGCATGCCTACGGCAAGAAGAATCACGTCGAGGTCGAGGCTATCCGCGAGGACGCCCCCTATGTCGCTGTGCCGTACATCGACCGGATGGATCTGGCGTACTCCGCCGCCGACCTGATTTTGTGCCGTTCCGGTGCGATGACGGTGGCTGAAGTCTCAGCTGTCGGCTTGCCTGCGGTGTACGTTCCGCTGCCACACGGAAATGGGGAACAGGCGCTCAACGCCACCGATGTCATCGATGCTGGTGGCGGTATTCTCATCGCCGACGAGTCGCTGACTGCGGCATCAGTTTCGGATATCGTGATTCCGCTGGTCACGTCCCCAGAAAAGCTTGCCGACGGGCGCCGCGCCCTGGCCAACATTGGACATGGTAACGCTGCGGAGAACATCGCCCGTCGGGTGCTGTCTGCGGCTGTGAACTCTAAGAAGTAAAGCGAGCATAAACATGAACGTTAATTTCGATGACTTTCAGCCGGTAACGGGAGAGCTGCCCGCAAGTGTCCACATGATTGGCATTGGCGGTGCCGGTATGTCCGGTATCGCTCGCATCCTGTTGGCGCGTGGCATTCGTGTTACCGGTTCCGATGTCAAGGAGTCCCGCGCGGTGGTGGGACTACGTGCGATGGGAGCCACCATCGCCATTGGGCATGACCGTGCGAATCTCGAGCTTGCTGGCGAGGGAGAGCTGCCGGACGCAGTGGTCATTTCCTTCGCTGCTATCCCGAAGACGAATCCGGAGCTGGCCGGTGCACATGAGCTGGACATTCCGGTGCTCAAACGCTCCGATGTGTTAGCGCTGTTGATGCAGGACTCCAAGGCTCTCCTGATCGCCGGTACTCACGGCAAAACCTCGACTACATCGATGACCGTCGCCGCTTTGCAGGCAGCTGGTTTGGATCCGTCTTTTGCCGTTGGCGGTCTGATGAGCAAGGCCGGTGTCAATGCTCACCAGGGCAGTGGCGATGTCTTTGTTGCTGAGGCCGATGAGTCGGATGCCTCGTTGTTGACCTACCAGCCGGAAGTGGCCGTAATTACCAACATCGAGCCCGATCACCTTGACTTTTTCGGTGACGACGAGACCTACTACGCCGTCTTTGACGCTTTTGCAGAGCGCATTAAGGATGGCGGTCATCTGGTCATCTGTGCTGAGGATCCGCATGCGGCCGCATTGGGCGAGCGCGCGGTGGAGCGCGGCATTAACGTGCTGGCTTATGGTGGGGAAGAAGCCTTGGCTCAACACCCGACGCTGCCGGTCGGTGCCGTTTTGCACGGCTGGACTCCGGTCGGTGGTGGTGCCCGCGTGGAGGCCACTGTTGGCTCGACATCGGTGAGGTTTGAACTTCATCAGCCCGGCCGTCACATGGCGCTCAACGCGCTGGCTGCAATGGTCGGTGGCGACTGCGTCGGGGCAGATTTGGGGCGTATGGCGCGCGGTCTCGGTGAATTCACCGGTGTCCGTCGCCGCTTTGACTACCACGGCAGTATCGGCGAGGGGCCATTTGTTGGCGCTCGTATCTACGACGACTACGCGCATCACCCGACCGAGGTCTCCGCAGTTCTCGGCGCAGCTCGGGAGTTGGTCACCGAGGCCGGTCGTGGCAAGGTCATCGCTGTGTTCCAGCCTCACTTGTACTCGCGTACTCGCAACTTTGCCGACGAGTTCGCTGCCGCCCTGTCTCTGGCGGACAAGGCCGTATTGCTCGATGTCTTCGGCGCCCGCGAGGAGCCACTGCCGGGCGTCGACGGCGCGCTCATTGCCAACAAAATGACCATCCCTGTGACGTATGAGCCGCATTTCACCAGCGTCCCGGCTCGCGTTCGCGAAATCGCCGAACCGCACGACGTCATCCTGACCATCGGCGCTGGCTCTGTGACGATGCTTGCCGACGAAATCGTGCGCGAGCTCAGCGGAGACAACGACGAACAGGTGGAGTCGTAGCACTGTGAAAACCAGCCGAAAGCAATCTCAGCAGACCGACGGTGCAGGCCGGGGCGCAACAGCGTCGCGGCGTCGGCGTTCAGCGCGCGCCCCGCGACGCGGCTGGCTCGTCGGCGGTGGCCTGGTCGCGATTATCGCCATCGTTGCAGCGGTGGTGTGGTTTTCGCCGTGGCTGGTTGTGAAAAACATCGATGTTGAGGGCGTCGTCCACGGGGATAAAGACGCGATTGTCGAGGCCAGTGGTATCTCCGAGAATCAAAAGCTCATTCGCTTGGACACGGATGCCTCAGCGCGCTCCGTGGCGGGGCAGCCGTGGGTCGATAGCGTGACTGTCAGTCGTTCGTGGCCGCAGGGCGTGACTATTTCGGTACGAGAATTCACCCCGGTGGTGTTTGTCCGTGCCACTGACGGAGAGCATCTGTTTTCCGCAAATGGTCAGGAGTTCGTCACGGCAGCCCCGCCGGCGGGTGTCATCGAGGTTGTTGATGCACCTCGTGTGGATGAGCCAACAGACGGCAAAGTTGACCCCGAACCGCGCGTTATCAAGGCGGTTTTGAACGTCGTCAAGGCGTTGCCAGAGCCCGTTGCACACCGTGTGGAGCGGATTAGCGCTCCTTCCGAGGCAGAGATCAAGCTATTTCTGACCGATGGATACGAGGTGTACTTCGGGTCCTCGGATAATGCGGCAGAAAAGGCACGCGCGACGGAGATTGTGCTGAACCGTGGCGAGAAGATTTGGAATGTCTCCAACCCCCGACTACCCGCTGCTAAGGGAGAGTAGAGAATGGTGGTGTCTGGAGTGATTTCTGTGGCTAAACACTATCCCTCAAGTGCAGGTTTAAGGTAGCGACACGCGCTAAAAGGTCGCTGAATTATTTGCAGTTTTCGACCACAATGGGGTCAACAGCTTTTCGGCCATGATGCACTTCTTCCGTGCGGTGTCATGGAGAGCTGTACTGCCCGGCGGTGCCAATGCTGTCGTGCGGCCCATGTGCAACGTGGCTAGATGAAATTATTTAGGACCTATAGGAAAGGGCGAGAAACGCGCAATGACCTCCCCGAATAACTACCTCGCCGTTATCAAAGTCGTCGGTGTCGGCGGCGGTGGCGTCAATGCTGTCAACCGCATGATCGAGGAGGGGCTGAAGGGTGTCGAATTTATCGCAGTCAACACCGACTCGCAGGCCCTGATGTTCTCCGACGCTGATGTCAAGCTCGACATTGGGCGTGAGGCAACTCGTGGTCTGGGAGCTGGCGCTAACCCCGAGGTTGGCCGCACTTCCGCGGAAGACCACAAGGACGAGATTGAAGAGACCCTCAAGGGCGCCGACATGGTCTTCGTTACCGCAGGTGAGGGCGGTGGAACCGGTACCGGTGCAGCTCCGGTTGTCGCGAGCATCGCCAAGAAGTCCGGTGCCCTGACCGTCGGCGTGGTAACCAAGCCGTTCGACTTCGAGGGCAAGCGCCGTGCGCGCCAGGCCGCTGAGGGCATTGAAACCCTCAAGGAGGTCTGTGACACCCTTATCACCATTCCGAACCAGCGTCTGCTGCAGATTGGTGAGCAGGATCTGTCCATGATGGACGCGTTCCGCTTTGCCGACGAGATTCTTTACAACGGTGTCCAGGGTATTACTGACCTGATTACCATTCCGGGCATGATTAACGTCGACTTCGCCGACGTCCGCTCGGTAATGGCTGAGGCTGGCTCGGCTCTGATGGGCGTTGGCTCCGCACGCGGCGACGACCGTGTGATGAATGCCGCGACTCAGGCCATTAACTCCCCGCTGCTGGAGTCCACCATGGATGGTGCACAGGGTGTGCTTATTTCCGTCGCCGGTGGCTCCGATCTCGGCCTGATGGAGGTCAACGCCGCCGCGTCCATCGTGGAGGAAAAGGCTGATCCGGATGCCAACATCATCTTCGGTACCATTATCGACGACAACCTCGGTGACGAAGTTCGCGTCACTGTGATTGCTACCGGTTTTGAGCAGGGTAACGGCAACCCGCTGGACAAGCCAGCTGCAGGTGCCGCTGCACGTCCGGCTGCACAGGATGCCGAGGCGCGTCCGGCCGCTGAGCAGGCACCGCGACAGGGCAGCGCACTGCCGGGCGGTGACAACCTCGGCGCTCCGGCCCCGCGTGTGGAGGAAGAGCGCCCGGTCGCACAGCCGCGCGAGCGTGAGGATCGCGACCGCTTTGTCCCGCGCACCAACCCGAACAGCGGTGGTCTGTTCACCGATAACCCGACACCGCGTACGCAGGAAAACCGCAACTACCGTGGTGCTCACCGCGATGACCGCGACGACCGTCGTGGCGGCTACCAGGCTTCCAGTGACCTGCCGGAGTGGGGCTTCTAAGAAATCATGACTGAATCCCGCCGCAGCCGAAAAATTCTGACGAATCGGCGCGGCGGGTTTTCGCTGCCACCATATGATTCCTTCAATCTTGGAGATCATGTCGGCGATGACCCGTCCGCAGTCGAACGCAACCGCCAGCGCTTGGCCGATTCTCTGGGAATCGACCGTGCCCGCTTCGTCTACATGGAGCAGCTTCACACCAACACGGTCACCGTCGTCAACGAACCACAAACTGAGCCTGTCTCGGCTACCGACGCCATCGTCACGACCACGCCGGGTCTCGCGCTGGTAGTGCTCGTTGCCGATTGCGTTCCCGTCTTGCTTTCCGACGATTATGCGGGTGTCGCCGCTGCGGTACACGCAGGGCGGACCGGTGCCCGCAACGGAATTGTTCGTAAATCTGTCGAGAAGATGATTGAGCTCGGTGCCACGCCCGAGAATATCCATGCGCTTCTCGGTGCGGCGGCTTCTGGCCACAATTACGAGGTGCCTGAGTCGATGGCCGATGACGTCGATAAGCATTTGCCCGGAGCGAAGATGCGAACGAAGCAGGGGACTGCCGGTGTCGACGTGCGCGCCGGCCTGATGCGTCAGCTCTATGACCTCGGTGTACGGCATGTCAATGTCGAGCCCAGCTGCACTATTGACAATGAGCAGTACTTTTCCTACCGGCGGGAGGGGAAGACTGGCCGGCAGGCGGGCATCGTAATCCTGCCTGAGCAGGGCTAAGTTTCAAAGTTGTAATTTTGGCGCGCCAAATTTGCGCGTGTCTATGCGATATTGCCAACCCAGCCGGTAGGTTGTGGGTAGCACAGACTTAAATTCGCACACTAAGAAGGACGTAGCAGAAGATGGCTGATTTCTTCCGTGGGGTTTCAAATTTTTTCGGTCTTACCCCGACTGATGACGCGGCTTACGACGAGCACTACGACGAGTTTGACCGCCGTGACGAGGAGCGTTTTGATGACTCCTATGCCGACTCGCGTCGTGCGGAGCGCCACCGCTACGAGCTGCGCGAAGAGGCTCCACGTGAGACTGCAAGTGTGAACTCCCGCGAGGAGGACTACCGCTACGGCAACCTGCACTCCGTTGCTGAGACCAAGGAACCGGAGCAGGTCTTCATCAAGCCGGAAAGTGGTTTCCAGGACAAGTACTCCAAGGCTCCGGACATCGGTTCGCACTTCCGCGACGGTGACATTGTCACCTTCGATCTGAGTGAGCTTGACCCATCTGAGGCTAAGCGCTACGTCGACTTCGTTGCTGGACTGGTTTTCGGTCTGCGCGGTCGAATCAAGGCTGACGGCTCCGTGTTCACCCTGTACCCGCATGGCTGCGATGTCAACGAGGGCCAGTTCGACCGGATGTCCGGCTAGTCAGCCGGCTCGCATGGCTTGTTAGTGTTTCGTATTTCGATTAATTAGCTAGACTGTTTATTCGTGTCTTCACTACTGCTAGTTCTGCTAATCCTGCTGAAGCTTTTCACCTATCTGCTGTTGGCTCGCATTGTGATTGAAATGATTCAGTCATTTTCTCGCTCTTGGCGACCAGGCAGGGTGTTTTCGTCGATTGGCGAAGTTGTTTTTGTCATTACCGACCCGCCGGTGAAGCTGTTGCGCCGACTCATCCCGCCTATGCCGATGGGCAACGTGATGGTGGACATGTCTGTGCTTGTTTTGTTCTTCATCCTTATGATTCTGCGAATGGTGCTGCAGGTAGCTCTCGGCGCGGTGGCGTAAATATCGCTAACTGTTTGCTTGGGATCCACAATGTGGATTTCGGTGGAGCTGTGTTGTTTTGACTGTCCCGAATGCGATGTTCTCGGGCATTGAATTGCCGCCGGGGGTGTTAATCGGGGGCAACAATAGGAACCCGTTGGGGAATGTAATCCCCAATGGGTTTTTATTGTGTCGGGGGTAAAGTTCTGTGGCTAAAGGTGCAGGGTAAGGGCGAGGTTTAACGTTTTACTAGAACTTTGCCATTGGTTAGAACGTGGGGGATAGAGTCCTGCCCAAAATAAATGGGGTGAGGACTGTGACTAGAGCAGGTAGGATTGGCCGGGTAAACAGTACTACTGGAAATAATTCTCTTAAGATTTCTTAAGAACTGTCCGCTCAAAGTGTTAGGGGAACTCACCATGCCGTTGACTCCGGCTGATGTGCATAATGTGGCTTTCAGCAAGCCTCCGATTGGCAAGCGTGGTTACAACGAGGACGAGGTCGATCAGTTCCTCGACCTCGTAGAGGACGCACTGGGTGAGCTCCAGGATGAAAACGCTGAGCTGCGCCAGCGGGTTGAGGACCTTGAGGGTCAGCTAGAGCAGGGTGGCGGCGCAGACTACGCTGCTTCCGGTGCTGCCGCTGCGGCGCCGGCTGTCGATGAGGACAAGCTGCGCAAGGAAATTGAGCAGGAGCTGCGCGCTGAGTACAACGAGCGCCTGAGCGCTCAGCAGCAGGAGATTGAGGCTCACTACCAGGATCGTCTGGATGCTCTTGAGAAGCGTGCTTCTGAGGCAGAGGCTTCTGCACAGCAGGCTTCCTCCGCAGCTGCGGAGCAGCCGCAGGCAGTTGCAGCAAGCACCGGCACCGAGTCGCAGGAAGTTAGCCTCCGCGCTGCTCGTATCCTGCAGGCTGCTCAGGACACCGCTGATCGCGTCACCACTGACGCCGACGCTGAGGCCAACAAGCTTGTCACCGAGGCTCGTGAAAACGCTGACCGCACCGTGGCAGAGGCCAATGAAGAGGCCGAGCGCACTATCACCAACGCTCGCAATGAGGCAGAAGCAACTTTGGCTGATGCCAAGAAGCGCAGTGAGCAGCTGTTGGCTGATGCCCGTAACGAGTCTGAGTCGACCCTCACTGACGCTCGCCAGCGCAGCGAGCAGATGATCAGCGACGCAGACGCTCGCTCTAACGCCACCATCACCGCAGCGCAGCAGAAGGCAACCGCGCTGCAGGACGATGCAGAGCGCAAGCACCACGAGATCATGACCACCGTCAAGGAGCAGCAGACCGCTCTGGAGGGGCGCATCGAGGAGCTGCACATCTTCGAGCGCGAGTACCGCACTCGCCTGAAGACCTTCCTGGAGTCCCAGCTCGACGACCTGAACTCTCGCGAGTCGGCTGCCCCGGCCGACGGCTACAACAACTAATTACGTAGCCAACACGTAGAAAACCACCACGCTCGGCTCCCCAGGGAGGGGAGGCAGAGCGCGGTGGTTTTTGCTATCTTTCCCTGCGAACCAATCGCATTCTTTGTTCCGGTCAGGGTTGTAGTAGTTGCCTGAGACACTGCTATACTGACACCCATACGCGCAATGAGCCGGCCATCACCGGGGAGCGTTTCGGAAGAACAGTCCAGTAGAAAATGGGCCCAGTAGAACCGAACGGTTTGGCACCGTTACAAAGCCTTATTAAATAAGCGGGCTATCGCGTGAAGCCGCATGGTTCTTGTTCGCAAGAACCGTCGTAAAGCGTGATGCCAAGCGGGGTGGTACCGCGCGAGACTCCTTTTCAGCGTCACCAGTAACAACGCTGAAGGGGCTAGGCATGCGTCCCCGTGGTGAGTATTAATGATGTTCGACCACGGAAGTGACGTAGAAGCGGTGTCTAATTCGAACGATGTAAATGCCTCTGCTGAGGCCACTCCGGCAGGTGGCGCGTATCCGCGCACTGCTGACTTTGGTAAGTACACCTCCAGCCCGAAGTTTCCGGAACTGGAGGAAAAGGTTCTGGAGTACTGGGGCAAGGACAGCACTTTCCAGGCCTCTATCGATCAGCGTGATGGTGCTGACGAATACGTCTTTTATGATGGCCCGCCGTTCGCCAACGGTCTACCGCACTACGGTCACCTGCTGACCGGTTACGTCAAGGACATCGTCCCTCGTTACAAGACCATGCGTGGCTACCAGGTTGGTCGCGTCTTCGGCTGGGACTGCCACGGTCTTCCGGCTGAGCTGGAGGCAGAGAAGCAGCTCGGTATTAAGGACAAGGGCCAGATCGAGGAAATGGGTCTGGCTAACTTCAACAAGTACTGCGCTGAGTCGGTGTTGCGGTACGCGGGCGAGTGGAAGGAATATGTCACTCGTCAAGCGCGTTGGGTTGATTTTGACGGCGGATACAAGACCATGGACATGAGTTACATGGAGTCCGTGATTTGGGCCTTCAAGGAGCTCTACAACAAGGGCCTGGTCTACCAGGGATTCCGCGTGCTGCCGTACTCCTGGGCAGAGCACACCCCGCTGTCCAACCAGGAGACCCGCCTGGATGACTCCTACAAGATGCGGCAGGACCCGACCCTGACCGTGACCTTCCCGTTCACCGGCGCCAAGGCAGGCTCGGCAGCGGAGAAGACGCTGGCGGACAACCCGGTGCTCGCTGACACTGCGGCTATCGCTTGGACCACCACGCCGTGGACGCTGCCGTCCAACCTTGGTCTGGCCGTGAACCCGAAGGTCACCTACGCCGTAGTTAAGGTCGGCGAGGATTCCTCCGTGCCGGAGTTTGCAGGTAAGACCTTCCTGCTGGCAGAAGCACTGATTGGTGCCTACGCCAAGGAATTGGGCAAGGAACACGAGGTCGTGGCTACCTTCGCTGGTGCTGACCTGGAAGGCCTGACCTATCAGCCGATCTTCGACTACTTCGCAGATCACCCGAACGCTTTCCAGATTATGGTGGCGGACTATGTCACCACCGAGGACGGTACTGGTGTGGTCCACCAGGCGCCGGCCTTCGGTGAAGACGATATGAACACCTGTAATGAATACGGCATTGATGTCATCATTCCGGTGGACATGGACGGTAAGTTCACTTCACAGGTGCCGGAGTACCAGGGCAAGTTGGTCTTTGACGCCAACAAGGACATCATCCGTGACCTGAAGGCCGCTGGCCGCGTCGTCCAGCACCGCACCATCGAGCACTCCTACCCGCACTCCTGGCGTTCGGGCGAGCCGCTGATCTACATGGCACTGCCGAGCTGGTTTGTGTCCGTTACCAAGATCCGCGAGCGCATGGTGGAGCTCAACCACAACGAGATTGAGTGGATGCCGGAGCACGTCCGCGACGGTCAGTTCGGCAAGTGGCTCGAGGGCGCACGTGACTGGAACATCTCCCGTACCCGCTACTGGGGATCGCCTATTCCGGTGTGGGTTTCCGACAACGACGAGTACCCGCGTGTCGACGTCTACGGTTCCCTCGATGAGCTGGAGGCGGACTTCGGCGTTCGCCCGACCACACTGCACCGCCCGGAGATTGACGAGCTGGTGCGCCCGAACCCGGACGACCCGACAGGTAAGTCCATGATGCGCCGCGTCCCGGATGTCCTGGATGTCTGGTTCGACTCCGGTTCCATGCCGTTTGCGCAGTTCCACTACCCGTTCGAGAACAAGGAGTGGTTCGAGTCCCACGCACCGGCCGACTTCATTGTGGAATACATCGGCCAGTCCCGCGGCTGGTTCTACCTGCTTCACGTCCTGTCGGTTGCACTGTTCGACCGCCCGGCGTTCAAGAAGGTCGTCGCCCACGGCATCGTGTTGGGCGATGACGGCAACAAGATGAGTAAGTCCAAGCGCAACTACCCGGACGTCAACGAGGTCTTCGACCGCGACGGCTCCGACGCCATGCGCTGGTTCCTCATGTCCAGCCCGATTCTGCGCGGCGGCAACCTGATTGTCACCGAGCAGGGCATTCGTGAGGGCGTGCGCCAGGCGCTGCTCCCGATGTGGAACGCATACTCGTTCCTGCAGCTCTACGCTTCCAAACCGGCCGAGTGGTCGGTAGACTCCGACAACATCCTGGACAAGTACATCCTGGCCAAGCTTGCAGCAACCGTCCGTGCTGTCACTGAATGCCTGGACAACACTGACATTGCTGCTGCCACCGATGAGGTCCGTCAGTTCTGTGACGCACTGACCAACTGGTACGTGCGTCGCTCCCGCGACCGCTTCTGGGCCGGCGATGTCAAGCACCCAGAGGCCTTCAATACCTTGTACACGGTGCTGGAGGTTCTCACCCGCGTGGCTGCTCCGCTGCTGCCGATGGCCACCGAGGTCATCTGGCGCTCGCTCACTGGCGGCCGCTCGGTGCACCTGGAGGATTGGCCGGACGTCGACAAGCTGCCGACCGATGACGAACTCGTTGAGTCCATGGATATTGTCCGCAATGTCTGCTCGGCAACATCGCGCATCCGCAAGGCCAACCAGCTGCGTAACCGCCTGCCGCTGAAGAAGCTGACCCTGGCATTCCCGGATGCCGAGCGTCTGCGTGAGTACACCGACATCGTTTCCTCCGAGGTCAACGTCGACAAGGTGGAGTTCACCTCCGACGTGGACTCGGTGGGACGATTCGAGGTCTCCGTCAACGCTCGCGTGGCCGGTCCGCGCCTGGGTAAGGACGTCCAGAAGGTCATTAAGGCTGTGAAGTCTGGCAACTATGAGGTTGTCGACGGCGCGGTTGTCGCCGATGGCATTCCGCTGCAGGAGGGCGAGTACACCCGCAACCTGGTCGCGATCTCGCCGGATTCCACCGCTGAGGTCGACGGCGTCAATGGCCTGGTTGTGCTCGACACTGAGCTCGACGAGGACCTGGAGTCCCGCGGTTGGGCCGCTGACCGCATCCGTGGTCTGCAGGATGCCCGCAAGAACGCTGGCCTTGAGGTCACCGACCGCATTTCGGTGAAGTTGCAGGTGCCGGCCGAGCGTGAGGAGTGGGCCAACCGCCACGCTGACCTCATCGCCCGCGAGGTTCTCGCAACCGCTTTCGAGGTCGTCGCTGGCGGAGAGTCGCTGAGCTACGACGTGGCGGACGGCTGCTCGGCGGATATTGCCAAGCAGTAGGGGAGAGTAATCTCTATGCCGACTTCCGGGCGGTGGGTTCTGCACATCGACATGGACGCGTTCTTCGCGTCCGTCGAGCAGCTCACCCGCCCGACTCTGCGCGGGCGGCCAGTCCTCGTCGGCGGACTGGGCGGTCGAGGTGTGGTCGCCGGTGCCTCCTATGAGGCCCGCGCGTACGGCGCGCACTCGGCTATGCCGATGGCTCGCGCACGTCGTCTCATGCCACCGACCGCAGTGACGGTCAGCGCGCGCAAGGGCATCTACGGGCCGGTGTCGCGCCGCGTGTTCTCTGTAATCCGCGAGCGCGTGCCCGTGGTCGAGCAGCTCAGCGTCGACGAGGCTTTCATGGAAC
Organism: Corynebacterium sp. HMSC064H12; assembly: GCF_001809925.1. Classification (NCBI taxonomy): domain Bacteria; kingdom Bacillati; phylum Actinomycetota; class Actinomycetes; order Mycobacteriales; family Corynebacteriaceae; genus Corynebacterium; species Corynebacterium sp. HMSC064H12. The sequence goes on along the minus strand of NZ_KV799321.1, from coordinate 85,895 downwards.
CCGAAGAGCTTCAGGGAGCCTCGAAGGAGCAGGTCATTGCCTGGGCGGAGCAGCTGCGGACAGATATCCGGCGGGAGACCGGCTTGGCCTCGTCGATAGGCGCGGGCGCGGGCAAGCAGTTCGCGAAAATTGCTTCCGGCCTGGCGAAACCCGATGGCGTGTACGTGCTGGACCCCGCACGCAATCACGAGCTTCTACACCCATTGCCGGTAGAGAAGCTCTGGGGTATTGGCCCTGTCACCGCTGCGAAACTGCACACGCTGGGCGTGGAGACGATCGGTGATTTTGCCGCCATGTCCCAGCGCGATGTCGAGGTTTCGCTGACATCCAAAACCGGTGTGATGCTGTGGCAGCTGGCGCAGGGGACGGACGATCGGCCGGTTAAGGAGCGCGATGTCGCCAAGTCTGTATCGGCGGAGTACACCTATCCTGAGGATTTGGAGTCGCAGGCCCAGCTCCACACCGCCGTCGATCGCGCAGGTGAGTCCGCATTTCGACGGCTCAAAAAAGATGGCCGTGGTGCTCGCACCATCACTTGCAAGGTGCGTCTGTCTGACCTGAGCATCCATACCCGATCTGAGACGCTCGCCTACGCCACACAGGATTTCGACACCCTCATGGCGGTGGCGCACCGAATCGCGTTCACGCCCGCGGAGGTCGGCCCAGTGCGATTGGTGGGCGTCGGTTTCTCCGGGCTGGATTCGCACATACAAGAAGTCCTGTTTCCTGAGCTCGACCGCGCAATCACCGTCGAAGATCGAGTGCCAGCACCTGCGCTTTCCGACGCTCCCGCCGGCCTGGTCGAGCTATCTGGAACCGGTGCGTTGCCGACCGTTCGGCTTTCCGACTCCAAGTGGGCACCCACCTCGGACGTACACCACAGCGAGTATGGACATGGTTGGGTGCAGGGGTCGGGCCACGGGATTGTGACTGTCCGCTTTGAAAGCCGCACCAGCGGCCCCGGGCGCATGATCACGCTGAAGGAAGACGACCCGGAGCTGCGCCCGTGCTCTGCGGTGTGCAGTTTGGACTGGCCGGAGTGGCTGGCATCCGACGAAGCAGCAGCTCTCGACTTGCCGCAACCTGAGCGGGAAAGCGAAGACGAACTCGGCCCCGACGCGGATGCGTGATGCGGTTGCCTGCCTCGATGCCGTTCGCGGCGCTCTGTTTATGCGCTGTCCGTAAATTGGGGCACTATGACTACCGAATCCCGCATTGCAGAGCTCGAGGCAGCTCGCCGCGCCTCGTTGCGCAACACCGATCGAGATCCGAATCCGTCGACCACACTTCCCGACGACGGTCTGGATAACCGCCAGCGCATGTTAAACGGTCAGTGGTATATCGCGGACCATCCGGAATCGCAGGCTCTGAACGTGCGAATTGGCCAGGTGGCTGCTGAATTTGAGGTCGCGTTCCGCGAAAACCAGCAGGCAGCACAGCAAGTGCTGGCACCGGCATTGGGGTCTTTCGGAGAGAGCAGCACCGTTCGCCCGCCCATTTACCTGGACTACGGCGATAACATCCACATCGGCGACAACGTTTTCATCAACTTTGGGCTCACCGCACTTGACGTGGTGAAGGTGACAATCTGCGACTACGCGCAGCTCGGGCCCAACGTGCAGCTTCTTCCACCAGTACACCCACTGGGAGCTGAGGCCCGCGCCGCTTATCTAGAGTCTGGAGATGAAATCATCATCGGACGCAATGCCTGGATCGGTGGCGGAGCCATCATCCTGGGCGGTGTACACGTCGGCGACAATTCCGTGGTCGCCGCGGGTGCCGTGGTGACTAAGGACGTTCCCGCGGGCGTAGTCGTGGCTGGAAACCCGGCGAAAATCATCCGCATCATCGAGGCGTGAATTAGAACAGCGTCTGCGGATGCACATTCGCAGCCAGCGCGGCGGCGAGAATGATGCGCGCCTGCGGTGCATGCACGCAACCAGCGCTAATCACACCGTGCCGAGCCAGCGTCGCACCGCCACCGGCACCGCCGTAGGCGGCGTGGACATCACCACGTGGGACGCGCGTTGCCATCACGACGGTCACATCAGCGGCAATGGCCCGGGCAATGGCAGCGGCAAACTCATCGGAGACATTGCCCGACCCCAGGCCTTCTACGACAATGCCGCGTGCACCGGCGGCGACTGCCGAATCCAGCAGTGATCCATCTGCACCCAAGTAGGCGGGGATAATCTCTACCTTCGAGCCCGCCAAAGCCGCCAGAGGCAGCGGATCTGGACGAACCGGCTCCTCCGGTGCATTAGTGGCAAAAGCCAAAGGATCGGTTGTGTGCCACTTCGTCGCACCTCGTACCGGCAAGACTGCGTGGCCAAAGACAATAAGAACGCCAATTCCCTGCGCAGAGGCATCGGAAGCAATGGTCACGGCCTCAAAGAGGTTCCCCGGTCCGTCGGTTTCCGGATGATCATAGGGAAGTTGTGCACCAGTAAAGACAACCGGACGCGAGTCAGCATGGAAAATATCGGCAGCCATGGCCGTTTCCTCCATCGTGTCCGTGCCATGAGTTACGACGACACCGTCCACGGAGTCGTCATCAAGCACTTCGTGAATAGCGGCGAGAACACGGTCAACGTCGGTGAACGCGAGATTCGACGAGTCCAGCATCCCGAGCTCACGAACTTCCAGCTCTAACATGCCCTCTGGATAACGCTGCGCGACCGCTGCGACGAGCTCCGTGCCCGAGATGGTCGGGGTTAGCGCACCGCTGCGATCTGTGGTGCAGGCGATGGTGCCGCCGGTGGTGATGACAACGATTCGGCGAGGGGAGGCCGTGCTAGACGAGGTCGAGCTAGCCGGGGAATGATCCTGAGTCGACATGTCCACCATCTTACCCAGGCGATGTTTTGGCCTTGTGTAGGATTATGGAAGGCGTGAAGCCAGCGAATCTTCATGCAGATTTTATTGGAGTAGTGCACATATGAAAGTCCCCTGCAACCAGCGCGTTAGCGGAATGCGTTGGCGCACAGCGCGTGGTGTGACAGTAGCGGCGATGGTCTCGGTCAGCGCACTTGGGCTAGCTGCCTGCGGTGGTGGCAATACTGCAGCGCCGACGACTGAATCGAAGACATCCAGCTCGGCGGAACCCGTCATCATGCTGCCGACGCGCGCAGAGCTTAACGACGTCCTCGCACGCCTTATCAACCCCGATTTACCTATCGAGGAAAAGGCGCTGACCATTGAGGACGGCGATACTGCCGGCGATTTCTTCGACATTGTCACCAATAGTGCCAATGAGCAGGAAATCAGCTTTGATGTCATTGATCCGATTACGCCCGGCTTCACGACGAAGCAGGCCGTAGCCGGTGTCAATATCCTCCGCCCGGAGGAAGATCCGATGCTCGTGGATCAGGTGGACTTCATTTACAGGGATGGCCGTTGGATGCTGAGCAAGGAATGGGCCTGCAACCTGGCATCGACGCTTGATCCGGAGCACAAGCCTGGGTTCTGCCTCGCGCCGGGCGAAACCCCTCCGCCGCCACCTGAGCCGGAGGAAGAAGCCCCAGTTGAAGAGGCTCCGGTTGAGGAGGCCCCAGCACCGGTCGAGGAGCCAGCCCCGGCTCCGGCGCCCGAACCACCCGCTGAGGAAGTTCCGCCACCCGCGCCTGAACCGCCGGCTGAGGAGGTCCCGCCACCGCCAGCTCCGGCTCCGGCGGAGGACGCGCCTCCTCCACCTCCACCGGCTTAGGTGCCGTTGGCCCAGGCATCACAGCCTAGCCCGGTCGGGTGCACTGGGGCAGACAAAAGAAAGTGTCTAGGTTTATGACAGTTCCGCCCATTTTTTGGGAAGAAAAGTGACATAAACCTAGACACTTTCTCGTCTTCTAACCTTGCGCTGGCCAGAGCTATTTCTTCTGGGCTCTGGGCTACTTCTTCGACTCGCTGCCGTCCTTAAACTCCAGCCCGCGGTGCGTCTGCTGAGTGATGCGCACATCGGAGTTGCCGTCGCCGTAGGTCACGGAGGTCACAAAGTCGATGTTGCCCTTCATCGGAAGGGGCTTAGTCAGGTCGATGGTGACGCGGTCGGCAAGCATGTCAGTCGTGGCCTCGACAACCTTCAGTGCACCCTCTCCGCCAGTGTCCAACTCCGTGACGGTCGGCACCTGCTTGACATCGACCTTCAAATTAACAATGTCGCCCGCACGGCTGAGCAGGGTATAGGTCACCTTCTGCGTCATCGTGGTCTGGCCTTCGACCTCGCTTTCGACCGTCCAGGTCGCATCCTTTCCGATGTCCTCGGAAGGGAAGACGATAGGTACGGAATGCAGCTGCTGCAGCGCCATCTCCACACCAGCGCGAGCGGTGTCGGTCGCCTTCTCCGGCGCTCCCAGCTTGAGTTCCTTGACCTCACCAGTGGCTGTTGTTGACCAATCAGAGATAAAGCCCTGTGCGGTAGCGATATCCTCATTCAGCTCATCGTTGGAGCCGTGGGGTTTACCCACCTCTGACGTCACCACACGAGTATCGTTATCGCTGGTAACAGTGCTGGTCAGGGGGATTTCCAGGCGGGTGTCCGGGAACGTCTGGTCGCTATCGGCGTTTCCGCCACGCTGCGCGAAGCCCTGCGTCACCGCCACGGTCGACTCCTGCTCTGCACCGTCGTCCTTCCAGCGCACGCTCGCCAGCTCACCGCTACCAGCACTGGTCAATTCGACCTTGGGTTGTGCAACGTCCACGGGTTGCGTTTCCACCGAGCTTTCCGACGAGCACGCGGCCAATGACACCACAGTGGTAGCGGCAACAACAGCGGTGCCGACCCTCGCCAGCAGGCCACGCTTGGTGTGACCAGGCTGGTCGCTGCGGCTAGGTCGACGGAACCACGAGGAGGTGGTGCCTCCTGCACGTCGTAAAGCAGAGGAGGCCGGAACAAACTGAGATTGGAAACGTCGAGTCACACCGGTTAGCGTACCGGTTTCGTGGTGGATATGAACCACCCGGGCGGTGTCAGTTGGCTGAATATGGGTTTGTTAGGCCATTATGGGACAGTGACTAAGAAGGAAACGAGGACATATTTCCCGCGGCGGGGGATTCTCGCTGCGGTTATTGTGTCAGTTGCGATCATTGATCAGCTGACCAAGATTATCGCTTTGAAGACTCTCGATGGCCGTCCTGCGGTGCAGGTCATTGGCGATCTCTTCGAGTTGCGGCTCGTTTTTAACCCCGGTGCAGCCTTTTCCTTTGGCACGAACGCCACCTGGGTTTTTACCACGTTGCAGCTGGTTTACATCCTGGCTGTGATGTGCTTTTCCCATTGGCTGCGCAGTCCTATATCGGCGACTGCAGCGGGGCTTATTGCTGGTGGTGCGCTGGGCAACCTCATCGATAGGCTGTTTCGGGAACCCGGTTTCTACGTCGGCCACGTCGTCGATTTCCTGTCGGTTAAGGGTTTTGCCGTATTTAATATCGCGGACTCCGCGATTACTGTGGGCGTTATTATCCTCGTTATCTGGATGGTTTTTTCCAAGGAGCCGGATCTCTTCGCTGATCAGATTGCAGCGGAGAAGAAATCTGCTCAGCAGGATCAGAAGCAGTCGGCGGAGGGAGGACAGCAGTGAACGACAATGCAGTAAATGGTGGTGCAGCACTCGGGGGAGCGCACCAGCCCGACCGAGAAACCCGGCAGATGCCCGTTCCACCGGGCTTGGCTGGTATGCGGGTAGACGCCGGTGTGGCTAAGTTGTTGGGGCTCTCGCGCACAGCGGTGGCTGATTTGGCAGCGGCTGGGGACATCACGGTCGATGGCGTGAGCGTTGGCAAGTCCGACCGATTGGAAGAAAACGCTTTCCTCTCTGTGTTGTTGCCGCCGGTGGAAAAGCCATTGGTTCCCAAAGAGGAACTCGTCGAGGGCATGGACGTGCTCTACCACGACTCCGATTTGGTGGCTGTTCACAAGCCTGTCGGTGTGGCCGCACATCCGTCAGTCGGTTGGGAAGGCCCAACGGTTATCGGCGGACTGGCGGCTGCTGGTTTCCGCATTTCTACCTCCGGTCCGCCCGAGCGAAAAGGCATCGTGCATCGCCTCGATGTTGGCACCTCTGGCGTGATGGTTGTCGCCTGCTCCGAACGGGGCTACTCCGTGCTCAAGCGGGCGTTCAAAAACCGTGAGGTGTCCAAGACCTATCACGCTCTGGTTCAGGGGCATCCGGATCCGCTGTCCGGGACAATTGATGCGCCGATTGGCCGTCATCCGTCGGCGGGTTGGCGCTTTGCCGTCCGCCAGGATGGCAAGCATGCTGTGACGCACTACGAAACGCTTGAGGCCTTCGCCCCAGCAACGCTGCTGAAGGTGAATCTAGAAACTGGGCGTACGCACCAGATTCGCGTGCACTTCTCTGCGCTGAATCACCCATGCTGCGGCGATCCCATGTACGGTTCTGATCCGGCATTGGCCAAGCGGCTGGGGCTCAACCGCCAGTGGCTTCACGCGGTCTCGCTTGGTTTCCACCATCCGGCAGATGGTCGCTGGATGGAAATCGAATGTCCATACCCAGATGATTTGAACCACGCATTGGAAGTTTTGAGGCAGAGCGCATGACGCAGACCCCATCGGGATCCAAGACCCCACCACGCCGTGAAACTCGTGCGAAAAGCACTGGTGACGGCAGTATTTCGCCAGTGATGGCACTAATCTCTGGTTTCTGTGTTGTCGTATTGGTGATTGTGTTAGCAGTCGCTTCGACCTCCGATCGGGTAAGCAAGCCGCAGAACCTCAACGGCGATGCGCTCGGCCCGGACCCGTGGGAAGCAACCGAGCAGTACGTAGAGCGTGCCGACAAGTCCCTCGAGAATATGAAGAAAGAGGACCACCGGCTAAAGACAGGCCAGCCAGTCGTGGAGGACCCGAAGTTCTGGGCGATGGTGACTTTTGATCGGCTGCTTGATGCGCAAGAAGCGGCACAGGTCTATGAAAAAGAGCCCTCTCTGCGAGTATCGACTGCAATCATCGGCGGTGTGAGCACCCGGTATTTGCCGCAGCCGAGTAAAACAGCTAGCGAAGAAAAGCTGCTGCAAGATCAGCTGGAGTTAGCGGCTGCTTACGCGGACGTCGCGATTGACGACGAACGGCTCGGCTTCAACGGTTTACTGGTCTATGGTGACGCTGAATCGTTGATGGATGTCAAGAAAATGCCCGATGTGAAAGCTGTCGAGGCGCTGCCATCAGATGCGGCGCGTGGCCGCTTTGGTATTCGCCCGGTGCTGAGTTCCGGCTTCACGGATAAAGATCCGCTCTTTGCGCCAGGGCTGAGCCAGAACTAAGCGGCCAGAACTAATAGAAACCAGAACTAAGTGTCCTAAATCCAAACGACTAGGATGAAGCGGCTAGAACTCTGCCGCCAGTACGCAGTCAGTTTCAACAAGAACGAAAAGGAGTCAGTCAACAGTGATTCAGGCATTCGGTGCGTACCTTTTGTGGGCGCTGTTTCCGCTCTATTTCCCCTTGCTGGAACCAGCAGGGGCCGTAGAGATTTTGGCGCACCGATTCGTCTGGACCCTTGTCTTTATGGTCATTGCCCTCAGCTTCATGCGCGCATGGCCAGAGCTGAAGGCCGCGAGTGCCAAGACCTGGGGCACTATTTTTATTGCCGCACTGTTGATCTCCGTCAACTGGGGTGTGTACGTCTACCTGGTCAACAATGGGCAGGTGGCGGAGGCCGCGCTCGGCTACTTCATCAACCCGCTGGTCAGCGTTTTGTTGGCGATGATTTTCTTCCGTGAAAGCATCTCGCGGTTGCAGCTCGGCAGTGTCATCCTGGCAACCATTGCGGTCATTGTTCTCACAATTGGTGTGGGACATCCGCCGTTGGGTGCGCTGGCGCTGGCGTTCAGTTTCGGTTTTTACGGACTAATGAAGAAGCGGGTATCGCTTTCCTCCGCAGCTTCGCTGACGGCCGAGTCCGCCGTAATCACACCGATTGCTCTGGCCTACATCCTCTGGTTGACCTACAACGGGCAGAGCACGTTTAGCTCCGAAGGAACAGGCCACACGCTGCTCATGATGAGCGCCGGTGTTGCTACCGCCATTCCGTTGCTGCTCTTCGGCGAAGGTGCCAAACGCCTGCCGCTGGCCACCTTGGGTCTGATGCAGTACCTCACTCCGGTTCTCCAAATCACCCTGGCAGTCACTGTGCTGGGCGAGCAGCTCGAACCGGAGCGCTGGATCGGGTTCTTCATCATCTGGGGTGCCGTCGCGCTGTTCATCTGCGACCTCATCTTGAAGATGCTCCGGCAGCGTCGGGTTCGCCGGGAACTCCGCAAGGCCGGTGTTGAACCGGCCGCGGTTTCCGACGATGCCGCTGACCAGGCGGATGGGGCGGTTACCCGGGACGTCGTAAAGCCGGCAGATAATTAGCAGAAAAGTTCGCGCAGGTGCTCGTTGAGGAAGATTCCCTGCGGGTCGACCTTTTCCCGTAGTGCCTGGACCTCGCCGAACAGCGGATAACGTTCCGCGAAATCCTCCGCGCGAAGCGTGTGCAATTTGCCCCAGTGCGGGCGACCTTCGTGGGCCTTGAAAATCGGCTCGATGAGGTTGAAGTACTCTCGATAATTTTCCTTCCAGTAGCGGTGGATGGCGATGTAGGCACTGTCGCGACCGTACGCAGTGGATAGGGCCACATCATCGGCTTTCGCGGAGCGCACCTCGATGGGGAAGGAGACTTTCATCCTCTTGCGGGCAATCGCGTCGCGGATTTCCCCGAGGACATCGGAAGCGGCCTCGAGCGGGACGGAGTACTCCATCTCGGAAAAACGCACTCGGCGCGGCGAGACAAAGACCTTGTGCGCCTCATTGGAGTAGCTGCGCTCTGGCACGGTGTTGGTGGCAATCCGGTTGATGGTATCGGTCGTAGCGGGAATGGCCTTAGCAATCTCGCAGCACGCCAAGAGTCCCATGTTGTTGACGACTTCGTCGTTAAGATACGTACGCGCGCTGCCCAGGCGCTGCTTCAGGCTATTGCGGCTCGGGCGGCGGTGGCGCTGCGGTTCAATGCGAGTATTGTGCTTGACCAGCGTCTCGCGCTGTCCCGGGAACCAGAAAAACTCCAGGTGGTCAGCTTCTTTGCAGCGCTCGGCGAAACTCTTGCGCAGGGAATCAAACTCTTCGCGGTGCTCGTCGGCGTGCAGATCAAACGCTGGCACGACGGACATCGTGACCTCCGTAAGCACGCCGAAGACACCCAGTCCCAGCCGTCCGAGGCGGTAGAGCTCGCCGTCGATTCCCTCAGCGTCCGGATGGCAGTGCCTGACGACGCCATCCGCGGTGACAATCTTGAATCCTTTCACGGTGCCTGCGAAGCCGGTGAATCCAAGCCCGGTGCCGTGTGTGCCAGTAGAGATAGCACCGGCCAGCGACTGCGGATCGACATCGCCCTGGTTGGGAAGTGCCCAACCGAGCGGGCGCAGAATACCTGGAGTGTCGCGCAGGCGAGTGCCGGCACGCAGCGTGGCGGTCTGGTTGGCGGCGTCGAGTTCGACCAGACCAGAGCAGCGGTCGAGTTGAATGCGGTGCCCATCGGTGGTGGCCACGGAAGTAAAAGAATGACCGGCCCCTAGCGGGCGCACCGTAGTTCCTTCGGTCTTCGCCGCTTTAATTACCGAGATAACGCCCTCATCATCGTGCGGCTGATGAGTGTAGGACGGGGTGCACGATTGCGTGTGCGCCCAATTGCTCCAATGAGAGTTGGCGACGGCTTTTGCCTGCGCACGCCGACGTACGCGTGGTACGCGGGACTCAACTGTAGAGACTGTGAAGCGGGCGTTGTTGCGTGAATTGCTCATGTGAAGATCAATCCCTTTCCTCGGTACGTGGGCCAGTGGGCGATGATGGCGCCATCTCGAACTGCAATGACTTCTTGTGTGTGCTCGGCTATTTCGCCGGCCTTGGCGTGGCGGAACCACACGGGATCTCCCAGCGAAATTGCGTCGGCGGTCTTGCCGAGCAGCGGAGTCTGCACCTCACCTGGTCCTTCCTCTGCCGCGTAGCGCAGGCCAGTGGGGTACCAGGGGGTTGGCAGCCGGTCAGCTCCCGCCGGTCCAGAGGTAATTCGACCACCGCCGGACACCGTGACCACGCTCTTCTTAGGGCGTCGCGTCGCCGGCAACACAAACCAGGACGCCGGGCGCAGATTGAATGCGCGATAGTTATCGAAGAGGGTTGGTGCCAGGAACCCCGACCCCGCCGCTGCCTCGGTGACTGCGGCCTCGGCGCACGTCGACTCCAGCGACCCCGTGCCACCACCGTTGACAAACTCCAGCGGCCCCGCCACTTTCTCGACTGCAGCGACAACCTTCGCGCGGCGCTTTGCCAATTCCTTCTTTGAGACGGCCTGCATCACTCGAATTGCGCGCGCACGCAGGGAGTTTCCGGCATCGCCCACTCCGGCAATGTGTCCCTCATACATCATGATTCCGGCCAGCTGCAGCTCCGGGTGGGCAATGATCTGCTTGGCAAACGCCGCTGCCTGCTTCGGCGAGAACAGGCTTGAGCGCAGCGTACCGATATGCACGCCGGGGAGGGGGCGAAAGGATGCGTCGACGTCCATGCACACGCGGATTGGCGCATTTTCGCTTGCCGACGACGCCAGCGCCTCCAGATGCTCGGGACGGTCAACCATGACGCAGATGGCGGCACGCGCTGCATCATCGTCGGCAAGCTCTGAGATAGCGCGGGCGTCAAGTGTTGGGTAGGCGACGACGATGTCGTCGCTAATGCCTTCTCGGAATAGGTACAGCGCCTCTGCCAGTGAATATGCCAGCACGCCCTGGAAACCGGGGAAGGCCAGGACGTGCGAAATAAGCTGTGGAATGCGAATCGATTTCGAGGCCACGCGGATAGGCATCCCGTTTGCACGGCGGAGCATATCGCGGGCATTGGCTTCGACCGCCGCGAGGTCGACGACGACTGCAGGAAGGGAAGTGCAGTTAAGCAGCGTGTCGGTAGCTAGTGGCGGGCGGGCTGTCTGGGGCGTCTGTGGCGGCAGCGCTTCAGGCAGGTGAGACATCGATGTCGGAGCCGGGCGGGATGTGTCCGAGGACTCCGGGGCAGAAGCTCGAGAAAGTTTCATGCCCTAAAACGTAATCATTGAAAACCTGTACTGTCTTTGATTTTGAAAAGAAAGTCAGAATTTTCCAGGTCTGCGCCCTTTTAGACCAGCCAGCTGTAGCGGGCGGCATCCATGTTGGAGGTGATGACATCGCCATCGATGAGGTAGCCGGCAGCGACAGGGCGGCGGTCGATGGTTGCAAGAACCTCGTCAAGCTCGGGCTTGGGGAAGTAGGTGAAGTGGCCATCGGAAAGTGGTGCGAACACTGTATTGCTCCTTTGGTTCTTTGCTCGAGGGCGGTGCGTTTCTTTGTGGCCGCGAGGAAATATGAGGACTTCCTCACGAACTGTGATGTCGAGTATTGTCAATTGGTTTTGAAAAGTAAAGGAAAAGTAAGAGTGATGTTGCACACGTCTTTAGCTATAACTGTGCAGGCATAAGGGGCTGCTTCATTTTGGGTGTTCGAAGGAATCTTGTTCAGTCCGGGGGATTGTCTACAATCTGGACTCATGGCTAACTCCTCCTTCGTGCACCTCCACAATCACACCGAGTACTCCATGCTCGACGGTATGGCGAAGATTGATTTGCTTGCCGACGAGGTTGCGCGACAGGGAATGCCTGCGGTCGGTGTCACCGACCATGGCAATATGTTTGGCTCGAATGCGTTCTATCGGCAGATGAAGTCCAAGGGCATCAAGCCAATCATCGGCATTGAGGCATATATGGCGCCGGAGAGCCGTTTTAATAAAAAGCGCATTCAGTGGGGTGAACCGCATCAGCGTCGAGACGACGTCTCGGGTCGCGGTTCCTACTTGCACCAGACCATGTTGGCTGCGAATGCGCAGGGCCTGCGGAACCTGTTCTACCTGTCGTCGATGGCGTCGTATGAGGGACAAATTAGTAAGTACCCGCGTATGGATGCCGAGTTGGTGGCAGAACGCGCCGAGGGCATTATCGCGACCACTGGTTGCCCGTCGGGTGATGTGCAGACGCGTCTGCGCCTGGGGCAGTTCGACGAGGCTCTGCAGGCCGCCGGGATGTGGCAGGACATCTACGGCAAGGAAAACTACTTCCTTGAGCTGATGGATCACGGGCTGGATATTGAGACCCGTGTGCGCAGTGAGCTACTGGAGATTGGCCGGAAGCTGAACCTGCCGCCGCTGGTTACGAATGACTGCCACTATGTCACCCGTGACCAGGCCAAGGCTCACGAGGCCATGCTCTGTGTGCAGACGGGTAAGACGCTCAATGACCCGGACCGTTTTAAGTTCGACGGTGACGGCTACTTTATTAAGTCCGCCGAAGAAATGCGCGCGACCTGGGATCACCTAGTCCCGGGTGCCTGCGATAACACGCTGCTCATCGCAGAGCGCGTTGAGGACTACGACGAGCTGTGGGAGGAGCACCCGCACGATCGCATGCCGAAGGCGGACGTTCCGGAAGGGGAGACGCCGACGACATGGCTGCATCACAACGTGATGGAGGGGCTGCGCAAGCGCTTTGAAGGGCGCGAGGTACCGGAGGAGTACATCCGGCGCGCGGAGTACGAAATTGAGGTGATTGACGGTAAGGGCTACCCGTCGTACTTCCTTATCGTGGCGGAGTTGATCCGCCATGCCCGTGAGGTGGGCATCAAGGTCGGTCCGGGGCGTGGTTCCGCTGCCGGTTCTTTGGTTGCATACGCGACGTGGATTACCAATATCGACCCGATTGAGCACGGTCTTCTCTTCGAGCGATTCCTGAACCCAGAGCGCCCGTCCGCGCCGGATATCGATATCGACTTCGACGACCGCCGCCGCGATGAAATGATTCGCTACGCCGCCGATCGCTGGGGCGAAGACAAGGTGGCGCAGGTGGTCACCTTCGGTACGGTGAAGACCAAGCAGGCTCTGAAGGACTCGGCGCGTGTGCAGTTCGGTCAGCCGGGTTACCAGATTGCAGACCGCATTACTAAGGCGCTGCCACCTGCGATTATGGCTAAGGACATTCCGCTGAGCGGCATCGTCGACCCGGAGCACCCACGCTACGGCGAGGCCGCCGAGGTTCGTCAGCTTATTGAAACCGACCCGGATGTGGCTCGAATTTACGAGACAGCCCGTGGTCTCGAGGGCGTCGTTAGGCAGACCGGCGTGCACGCCTGTGCCGTGGTAATGGCGTCGGTGCCACTCTTGGATCACATCCCGATGTGGAAGCGACAGGCTGACGGCGCGATTATCACTGGCTGGGACTATCCGGCGTGTGAGGCCATCGGTCTGTTGAAGATGGACTTCCTGGGTCTTCGAAACCTGACGGTTATCGGTGACTGTATTGAGCACATCAAGTCCAACCGAGGCGAGACAGTTCTGCTCGATGACCTTCAGACCGATGATCCGAAGGTCTATGAGCTGCTGTCGCGCGGTGACACCCTCGGCGTGTTCCAGCTCGATGGTGGCGGCATGCGTGAGCTGCTCAAACGCATGCAGCCAACGGGCTTCGACGACATCGTGGCATCGCTGGCGCTGTACCGTCCGGGGCCGATGGGTGTGAACGCGCACTTTGACTACGCGGATATTAAGAATGGTCGCAAGCCTTATAACGCCATCCACGCGGAACTGGATGAGCAGCTGAAAGAAATCCTGGAAGAAACACACGGCCTGATCGTGTACCAGGAGCAGATCATGAAGATCTCGCAGAAGCTGGCGAATTACACCGCGGGCCAAGCAGATGGTTTCCGTAAGGCCATGGGTAAGAAGAAGCCCGAGGTGCTGGCCAAGGAGTTCGTGAACTTCGAAGGCGGCATGTTGGAGAATGGTTTCTCCAAGGATGCTGTCCAGAAGCTGTGGGATATTATTCTGCCCTTCGCCTCGTACGCGTTTAACAAGTCTCACGCGGCGGGCTACGGCCTGGTGTCCTACTGGACCGCGTATCTGAAGGCCAACTACACCGCTGAGTACATGGCGGCGCTGTTGACCTCGGTGGCGGATGATAAGAACAAGCTGGCTATTTATCTGTCGGACTGTCGCCACCTTGGCATTAAGGTGCTGCCGCCGGATGTCAATGAGTCGGGTATGGACTTCGAGCCGGTCGGTGAGGATATTCGCTTCGGCCTTGGCGCTATCCGCAACGTCGGCCATGATGTGGTCGCGTCGATTGTGAAGACGCGCGAGGAGAAGGGCAAGTTCACGTCGTTCTCGGACTACCTGGACAAGATTGAGACGCTGCCGTGTAACAAGCGCATCACCGAGTCGCTGATTAAGGCCGGCGCTTTCGACTCGCTGGGGCACCCACGAAAGGGCCTTGCGCTCATTCACGAAGAAGCCATTGACTCGGTGCTGTCGACCAAGAAGGCTGCAGACAAGGGACAGTTCGACCTGTTTGCGGGCTTCGGTGGGGAAGAGGACACCGGATCGGAGAGCATCTTTGAAATCCGTGTGCCGGATGAAAAGTGGGATCGCAAGCACGAGCTGACCCTGGAACGAGAAATGCTGGGCCTCTATGTCTCCGGTCATCCACTCGATGGGTTCGAAGAATCGCTGGCCGCGCAGACCGATACCGCTTTGACCACGGTCGTCGGTGGGGAAGTCGCTAACAACACCGAAATCACTATTGGTGGCATTGTCTCTAGCGTTGACCGTCGCGTGAATAAGAACGGCCAGCCCTGGGCGATTATCGGTATTGAGGACCACAACGGCGCGCGCGTGGAAGTTATGGCTTTTGCGAGAACCTACGCGATGATTGCCACCAGCATTGCTGAAGACGCCATCGTGCTTATTCGTGCCCGCGTTCAGTACCGCGATGACCGCATGAGTGTGGTCTGTGATGACCTGAAGCTGCCGGATCTTGGCCGTAATGGCTCCACTTCGGCGCCGCTGCGTCTGACCATGCGCACTGATCAGTGCACTCCGGAGATGATTGCCAAGCTGAAGTCAGTACTGCTGGACAACCCAGGCGACTCCGACGTTTACCTCAAGCTTGTCGACGGCGATTCCCACACCACTTTGGTTCTCGGCGAGCACTTGCGGGTCGACCGGGACGCCAGCTTGATTGGTGATCTGAAGGCGACGATTGGGGCCAGCATTTTGGGGTAGCTTATCGTGGCCCTGATTGTCGCAACCGGTTGTATGACCGAGTAGAGTCATAGCTCATGAGTGAGAATTCTGTGCCTGCTTCCCAGACCGAACGCCGACTTGTCCACGCGGCCGATATTCAGATTGCGCAGGCACGAATTTCTTCGGTTATTGCGGCCACTCCGCTGCAGTTCAGCCCACGTCTTTCCGAAATCACCGGTGCTAAGGTATTCCTCAAGCGGGAAGACCTCCAGGACGTGCGCTCGTACAAGATTCGCGGTGCCTACAACGCCATGGTTCAGGTCACCGACGAAGAGCGAGCAGCAGGCGTCGTTGCGGCATCTGCAGGAAACCACGCTCAAGGCGTGGCATATGCCTGCCGCCAGCTGGGTATTAAGGGGCGCATCTATGTGCCCAATGCCACGCCGAAGCAGAAGCGCGACCGTATCGCTTACCACGGCCGCGATGCCGTTGAGATTGTCGTTGTCGGGGACTCCTTCGATGAGGCCGCCGCTGCGGCGCGTGCTGACGCACAGCGCACTGGTGCCACCATGGTGGAGCCATTCGACTCCTTCAACACCATTGTCGGACAAGGCACTGTCGCAGCTGAAATTATTGCGCAGCTCTCCGGCCAGGGGTTGACTCTGGATACCATCTGCGCACCGGTCGGTGGCGGTGGTCTGCTCAGCGGTGTCACCTCTTACCTGTCGGATATGTCGCCGAACACCCAGGTCATGGGTGTGGAACCTGCGGGTGCGGCCTGCATGCGCGCAGCCCTGGAGAACAACGGCCCGATTACGCTGGGGCACACCGATCCGTTCGTCGATGGCGCCGCGGTGGCCCGTTTCGGTGACCTGCCATGGCACATCCTGGAGGCCAACCGCAACCGCGTTCATCCGATGATTGCGCCGGAGGGCGCGGTCTGTGAGGCGCAGCTGGATCTCTATCAGAACGAAGGGATCATCGCTGAGCCGGCCGGTGCGCTGTCTGTGGCAGCTCTGGAGCAGATGCAGTTTGAACCGGACGAGGTTGTTGTCTGCATCATCTCGGGCGGTAATAACGACGTGCTGCGCTATGCCGAGATCATGGAGCGCTCGCTGGTCTACCGCGGCCTCAAGCACTACTTCCTGGTCAACTTCCCGCAGAAGCCCGGCCAGCTGCGTATGTTCCTCAGCGATGTTCTCGGCCCGGATGACGACATCTCGCAGTTCGAGTACCTCAAGCGCAACAACCGCGAAACTGGCGCGGCTCTTGTCGGTATTGAGCTACGTCGTGCCTCTGACCTCGAGGAATTGCTGGCACGCATGGATGCCTCGCCGCTGAAGTGCCGCCGACTGGTACCCGGCACACCAGAGTATGACTTTTTGACCTAGACTTGCTGGGTCCAGCTGGGAAACCTCCGAGGAAGTCCTCCCAGCTCCGTTAATTAAATGAATCTTTTCGAGCAAGCTTTGTAGCGAAGGGGAGCGTCCACCCACTATGACTGGGGCAAGCAGTGTCGACCAGGGTGTCCGAGTGGAAAATACCGTGACTGTCGAAATGTGGCTGGCTGCCGCAGAGCAGGACCTGGCCACCCGGATTCCAGGGCTGTTGGAATCTGCCACACAGGCCAAAGTTGAGCCACTGTTTGTCTGGTCAGGGCTGGCGATGGACGAGGTTGAGCGTATCGACCGCTTCCTGGGAACGCTCCTGGCCCATCATCTGGCGGGCGGTACTGCCGCCGATATCGAAGCTGCGAAGAGTGTCGTTGACAATCACCCGCTGGTCACCCTTGCCTCGCTGGTAGGACGCGCCGCGCGTGTTGCGTCGGCAAGCGAAATGTGGCTGGACTGGCCAGCCGCTCTGCAGCTGGATCCAGACGCTGACACTACCGGCGCGCTCATCGAGCACCTCGCCGCCGCAGTGCCGACAATGCTGGCCAACGCTGGTTTGCCTAACGACGTCGACAGCAACCAAGCCGACGCGGATCCGCTGCAGCGGGCAGCGCAGGTGCTTCTGCTGCACGCGGGAGTGCAGCTGTCAGTGATGCCACTGATTATCGAGCGCTGCGAGGAACTTGCCGGGGTAGCGGAGCTATCCGACCCTTCATCAAATGACCTGGTACAGGCGCTTTCGAAGGTTCATCCGCTGCTCGAGGAGCTGCTGACCGAAATCGCAGAGGCGGAAGATGGTGTCTACCCGCTGGCGCTGCGTCAGCTGGCCAGGACGGCACCTCGTCAGGCACACAAGTTGTTTAAGGCAACCCTCGGCTACGCCATTGCCACCGCTGCCGATCCGGCCAACTGGGAGGCCCGGGAAGAACTCGGCCAGCTCGATGCGGGGCTGCCGCCTATTCTGGTGGCCGCTGCGCGTGAAGAGCTGCGTATGCGTCCGGCGGGTACTGCGAATCGTCGTGAAGCGGTGGGCGTGGTGGCAACGACCGGCCGCCCGCAGCTGTACTTCGATGAGCTGACGCAGACCGTTGGCGTACAGCTACCGACGCCGCTGGATCCGGCGGGACGGACCTGGCGTGTCACCTTCGGCGGCACGGTAGCAACGACGCCGGTGGTGGGCCTGCAGGATTCGCTGCCGCGTCCAGTGGTGACCATCGATGAGCCGGTGCGCGATGTGCTGGTGGAAATTGGCGATGAGAAGCACTGGCGAGTCCCTGCGATTAGCACTGAGGACCCAATTCTCATTTTCGGTGCCGACGGTCAGTCAGTCACAGACAAGGTCTCGCTACACTCGACGTCCGCTACGGTGGTCTACCCGGTTGATGCCACACTCGTTGACCCCGTTACGGGTGCTGAGGTGCCATTGCTATCGGACCCGCGCCCATTTAACTGGGAGTTGTGGCAAGTCGCTGAGATCGATCTTCGCGATGTTCATGCAGTTCAGGTTCGTCGGTCTGGGGCGGCTGGCGAGGTTCGCTCGGCATCACCGCAGCGTCAACCGCGAATGACCATGCCCCACGCGCGTCTCGACGGCACGGTGTCTGCCTACGGCACCCCGGTTTACGCCGGTGGTCCGGTCGCTGTGTTCCCGCCGACGCTGTCCGGTAAGGACGAGTCCTGGCGCGCCATCGTCACCGATTTTGGTGGCTATGGTGCGTTTACCACGGATTCCGTCATGGTCTATGACCTCGAGGTGCCCGCCGCGGGTGGCGAGGTTGAGATCCTTACCGATGATGATTACCCGTGGGTCGGCGAGTTCGTGGTTCGCCTGGTCAATCCGCGTGGCCGCAGCTTCCAGAAGCACTTCGCCATTGCGGAGCAGGCAGACCTCACGATCACTTACAGCGGTGGTGGTGACGGATTCCGCATCCCAACCATCGACGGTCTGAGCCCCGCCGACATCCGCGTTGTCTCCGGCGACAAGCCGCTTGACGCCGAGCCCGCTATCGTGCGCCTCGGGGCGGACGAAGTCACAGGTACCGTCGAGCTTTCCACCGACGAGGGCGCATGGCTGCAGTTGCAGGTCACGCCAGGCACGCTGCAGTTTGAGGTTCCGCTTGCCGACGAATCCGTCGCCCGCCGCACCACTACATTGGTCACCCGCCCGAAGCGTGTCGATGCCTTCGGCAAGATTGTCGTCAGTGCCCCGGGCGAGTTGCGCCATGCGCATGTTGCAGTTTCCAGCGGTGAGCGCGACATCTGTCGTGTCCCCATCAAGCGTTTCGGCGATACTGGCTACGCGGAGTTCGGCAAGTTTGCAGACCGTATCTCCCTGCTGAAGGCTCTGCGCATCAGTTTGGACTGGACACGTGTGACGGGACGGAAGCGCCTGTCTGTACCACTGGTGGAGGCTTCCTCCCGCGATGCCATCCGCCAGATTGCCTTCAACGATGAAGCCACTGACATCATCGAGGTTGATGTCGCTGACGACGTTTCGCACTTGCCGATGACCCTGTGGCTCTGGGCCGCCGGTCAGCCGTGGCGCGAACCCGTCGCCCTCGAAGTCGTGGAGGGCGAATGCGAGCTTCCCGACGAGCTCCGCGGCCTCGGCCCATTTGTCGCGCAGGTGACTCTCGGTGTGGAAAAGGAACGCCACCCGCAGTGGCCGGCGGCCGGGTCGACCATTCTGAATCATGTCGATGATGCAGAGGCTATCGACCTCGATGGCGAGGACACCGATCCCGTTGCTCGCGCGCAGGAACTGTGGGGCGAGCTAAATCAGGATCAGCTCGCACGTTTGTGGACACTACTGGCGACCTTGCGGGCTGGTCGTGCAACCGACATGGCGCAGGCGAATCCGCTGCTGGCCGCACCTAGGTTGGGTGCGATCTTGTGTGCCGAACCACGCGCCGGTCTGGCAGCGTTGAACCGTTCAGTCATCGCGCTCGACGATCAGCCGGGTATGTTTATCGCCTCCGGACTCGTGCTGGGAGACTTCAGCGCTACTAAGCCAGTGCCGGGGCGTCGCCGTGTGCCGTGGCTCGGTGCATTGGCAGCATTGGCGGATCTCACTGATGAGAGCGTGGACCGTTCTCGTCAGCTGGACTACCTGCGCACAACTGGTGGCCAGGGACTGCTGGACATTGCTGCCAGCGGCCAGGACACCACCCTGGAGTCCGCTACTATCGACCAGAGCTCGGTGCAGATTACCTCGCTGCCGGAAGCACAGGCCAGCGCTATTCTGTCGCAGGTCTTTGATCCTTACCGCATGGTCCCGGGTCCGCTGACCGACGATGACGCTCGCTTCACCGCAATCTACGAAGTGGTACGCAATCGTGCTGAGATTGTGGAATCCGGTGTCATGACCCAGCTTGCCGCCGCCTCTCGGGTGTTGTTTAAGACGGTATCGAAGGCGTCTCCACGACTGCGCAAGGCGGTCAATGTGCGCTTCCACAAGCTCGACGGCATCGATGCGGATGATCCTTCGCTGCACTGGACTCTGGTGCCGGGAACGTCACTGCTTATTGCAGTGGCTGCCCGCGTATTGGCTCGTACTCAGGCTGAGAACTCTGATGCCAGTGTCGCCGCTGTCCGTGAGCTGATTCCGATGTGGGCTCAGCTGGCGGACCTGGTTCCGACGTTGGTGATGAGCGATATTCTCATCGCAGACGCGTTGGTGGCTCACGTCCTCCACGGTGATGTCACCGAGTTGCCGTGGCCAGCACCCGAGTCGGGTGCGGCGGATGAGGAAGAGTCCGACACCGAGGCTGAAAATCCGGCTGACTAGCTGAGCGAGACGACAGCGTAGCCCCACGCTGGAAGCGAGATTTCGGGACCAGCAGCTTCGTCATTGACGATGCTGGCTGCTGCGTCCTCAAAAGTGTGTAGCAGGTGGGCGGAACCGAACTCGGAATCCAGGCTGACGCTGGTTTCGGCGTCGGAGAGATTCGCAACCAAAGCGACAGTTTCAAAGGCATCCGAGTTTCGGGCACCCATTTCGCGCTCATCCTGGCTGCGCACAACGACGAGGCAACGATTGTCCTCGTCATACTCAGTCACTACAGATGCCGACCACGGAGTGCGAAGCGACGGGTGTGACTTCCGCAGCGCGAAGAGATCGCGGTAGGCCGCCAGAATAGTGGCGTGCGAGCCCTCCGAGACCTCCTGCCAATTGAGCTTCGAGCGGTTAAAGGTCTCTGGATCGGATGGGTCGGATACCTCCTTCGGATCCCACCCGGCACGGGCAAACTCACGTAGGCGTCCCTCGCGCGTGAGCCGCTGCAGCTCCGGATCTTCATGGGAACAGAAGAAAGCAAACGGGGTAGAGGCGCCCCATTCCTCACCTTGGAAAAGCATCGGGGTGAAAGGACTGCAGGCGATAACTGCTGCCTTTAAAACCTGCTGCGCCGGAGTGAGGTTCATCGACGGACGGTCACCGACAGCGCGGTTTCCCGTTTGATCATGTGTGGTCGTGTACGTTACGAAAGCATGCATGGGCTGTACAGACAGGTCGAAGAGACGACCATGAGTGCGACCACGGAACGTCGACATTGTGCCCGTATGCCAGAAGCCAGTTTCCAAAGCACTAGCTAGCGCTTCCACCGACCCAAAGTCTGAGTAGTAGGCGTGGTCCTCGCCAGATACTAGCGTGTGCAGTGCATGGTGGACGTCATCATCCCACTGAGCGTTGAGGCCAAAGCCACCAGCGGCGCGCGGACGGACCAAACGCGGATCATTCTGGTCGGACTCTGCAATCAAAGAACGCGGAATACCAGTCTCGGCTGCGACAGTGTCTGCGACAACCTGCATCTGCTCCAGAATGTGGAATGCGCCCTCGTCATGCAGGGCATGGACTGCGTCCAGACGAAGACCGTCGACGTGGTAATCCACCAGCCATTGGCGCACTGCATCCAAAATATACGCACGCACCTCATCAGAGTTGTCGCCAGTGAGATTGACAACCTCACCCCAACCCGTCGAACCACCAGCGGTGTAGGGACCGAAAAACCCCACATAGTTGCCGTCTGGGCCAAAGTGGTTAAAGACCACATCCAAGATGACAGCCAAACCCTTTCGGTGGCACGTATCAACTAGCTTCTGTAGACCCCGCGGGCCACCGTAGCCCTCGTGCACGCTGTGCCAGGACACACCGTCATAGCCCCAATTGCGGTCACCGCCGAAAGGCTGCACTGGCATCAGCTCAATGTGTGTTACCCCCAGCTCAATCAGGTGGTCTAGATGTTCCACCAAACCTTCGAAATCACCAGAATCGCTGAAGGTGCCCACATGCAGCTCATAAATCAGACCTCCTGGCAGAATCCGGCCCGACCAGGCCGAGTCCTTCCACTTATAGGCACCCAGGTCAACGACCTCGGAGAAACCATGCGGACCATCCGGCTGCGACTGGGAACGCGGATCTGGCAGCGGTATTGTCCAGTCACCGACAGCGGGGGAGGAGCCGTCCCCCGATTCGTCGTCAGGCGCGCCGAATCCCGCATGTGCCCGCAGCGAAAATGCGTAGCGATCCCCCGGTGTGCGAGCCACATCAGCTTCAAACCAACCAGAGTTGGCGCCGTAGTCATCGGTCGCGTCAGCGATGGGATGCATATCAAAAATCGCCGGCGCGTCAGGATTGCCCAACAGCAGACGAACTTCGGAAGCGTACGGGGCCCAGACTCGGTAGTTGCTCATGGGCACCATGGTAGGTCAGTCAGCGGATGGGCACAGGGAAACGTTTTCGAACACCGCGGATTCGAGGGGAGTCAAAGGTGAGGTCGAGAAAAGTACCGAGCGGCGGTGATTGGGTGTGCACTAAGCCCATAGGCAACAATGGACACTATGACCACCGAGCCATCCACTTCGACCGAAGCGACGCAGAATCAGCGTGACATCGAGCTGATTGTCCCCGCCGACGGTGACATCGTCACGAATGAAATCGAGATTAAGAAATCTCGCTTCATTACGTGGATCGCGCGTGCCGACGACGAAGACAGCGCCCGAGAGGTCATCAATTTGGCCAAGGCGGAGTACCCGGATGCTCGCCACCACTGCAGCGCATACATTCATGAGGTCGTCGGAGGGAATCGGGTGGAGCGATCCTCAGATGACGGTGAACCTGGTGGCACGGCAGGGCGCCCGATGCTCGATGTGCTCCAGGGCTCTGGAATGACGAATGTCACCGCCGTAGTGATCCGCTATTTTGGCGGCATCAAATTAGGCACGGGTGGGCTTGTGAGGGCCTATTCGGATTCGGTCTTAGAGTGTCTAGAAAAAGTCACGCGCATGCGACGCGTGCAAAGAGCCTTGAGGGTAGTGAGTGTCTCCGCCGCAGATGCCGGTCGCATCGAAGCGGAATTGCGTGCTCGTGGTTATGAGATCGTGGAAACGCGGTGGGGCCAGAACGTGGAGTTTTCCATCGCGGTGACTGCCGATGGGATTGCCCAGCTTGACGGCGAAATGCAGGCGCTGACTAAGGGAGCTAGCGAGCCGTCTACGGACGGTGGCGAAATCTGGTGGGAGCTGCGCGCTTAACAGCCACTAACCCTGGTTCGGGGATTCCTCGCCGTTGTGTGCGCCGCGATGGCGCTTGAGAATTTCCACCAGCTCGTCCTTATTTTCCGCAATCTTTTCTGGCCGACCGAAGACGCAGACTGCCGCGACAGTAGCACCGTCTTCCTCCACTGCGATAGAGACACCGTCAACGCCACCGCCTTCGGCAATACCCGGGGCAGCACAGACGCCGGTCTCTGCGATTTCCCCGGCCTGGCGGAGGAAATCATCCACATAGACCTGGTCTTCCGGCCGCGCGGAGTTCAGGTAGGACCACAGTTCGCGCTTTTCAAACCGACTCATCAAAACCCAACCTGCAGAGGTGCGCAACAGCGAGCGCGGCAGGAAGTTCTCCGTCAGGTACTGGTAGCGCATGGATTCACCGACGGTTTTGAGGTAGAAAAGCTTGCCACCAACCGGCAGTGCCAGCACGGTAATCAAGCCAGTTTCGTTGTGAATCGCCTCGAGCTCAGCCGTCGGAACGTTGACCATGCGACGACCGGCCATGACATTGAGCAGAAACGGCGCCATGCCGAGCGTGTAACGCTTGTTGGACTCGTCAAGGTAACCTGTCACAGTCAGACCGTTGACAAGGCCCTGCGTGGTACTGAGCGGATAGTTCAGCGTGTGGGCGATGTCAGTGAGGGTTAGACCTTCGTTAGAGCGCGCAACGAGTTCGAGGATCGCCGCAACGCGGTCGACCATGCGGTGGCGGGGGCGGACAGTTTCTGTCATAGGACTAACACTAGCAATCAACCTACGCCATTGTGTTAATTACCTACCCAAATAGGAATATCTAGCAGGTTTGCTATAGCTGTAGAAATTTTTCCCGAATTGTACGCCCTATCGACCTATGCGATGCGTCAGGGCGACCAGAACGCTCTAATATGTACTCCATGAGCTATCTTCAGCCCCAACCTCAGAACCCCATTGAGCTCCGCAAGAACGCGGTGCGAAAGTACTCCCGCAATGCCGTTGTATGGGCAGGCAGTGGTGTCGTCGGCGGTGCAGTGCTCGGACTTCTAGCCGGAAGCATGTCTCTATTCCTCATCCTGGCAGTAGTCGGCCTGGTCGGTGGTTTTCTCAATTGGCAAAAGGTTCAGCGGATTGTGAACTACAAGGATCCGCAGTAAATGCCTGCTCAGCAGCAATTGTCTACCGAGCCAGTGCGTATTGATGCCTGGATTTGGGCGGTCAGGTTGCTGAAAACTCGCTCATTGGCCGCAGATGCGTGCCGTGGCGGCCACGTCAAAGTCAACGGCGAAGCCGTGAAACCCTCAGTTCTAGTCGTCCCAGGGGACAGAGTGCGACTGTGGGCAAACCACCGCGAACACATTGTTGAGGTCACCAAGACGGTGAAG
The DNA here is from genome assembly GCF_001809925.1 of Corynebacterium sp. HMSC064H12. Taxonomy (NCBI): domain Bacteria; kingdom Bacillati; phylum Actinomycetota; class Actinomycetes; order Mycobacteriales; family Corynebacteriaceae; genus Corynebacterium; species Corynebacterium sp. HMSC064H12. Next base: position 61,509 of record NZ_KV799321.1, on the reverse strand, counting down.
AAGCGGGTCGGAGCTCCGGTGGCCAGGCAGTGCTATATCGACCACTCTCCGCCACCGCCTCCGAGGGAGATTCTCGCATCGATGCCGATGCGCGATCGCGGTGCCGGGCGGCCTACGAAGCGCGATCGCCGTCAGCTCGATCGTCTTCGGGGACGTCGCTCATAGGCATCCCGGCCTCCGCTAGTTGCTGCAACCGTGCGCGCAAACGGGCTGGTCGACGCTTCGGGTTATGGCTGGTATCTGCAGTGGCCTTGATGTGCTTTTCACCGCGAGCCGCTAGTAGTAGGTCATCGATAACACGCACATGGCCTGGGTTAAAGCGGTACTTCATGGCCTTGCTTACCGCACTGAGGCGCTGTGGATTAAGTAGCTCTCGCAGCTGCCCGACAGTGCGAATGCCATTGCGCTCCAGCAGTTCTTCTGCCCAGCCGTAATGTTCTGATTTCGATCGGGGCGCATCTGGAAGCAGCATCGTCAGCACGCCGGGTAGGGTTTCCTCAGTCACCACAATGTCATCGGCTGTGGTCTTTGCCGGAGCTGAGGGCTGTTTGCCCTCTCCCTGCGCGGAATCGTCCGGCGTGGATTCCTCCAGCACGGCAACGACTTGGTCGAACTGCTGATCCGCGAGCTCAATAAGGCCAGCGGCCAGCGCAAAAGCTCGATCAATCCGCGGGTCTGTCGCTCCCTCAGGGGCCTTATAGCGAATATCGTGCTCAAATTCCGCCCACGCATGCTGCAGCACAGTGCGCAGTTGCACCTCAAACTGCATATCCGCATATGGAGCTAGCTCTGACGGCGCCGCCGTCGACACCTTGCAGATCAAGTGCTGGGAGCCGTATCCCAACCGGCCGCTGATTCGTGTCTCCGCGGTTTTGTCAATCCTACGCAGCACAGTCAGCGAATCTCCCAGCGCATCCATGATCGCGGGAATCTCCGTCGAATGGTACGTGGTTACACGCACACCGATGATGTCGTGGATATCGTGCCACGGGTCAGGGTAGACGTAGCTGCCATCCGCTTCACGACGCAGGGCCTTCTGCCGCAATGAGCGGAAAGACTTCACCCGCGCCGTGACATTGTCAAAGGCCAAACCGGCATCGGAGAGAATCTCTTTAATCGCATCGACAAAGTCCTGCGCGGCGGTGGGGTGCCGAGTTGCCCACGAGTCGTACTTCGACTGCAGCGCACGTGTAACCTCTCGATCCTCCGCCAACTGAGCCTTGCGGGTCTGATCGCGGGAACCGTCGGCAAGCGAATCCTTCATGCGCTTAGTCGTCATCGTCCTCGCGTACCAGCAGTGCTACTGGGAAGGAGCTGAACAGAGAAGCCACGGCGATGGTGCCCGACCAGGTATGGCCGGTGAAACGGTCGGTCCAAAACCCCTTGGGAAGTGTCACTGTAGTGTCGCCCCAACCGCCTTCGCGCTGCAGCCCCAGCGGACGGCGCGTCACCAGCGCGATAACATCTTCCGGCTCGCCCTTCGGTCCACGCGCCGCGCCGACCAGATGACGCTCGCCCACACCAACGGCGAATACTGGCTGGTAGGCACCGCCGACGAAGGACTCCGGGCGCTCCGCACGTAGCTTCACGCCGTGGTGAGTCACCATCAGCTTTGCGACGTCCGCATCGGCATCCGTAAAGTCCTCCGGCAGCTCAGCTGGGTGCTCTGGACTCTTAGTTACCGACGTGACCTCATCGCGAGCAACCTTATCCAGCGCCGCGACGCGCGCATCGTAGTCGACGAACCGGCGGTTGTCGGGATCAACCAGGGAGTCCTCTGTGAACTCCGTCCCCTGGTAGGTATCGGGGATGCCGGGGCCGACAAGCTGGAGGAGTTTGCGCGACAGAGACGTGGTCAGGGCAGCTGGCGCAATGGAGCGGACGAACTCTGTGATGGAGTCGGTCAGGGGGCCGTCGAGAAGCGCGTCGATCCAGCTGCGAATGCCGAGTTCGAACTCCTCGACCGGCTCCGTCCAGGAGGTGTGCACATCTGCCTCGCGGATGGCCTTAATGGCGTAGTCGTGGAGGCGTTCGCGCAGTTCATCGGTAATTACGCCGTCGGTCGGCCAGACTCCGATGATGTTCTGCAGCAGGAAGTAGCCGGTGGCATCGTCAGGGGCGGGGGTGATGGCCATCCAGTTGCGGACATTTTCAGCCCAGTCGCCGGAGACATCGGAGAGCTGGAGAATGCGGGCGCGGACATCTTCGCCGCGCTTGGTGTCGTGCGTGGACAGCGTGGTCATGGTTCGTGGCCAGAGGCGAGCACGTTCCGACTGCAACAGGTGGAACTCCGCCGCAGACATGCCGTAGCGACCGAGATCACCGCCGACTTCGTTTAGGCTGATCAGGCGGCAGGCACGGTAGAAGGTGGTGTCTTCGACACCCTTTGCCATGACCGCACCACAAACCTGAGCGAACCGCGTGGCGGCCTCACCACCGGCTACCAAACCTGCCGAAATGAGGTCGAGGGCAAAGACACGCGAGGGGAAACGCGCTGCCATCTCACCAATGACCGTGGAAGCCACTCGCGACAGGGAGACATAGTCCGAACGGTAGACAGGCATGGCAGCGACCAGCTTGCAGATGGTGTCGATAAGTACCTCATCGCTGACGCTGGTACCGTTGATAGACCAGTTATCGCGGCGCAGGGCACGTGCTAGACGACGGACTTCTGCAGCCAACTCGTGAGCAGCGACATCGTGCTTGAGAGCCTGCGCAGTTGCCTGCACGGCAGTCTTGTCCCAGGTTGAACCGGACTGCTGCAGAGCCAACATACTCATGGCGTCTCGGGAGTCGCGGTTGACGAAGACATTGTCGAACTCACGCAGGGCGTCGTAACCCGTGGTGCCGTCAACCTGGAGCCTCGGATCCAGTGGCTCTTCGGCACCCAGAATCTTCTCGATAACCAGCCACTTGTCATCGCCGAGTAGACGGCGCAGCTCGCTGAGGTATCCGAATGGGTTGCTGAGGCCATCTGGGTGGTCAATGCGGACACCGTCAATGATGTCCGCAGCTAGCAGCTCGCGGATGATGCGGTGTGTGTGCTCGAATACCACCGGGTTTTCCTGGCGGATGCCGGCCAGACCGTTGACGCTGAAGAATCGACGGTAGCCAATGACCCCGTCCTTCCAGTACATCAGGCGATAGGCCTGGCGATCATGTACTTCCTGCGGGGTGCCGTCCTCGGTGCCGGGGCGCACCGGGAATGCATTGTCGTAGTAACGCAGAAGTGGCTCGTCACCAGACGTGTCGAGCTCCAGCTTGTCGATATCCTCCGGGGAGCCCAGAATCGGCAACCCCATCTTGCCGTTGGCACCGTTGTCCTCGTGCCAGTCGATGTCGAAGTATGGCTCGAACTGAGAATCCTTGCCATAGGTCAGAACGTCCCACCACCAGGCATTGAGCTTGGGCTCCTCAACACCGAGGTGGTTCGGTACCAGGTCGATAATGATGCCCAGACCGGCCTTGTGCGCCACCTGCGCGAGCTTCTGCAGCTCTTCCATGCCGCCGAGCTCCGGGTTCACCGTCGTCGGATCGATGACATCGTAGCCATGGTTAGACTCCGGTACGGCGGTGAGGATAGGCGACAGATACAGGTGTGAAATTCCGAGGTCTGCCAAGTAGCCGACCTGTTCAGCCGCGTCAGCGAACGTGAAAGCGCGCCCGTTTGGGTCGGCCTTGGGGCCACGGAGTTGGAGACGGTAGGTGGACGTAATTGGTCGGCGACTCATGTTCCCCTTTATACCGCCCACCAGGAAAAGCTGCTGCCTGACCGCTGTGGCAGCAGCTAGCCCCAGAGTCTGCGCCTGCCGTCCGAATGCGAATTTCTTCTCGTGAACGTGGCCTAGAAGGGTGGCATTCCGTCATCGCCGGGCAGGGAAGTAGAACCGAACAACGGAACCGACTCACTGGAGTTGTTTCCGGCGCTGGCGCTAGGTGTCCCTTCCGCAGTGTCTCCTGCTTCGGACGCGCCATCCTCTTCCGGATTCAGCCCGAGTGCGGTGAAGAGCTCCTTCTCAGTCCAAATCTGGATTTCCTGGCCTTCGGCCTGCAGCTGTCGAGCCCTCTTCTCCTTCGACGTCACCGAATCCCACGGACCGGCGACCAAAATGGTCGTTTTCTTCGTGACACCCTTATTGATATTCGCACCTGCAAAGGCGATCTTATCCCACAGAAAGCCCTTGTCATACGGGGCAAAATCGCCGGTCAGCGTCACCCGCTGCTGGTACAGCAGGCCGCTTGGATCCGCGTCCGGATTCGGGTCTGGAATGGTGTCCGGTGTCTTGGCCGCATCCCACTTCGCATTGCGACGCGGCCGACGTGACGGCGCGGAACTGCCGGACTGCGCACCAGCACCAGTACCAGTTCCCGCGTTGGTCCCGGCGCCAGTGCTGGCGACACCAGCCGGGTCATAGCGCACCATCCGCACTCGTCCACTGCCAATCTGGCCCAAGCTCAGCGAGACCTTCTGGCTCAAATCAGCCACCGATGTTGCGCGCTGCTGCTCCATCAACCACAGCGCTACCTCAGCACATGCGACCGCATCTGCCGTCGCATCATGATGATTCTCCAGCGACGCCCCCGCGGCCTCCGCCAATGTCGGCAGCTTCAAATTGGGCAGCCCCAACTGCATCTGCCGAGCCCACATATAAGTACACGCAAAATTCAACTTCGGTGCTGGAATGCCTTCCGTCCGGCACGCCCGCGACAGGGCTGTGAAATCAAACCGCGCATTGTGAGCAACTACGTCCAAATCCCCAACGACGTCAACAAACTTCGCCAGCTGCTCCGGAAATGACGGCTCACCGGCCACATCCGCCGCCGTGATGCCATGAATCGCGACATTGGCTTCATCAAAATACTCCAGCCCCTTTGGCGGACGGCACATCCAGGAATAACGCTCCGTCACCTTCCCGCCACGCACGACCGCAACGCCAAGCTGAATAATCGAGCCGGTGTCTTCGTTCGCTGTCTCTACATCGAACGCCGCAAACGGTGCGATGTCCGACGCCGCAACCTCATCCCCCGTAGGAAGCGGTGCAAAAGGCACAGACTGCTTTACGACGTCGCCCGCGCCCTCAACCACACTCACGCCTTCGGTGACCGCCGCACGCTGTGCCACCCACGGCATCAACGTGGAAGTAAAAGCATCTGCTGAGTTGTAGAACTCCGGATTCTTGGCCATCTCCGCCACGAGGTCTGCCAGCAACTGCGCTGCTGCCTGACGATGAGGCATCACACGGGCCTTTGGCAAAGCTACTCCGAGGTCCACCGTGCCGGGGAAAAAGCGGTTGGCCGGAGTGTAGACACCGTTTTTACTTGCCGATGCGACCTCCGCAACGTCGGCAAGCGGGAGGGGCTTCGCGGGGTCGGTGCTAGCCGTGTTGATGGTGTGGGTAAGGCGGAGCCCATCTGCGGTAATAGTCACCGTGTCGCCTGTGAGCTCGAAGACGACGGCGGGCTCGGAGGATGGCGTGGTCGTAGTCATGCACTAGATGGTAGCGCCGATGGCGGATTGAGCCCCATAGAGGCTGCGGTACCTGCGGTTCTCGCCGAGTACACATGGCTTCCGACAATGTGGAAATGCCCACAAAAATAGGAATATTTATGGAGCGTTCGGACAGTGGGGGTGTCTGTACCCCTGAAAACCACATGTTTTGGGGGGTTAAATGTCCGGATGCATTTTGAGCGGGCGCTCCTTATACTTTTCGACGAACGGCGGTAACTGGTCGTTCGAGCTTTCGAGCTCAAGCGTAGGGCAAAGCGGAAACAACGTATGCCAGTGAAGCGATGAAATAAGGAGTAAACATTTTGAGCACGCATCCTGTGCACCCTGGTTCTATCTTGAACGATAATTTCCTCGAGCCGCGACACCTCTCTATCTACCGACTGGCTCTTGCCATCGGCGTGCCAAGCTCAACTCTGGAGCGCTTTCGCACCGGCCGCACTGCGGTCACTACTGACCTCGCAAATCGACTGTCCGACTACTTTGACACCGAGCCGGAGTACTGGTTGAACTCTCAGGCGGAGTTCAATATGCGCGCATCTGCGTAAGAAGACTTCACGCCAGCTCGGCTCCCGCAGTGCTGTGTTGACCCAAACCCTGTTTTGAGTTGAACTCAGAGCCGAAAAATCCCCTGTCAGTGGAAGAAAAGTCTTCCGCCGACAGGGGATTTTTGTGTAGGAACAAACCCAGGCCCAGGCCCCTACACCCAACGCGGACGCGGCTAGTGCCGCTCGATCAGCACGATGGTAGAACGGGCTGGCACGCGGAGCTCGCCTTCTGGCTCAACGATGCGCTCGCGGGTCGGGCGACCCGTGATCTCTGTGGTGTCGATGATGACTTCCCAGCTGTGTGCGTATTCGGTGCCCGGAATTTGGAACATGATGTCCTCGTGGTGAGCGTTGAAGCACAACAGGAAAGAGTCATCTTCAATCCTGTGACCTCGGCGGTCAGGCTCAGTGATGGCATCGCCGTTGAGCCAGACCATCAACGACTTGCCGAAGTCGAAGTTCCAGTCATCGGTCGTCATGACACGACCCTCATAGGTCAGCCAGGCAATGTCACGATCGTCGGTTTCCGCACCGAGCGGGCCACCGCGCAGGAAGCGGCGGCGTCGGAAGACTGGGTGTTCCGCACGCAGCTCAGTCAGGAACTGGGTGTATTCGACCAGTTCAGAGTTGGTACGAGTCTGATTCCAGTCGACCCAGGCCAAACGGTTGTCCTGGCAGTAGACGTTGTTGTTGCCCTTCTGGCCACGTCCCATTTCGTCACCGTGGCTAATCATCGGAGTGCCCTGGGACAGCAGGAGAGTGGTCAGGAAGTTACGATGCTGGCGAGCGCGCAGCGAAATGATGCGCTCGTCGTCGGTCGGGCCTTCCACACCGCAGTTCCACGAACGGTTGTGGGACTCGCCATCGCGGTTGTCCTCGCCGTTGGCCATATTGTGCTTCTCGTTGTAGCTGACCAAGTCATTGAGAGTAAAACCGTCATGCGCGGTCACGAAGTTAATCGACGCAGTTGGGCGGCGGTCATTGTTTGCATACAGGTCCGAGGAACCGGTGATACGTGAAGCGAACTCGCCGAGCGTGGATGGCTCACCGCGCCAGAAGTCGCGGATAGTGTCGCGGTACTTACCGTTCCATTCAGTCCACTGCGGTGGGAAGTTACCGACCTGGTAGCCACCTTCGCCGACATCCCACGGTTCTGCGATGAGCTTGACCTGGCTGACAATCGGATCCTGCTGCACCAAGTCAAAGAAGGCAGAGAGGCGATCCACATCGTGGAATTCTCGAGCCAGGGTGGATGCCAAATCGAAGCGGAAGCCGTCGACATGCATCTCGGAGACCCAGTAGCGCAGCGAATCCATGATGAGCTGCAGCGAGTGCGGGTGGCGCACATTCAGGGAGTTACCGGTGCCGGTGTAGTCCATGTAGTGCTGGCGATCGCCTTCGACCAGGCGGTAGTAGGCCTCGTTGTCGATGCCTCGGAAGCAGATGGTTGGGCCCATGTGGTTGCCCTCGGCGGTGTGGTTGTAGACCACGTCGAGGATAACCTCAATGCCGGCATCGTGAAATGCGCGCACCATGCCCTTGAACTCGCTGACTGCTCCGCCTGGCTTTTGGGAAGCCGAGTAGTCCTGATGTGGTGCTAGGAAACCGAAGGTGTTGTAGCCCCAGTAGTTGCGTAGCCCCTTTTCGCGCAGGTGGTCGTCCTGGAGGAACTGGTGGACCGGCATCAGTTCGATAGCCGTGACACCAAGGTCCTTGAGGTAGTCAATAATCGCCGGATGCGCGAGACCGGCATAGGTACCACGTAGCTCCTCCGGAATATCCGGGTGAGTCATGGTCATGCCCTTGACGTGGGCCTCGTAAATCACGGTCTCGTTGTACGGCGTGCGAGGTGCGCGGTCAGCGCCCCAGTCGAAGAATGGGTTGATGACCACGGAGGTCATGGTGTGTCCCAGGCTGTCCTCGGTGTTGCGCTTCGAGTGGTCATGAATGTCATAGTTGAACAGTGATGGGTGACCGTCGAATTCGCCGTCGAAAGCCTTGGCGTATGGGTCGACCAGCAGCTTGTTGGGGTCGCAACGCTTACCGTTGGCCGGATCGAATGGGCCGTGTACGCGGTAGGCGTAGCGCTGGCCCGGCATGATGGACGGGATGTAGCAGTGCCAGATATGCGCATCGACTTCTTCCAACTCAATGCGTGTTTCTTCGCCTTCGGCGCTAATCAGACAAAGCTCAACCTTTTCCGCAACGTCGGAAAAGAGTGCAAAGTTGGTGCCAGCGCCGTCGTAGGTAGATCCGAGCGGGTAAGGCTCACCCGGCCATACTTGATAATCGCCGACTGTATTTGCTTGGTTCATGTGACTACCTTAACCGTTTTGTAAAAAACATGAGCCTTTTTCGGTCCCGTGTGGGCGCGCCATCCGTCCCATCTGTCGAGCGCAATTCGCAAAAACGACCCCCAGGGAAAAATTCGAGTCGAACGATTAAGAGCATAAACTTCGCGTGAAAATAAGTATTTAACCCTGCAAGTGGGCAATTTGACACTCTAAACGCACCTTGGCGGGCGCCGAATCCCCAGTATTCGCGGTCACCAACGCGCGAAGATCCCCAAAGGCCTTTACTTTTGGAGTTATGAGTCCACGAACCATTGGTGTAACGGAAGTAGCGTTCCGAGACGCTCATCAGAGCCTCATGGCAACGCGAATGGCTATGGAAGACATGGTCGATGTCTGTGAAGAAATGGACAAGGCCGGTTTTTGGAGTGTGGAGTGCTGGGGCGGCGCAACCTTTGACGCCTGCATCCGCTTCCTTAATGAAGATCCCTGGGAGCGCCTGCGGACATTCCGCAAGCTGATGCCGAACAGTCGCCTGCAGATGCTGCTGCGCGGCCAGAATCTTCTCGGTTACCGCCACTACGAGGACATGGTGGTTGACAAGTTCGTCGAGAAGTCCGCTGAAAACGGTATGGACGTATTCCGTGTTTTCGACGCGCTCAACGACCCACGCAATCTCGAGCACGCCATGCGCGCGGTCAAGAACGTCGACAAGCATGCGCAGGGCACGATCTGCTATACGACGTCTCCGCTTCACGACGTCGACGGGTACGTTAAGCTCGCTGGTCGTCTACTGGATATGGGGGCGGACTCCATTGCGTTGAAGGACATGGCAGCGCTGCTGAAACCTCAGCCGGCTTACGACATCATCCGCGGCATCAAGGAAACTTACGGCGAGGACACCCAGATTAACGTCCACTGTCACTCGACCACCGGTGTCACGATGGTGACTTTGATGAAAGCCATCGAAGCTGGTGCGGATGTCGTGGACACGGCAATTTCGTCGATGTCGCTGGGCCCGGGGCACAACCCGACCGAGTCGCTGGTGGAAATGTTGGAGGGAACCGACTACACCACCGACCTGAACATGGATAACCTGATCACCATTCGTGACCACTTCCGCAAGGTGCGTCCGAAGTACGCAGAGTTCGAGTCGAAAACCCTGGTCAATACCGACATTTTCATGTCGCAGATTCCTGGTGGCATGTTGTCGAACATGGAAAACCAGCTCAAGGCCCAAGGCGCGGGTGACCGCGTCGAAGAGGTTATGCGTGAGGTACCGATTGTCCGAAAGGACGCCGGTTACCCGCCGCTGGTGACTCCGAGCTCGCAGATCGTCGGCACGCAAGCTGTGTTTAACGTGCTGATGGGACGCTACAAGGTTATGACGGCTGAGTTCGCTGACCTCATGCTCGGCTATTACGGGCAGTGCCCGGGTGAGCGCAACCCAGAGCTGATTAAGCAGGCAGCGGAACAGACTAAGAAGGAAGAAATCACTGTTCGTCCGGCTGATCTCCTCGAGCCAGAGTGGGACGACCTGGTCGAGCAGGCCAAGGAGCTCGACGGTTACAACGGCACCGCCGAGGACGTCCTGACCAACGCACTGTTCCCATCCGTCGCACCGGGATTCTTCACCACGCGCGGCGAAGGGCCGAAGAACGTCGGTAAGACTGCCGAACAGCTCAAGCGCGAGGCGGAGCAGGCCTCAGGTGCTGCCAATGCCATTCGCGAGCCAATTCGCTACAAGGTCACCGTTGGCGGTCGTTCGCAGACCGTCCAGGTGGAACCCGCCTAGGAACATCGGGAGAAGAGATAGCAATGTCGCAAAGTTCAGCAAACCAGCCGAATTCGGCGGATGCCGTCGCGCCGGGCGTCGATGCCTCGATGGCGGAGCGCCTGGATTATTTGGATGCTCAGCGTCGCCGTGTTGAGTCCGGTGGCGGTGAAGCCCGCCAGGCCAAGCAGCACGAACGTGGGAAGATGACTGCCCGCGAGCGTATCGACAACTTCGTCGACGAGGGCACTTTCCGTGAAACCGGGATGTTCATGACTCACCGCACCACCGACTTCGGCATGGATACTGCCGACGCGCCTGCCGACGGCGTGGTCACCGGCACTGCCGCGGTTCTCGGCCGGGCAGTACACGTGGCCTCCCAGGACTTCACGGTCATGGGTGGCTCCGCTGGTGAAACGCAGTCCCGCAAGGTTGCGGCCACCATGCGCTCTGCTGCCGACAACGGCACTCCGTTCGTTTTCATCAACGACTCCGGTGGCGCTCGCATTCAAGAGGGAATTGACTCTCTGTCGGGCTATGGCCAGGTCTTCTACAACAATGTCTGGCTATCCGGTCTGGTGCCGCAGATTTCCATCATTGCAGGTCCATGTGCTGGAGGCGCTGCCTACTCGCCAGCTCTGACCGACTTCATCATTCAGACGCGCAAGGCGCAGATGTTCATCACTGGTCCGGGTGTTATTAAGTCTGTGACCGGCGAAGAGGTCACCTCCGAGCAGCTCGGTGGCGCTGATGCGCACATGGCCAAGGCCGGCAATATCGACTTCGTTGCCGACGATGACGAGCAGGCCATCCTGATTGCGCAGAAGCTCCTAAGCTTCCTGCCACAGAACAACACGGAAGAGCCACCAATCGTGGATCCGGTATTCGACGCCGAGCCGGATCCAGAGCTACGCGACATCGTCCCCGTCGATGGCAAGAAGGGCTACGACGTCCGCGAGGTCATCATCCGTATTGCGGACAATGGCGATTTCCTCGAGTGCCAGGCGGGTTTTGCCACCAACCTGGTTGTCGGCTTTGGTCGAGTTTTGGGCCGTACCGTGGGCTTTGTCGCCAACCAACCGAACGTGATGTCCGGTGTGCTGGACATCAATTCCTCGGACAAGGGCGCAAAGTTCATCCGCTTCTGCAATGCCTTTAACATCCCGCTGGTCACCCTGGTTGACGTTCCTGGCTTCATGCCGGGCGTCACCCAGGAGCATGGCGGCATCATCCGCCACGGCGCAAAGATGCTCTACGCATACTCCGCAGCGTCTGTGCCCAAGGTGACCGTCGTCATGCGTAAGGCCTACGGCGGTGCGTACCTGGCGATGTGCTCGAAGGACCTCGGTGCGGACTACGTATTCGCATGGCCGACCGCGGAAATTGCGGTGATGGGCGCAGAGGGTGCGGTCAACGTGGTCTTCCGAAAGGAAATTGCCGCCGCGGGCGACGAGGAAGAGCAGGCGCGCGTGCGCGACGAGCGTATCGCCGAATACAAGACACGCTTCTCGACGCCGTATGTCGCCGCCTCGCGCGGACTGGTCGACGACGTGATTGACCCGGCGGAAACCCGCCTGCGTGTGGCTGACGCACTGTCGGTTCTGCGTAACAAGCGCGAGGTTCGCCCGGCCAAGAAGCACGGATTGGGGCCACAGTAGTGTCTGACGGCATCGGTGAGATTAAGGAGCTGCGAGCGCTCGTCGCTGAACTGACCGACCGGTTGGATGCGACCTCGACAAGCTTGCAGAAGGCCACGGCACGCCTGAATCAGGCAGAAAGCGAGTTGGCTGAACTGCGCAAACGCGTGGACGCAGATATCCCCGAGGATACTGTCATCGCCATTTCGGCAGCGGTGTCTGCGTACCTGGGCAATCGCGGCAAGGTGAAGGCAATTCGATACAACCGCCATAAGACGTGGGCTGCGCAGGGACGCCAGATCCAGCAGCAGCGCAACCTGCGTTAGTTGGAAATTTTCGATACCCGACTTAATTGAGTCTGACTCATTGACTTTTGCTACGTGAGGATTGTTGAGCCATGAAATTGAAAGTGACTGTCGGCGGCATTGCCTACGATGTCGACGTTGAAGTAGTTGAGGAGCCCAAGCGTCTTTCGCCCATCGTGTTGGGTGGATCGTCGAGCGCTTCCGTTGAGCCGGCCACCGCTAGTGTCTCGGGTGTCTCCGCCAATTCGGTGGTGGCGCCACTGGCAGGTTCGGTCAGCAAGATTTTGGTCGAGGAAGGCCAGAAGATTGAGGCTGGGGAGGTGCTGCTCATTCTCGAGGCAATGAAGATGGAAACCGAGATTACGGCCCCGGCTGCAGGCACCGTCGGCTCTATTCATGTCGAAGTCGGCGACGCAGTGCAGGGCGGCCAGGGACTCGTCTCGATTGATTAGCCGCATTAGCCGGGGTGTAAAGATTTTGGGGTGAAGTCTTTCTAGCCCCGGTTGCTGGAAATACTTAAGGTTGCCTTAATATTTTCCTTATGAATGCCGTTCTTCTCGCCGTTTTGGTGATGCTAATCCTGGCGGTCTGCCGGGTACACGTTGTGCTAGCGCTGTTTATTGGCGCCTTAGTCGGTGGTCTTTCCGCCGGTATGGGGCTCGATGCCACAATGGTTGCCTTCCAGGAAGGCCTCTCTGGTGGTGCGAAGATTGCCCTGAGCTATGCCATGCTGGGTGCCTTTGCCATGGCAGTGGCATCCTCTGGGTTGCCCAAATTGCTGGCCGATTGGCTGATTGCCAAGATCGGTACGGAGGATGAAGGCGCTAAATCTAAGGCAGAGGCATGGACCAAGTGGGGTATGGTCGCCGGCATTTTGGCCATGGCGATTATGTCGCAGAACCTCATCCCAGTTCACATTGCGTTTATCCCGCTGATTATTCCGCCGCTGTTGCCGGTATTTAACCGCCTCAACATCGACCGTCGAATGATTACCAGTGTGATGACCTTCGGTTTGGTCACCACCTACATGTGGGTTCCGGTCGGATTCGGTTCTATCTTCCTGAACGACATCCTGCTGGGGAACATCGAGAATGCTGGCCTTGATGTTTCCAATATCAACATCATGATGACGATGGGCATCCCGGCTCTCGGCATGCTGGCCGGTCTGGCCATTGCCGTATTTTTCTCCTACCGGAAGCCACGGCATTACGAAGATCGGCCGATTGCCCAGTCCTCACACGCAGAAACCCAGTCTGACGAACCGGTGTCGAAGTACCGAGTTATCGTCGCTCTCGTTGCAATCGTGGTGACTTTCGTCGTCCAGATTGTGATGAATTCTATGGAGACCGATGCCGATCCGTTGCTGATTGGTGCACTCACTGGTCTGGCAATCTTCATGTTCACCGGCGCCGTGCGCTGGCGTGAGGCGGACGACGTGTTCACCGCCGGTATGAAGATGATGGCCCTGATTGGTTTCATCATGATTTCTGCACAGGGCTTCGCCTCGGTGATGTCGGAGTCCGGCCAGATCGAGCCGCTGGTGACCGCTACTGCAGAGCTGTTTGCGGGCAACAAGCCTGCCGCTGCATTCGCCATGCTGGTCGTTGGTCTGGTGGTCACGATGGGTATTGGTTCGTCCTTCTCGACGTTGCCGATTATCGCCATCATCTATGTGCCGTTGTGTCTGTCGCTGGGCTTCTCGCCGATGGCTACCGTCGCCATCATTGGTACTGCAGGTGCTCTAGGTGATGCTGGTTCGCCGGCATCGGACTCGACGCTCGGCCCGACGATGGGTCTCAATGCCGACGGGCAGCACGACCACATTCGCGATTCGGTTATTCCGACCTTCCTGCACTTCAACCTGCCGCTGCTGGCAGCTGGTTGGGTAGCAGCTCTGGTGCTCTAGCGCCGGGGCTTGACCGTGAGCGTGATTGTTTCAGCGGGGCTTACTGACCTGCAATCCCCTTAGTCTCCGCAACCCCCGCAATTCCGGCGATAAAGAGCTCGGTTCCCAGTGCAATGCGCTGGCGGCCGAGCTCTTTTGTCTGTGTAGCCGTATCTTCAGAGGAAATCTCGACCTCAGCGTCCTTACCGGCGGTGTTCTCGCCACTGGCATCACCATTGTCGGAAACGCCCTTGGCGCCATTTAGATTAAGCGCGATGGCTGTCTGCTGGTCGACTGTCGCACCGAGAATGAAGTACACGAGGACAGACGCGGTATCAGCCGCTGATGGGGTGCTGATGGAGGTTTCGGATGCGTTCTCCAGGACGTCGGCAAGCAGTTGTTCGGGGCGAATCGTGGCGGTGCCCGTAGCGAGCGCGGCCGAGACGACCTCGGCGCCATCCCGATGAGCGGTGAGGCAGGAGTAGAGCAGCTCGGCGACGGCTTCGATGTCGGCACGCCAATCGCCTGTGGCGGAAAACTCTGTGCAGGGAGCCAAGATGCGGTCAGCGACGGCGCCCAGCAGTGCCTGCTTGGAAGGGTAGTGCCAGTACATTGCGCCAGCGGCGGTACCCAAGTGGCGAGTCAGGCGGCGGATCGTGAGATCGCCGAGTCCGTACTCGTTGAGAATGGTGAGAGCTGCGTCGACAATGATGTCCTTGGTCAATTGCACACTGCCTACCGTAGACGAAAGAAGAATCATCTGGAAGATGTCTCAAGGCTGAAATGGGGAGCGTAAATCCGCGACACGACGGGAATTGAACCCTGTTCGACATTCTGTAGCTGCGGTATTAAGTTTGATAACTGTACAACTTCTGAAACGGTGTTCAAGTTTTATCCCCAGCCTCAAGGAGCGTCACCCCCCATGACTCAACAGCAGCAGGACATTTTGGAACTCGCCCGCGAAAAGGTGCTCGCCCGCGGAGAGGGGCTGAACTACGAGGAGACCCTGGCGGTTCTGAACCTCGATGACGACAGCATCGAGAAACTGCTGGCGCTGGCTCATGAGGTGCGCTTGAAGTGGTGCGGCGAAGAGGTCGAGGTTGAAGGCATTATCTCGTTGAAGACTGGCGGCTGCCCAGAGGATTGCCACTTCTGTTCGCAGTCGGGTCTGTTCGAGTCTCCGGTACGTTCGGCATGGCTGGATATCCCGGCTCTGGTGGACGCCGCCAAGCAGACTGCAAAGTCTGGTGCGACTGAGTTCTGCATCGTTGCTGCAGTAAAGGGGCCGGATGAGCGACTGCTCAGCCAGATGGAACAGGCCGTCGCCGCCATTCAGGCAGAGGTTGACATTAATGTGGCCGCATCGATGGGCATTCTGACGCAGGAACAGGTGGATCGCCTGGCCAAGGCTGGTATTCACCGCTACAACCACAACCTTGAGACCGCCAAGAGCTACTTCCCGCAGGTCGTGACCACCCACACTTGGGAAGAGCGCCATGACACCCTGCGCATGGTCGGCGAAGCTGGCATGGAAGTCTGCTGTGGCGGCATCCTGGGTATGGGCGAGACCCTTGAGCAGCGTGCTGAGTTTGCTCAGGACCTGGCGGCGCTCAACCCGACCGAGGTGCCGATGAACTTCCTCGACCCGCGCCCGGGCACTCCGTTCGCCGGTCGCGAGCCGATGCCAGCTAAGGATGCACTGCGTGCCATCGGTGCCTTCCGTTTGGCACTGCCGAAGACTATCTTGCGTTTTGCTGGTGGTCGTGAGCTCACCCTGGGAGACCTGGGCGCAGAAAAGGGGCTGCTCGGCGGTATCAACGCTGTCATTGTCGGTAATTACCTGACCACTCTGGGCCGTCCGGCGGAGCAGGATCTAGACATGCTTGGCAAGGTACGACTCCCAATTAAGGCTCTCAATGCAACTGTCTAAGCCTCGGACATCTAGCCCGCGCTCGCCGCGGAGTAAGAAAGTCGACTCCACAGAGCTGCTCCAGGCCATGGTGCTGGGAGATGAGCCCAAGTTCGATCCTTTTACCGGCGCCGACCTCGAAGCTGGTGAAGTGCGCGAACGCTCCTATGGTGCAAAAGCTGGACTGGAGGCGCCTCGGTTCTGCCAGCTCTGTGGGCGCCGGATGGTGGTGCAGGTGCGTCCGGACGGCTGGACTGCAAAGTGCTCGCGCCACGGCGAAGTGGACTCCGTTATGTTGGAGCAGCGATAAAAGGCGCTGGTTGTGCTAGTGCGCCATTCGGGCACGCTAGTACTGGATGTGCGCCGTGAGGTAAGTTAGTCAACTATGACTATGAAAAATACCCGAGTCCCACACGTTGAAAAGCAGAGCGTGGCAATGGCCTCGGGTATTGTTCTCTTTTCCGTTGTAACGGGAACGATAGCCGGAGTGGCCTGGGCATTCTTACGCCCCAAGCAGCAAGTGCAAATGCTCCCGGATAACCAACTAGCGATTATTCAGGAAACCGTTGACGCTGGTTTTATTGGGCTGCTCTGGTTTGTTGCTGTCACTGCCATCAGCGGCCTGGTGCTGGGAATTACTACCTTCCGAAACCGTGCCATCACGACGCCTGTGCAGATGCTCACAGCAATTGGCTGGGCAGGTTTCTCCGCGTTGATGAGCGCAGCAGTGACGTACCTCGTCGGTCAGTCGGTTGCGGCATTGCTCCAGCCGGATCTGGCGGGCATGCAGCCGGGCGATAAGTTCTCGGTGATTCCAGACTTCAAAACCTATGTAGCACTGCTCGTCGCGCCACTGGTTGCCATGCTCGCACTGTGGTCCCGGGTGTTGTTCCAAACGGACTTCACGGAAGGTAACGAGAGCGCTGCGGACAATGTTGCGGACGCAGATTCGGTCACTAAGTGAGGCAGTGAGGTTCTGCGCGGGGGCCGTCGTAAAGCACTGTTTCCTACTGAACAGGGGTAGTTATTGGGAAATAGGCTTATACAAGCCTTACAATTTTGGGAAATAGGTTCGTCTTCGATGTCAGTATTCGCCCCGATTTAGGGGCTTTTTCGATATTGTGTGGCGAGCTTAGGTCTCTTGCACTTGCCCGTTTGAGTCCGCTGCGAATGCCTCCGGGGACCGTTGCCGGTAACGGTGACGGCGTTTTTCCGGTCGTAGCCACAGCCCATTGAAGTAAGGACGTAGTTTTCCGTGAATACCAGCCTTGCGGCCAATGCTTCCAGCCTGCCGCGCCTTGAATCGGATCTGTACGAATCGGTAGTCGATAAAGATGGCCGCTACGGTGGCGTAATTGCAGATGAGCGCTGGGCCCAGGAGATTAGGCGCCTCGCCCGCGAACGCAATGCCGTAATTCTTGCGCACAACTACCAGCTGCCGGAGATTCAGGATATTGCCGATTACACCGGCGACTCCCTCGGACTTTCCCGCATCGCTGCGGAAACCGATGCTGACGTCATCGTCTTCTGTGGTGTCCACTTCATGGCGGAAACCGCCAAAATTCTGAGCCCTGAGAAGACCGTCCTTATTCCGGACGAGCGCGCCGGCTGCTCCCTGGCGGACTCCATCACTGCAGATGAACTGGCCGAGTGGAAGGCAGAGAATCCCGGCGCACTGGTGGTCAGCTACGTCAACACCACGGCAGACGTAAAGGCTCTGACCGACATCTGCTGTACTTCCTCCAACGCCGTCGACGTGGTCAAGTCCATCCCGGAAGACCAGGAGATCCTGTTCAACCCGGATCAGTTCCTCGGCGCACACGTCCGCCGTGAGACCGGCCGCGACAACATCAAGGTATGGGCTGGTGAGTGCCACGTCCACGCCAACATCAACGGTGAGGAACTCGCGCACCGCGCGGAGGAGAACGCCGATTCGCAGCTGTTCATTCACCCGGAGTGCGGTTGCGCGAACTCTGCGATTTACCTCGCAGGTGAAGGCACCATCGAGCCCGAGCGCGTGCAGATGCTCTCCACTGGCGAGATGCTGACCGAGGCGCAGAAGCTGAAGGAGAACAAGCCCAACGGCAAGGTGCTCGTGGCCACTGAGGTGGGCATGCTCCACCAGCTGCGCAAGGCCGCACCGGATGTCGACTTTGAGCCGGTCAACGACCGCGCTTCCTGCTCGTACATGAAGCTCATCACTCCGGCGGCTCTGCTGCGCTGCCTCGTTGAGGGCACTGATGAAGTCGATGTCGAGCCGGATGTCGCCGACAAGGCGCGCGCTTCGGTCGAGCGCATGATCGCCATCGGTAACCCAGGCGGAGGCGAGTAACACGTTTGGTCTGCGCCCATCATTCGACAGTTGGACACTGACGTGTGACTTCCTCGTCATCGGCGGGGGAGTCGCAGGGCTCAGTGCTGCGCGTCGGGCTCTTGAGCTCGGCCTCGACGTGCTGGTTATCGACAGCGTCGAGTGGCGCGTCGGTGCCCGCAAACAGCTGCGTTTCGCCGATGCTGCCACGAATCTCGCCCAGGGCGGGCTCGCGGTCGTCGGGCTTGACGACGACCCCAGCGGCCATGTGGCCAACGGGTTCGACGACACCACTGATTCCCATATCGCGGATACTCTCGATGCCGGTGCCGGACACGGCGATGAAGAGGCTGTGGCTTCCATCATCCGCGCCGGCGCTGCGGCGACCGAGTGGCTAATCGGGCTAGGCGCTACATTCGACCCGGCACCGGATAACCCGGCCGTTTATTCCCGCACTAAAGAGGGCGGACACCACGCGCGGCGCATCATTCATGCCGGCGGTGACGCCACTGGTGCTGAAATCGAGCGCGCCCTAGAAGCCTCAGTTACCGGCGTGCGAGTACTGCAAAACGCCACAGCGCGCCAGCTCATCGTTGGCAAAGACGGCCGCGTGCTGGGGGCGCTGGTAGCGGATCCCCGTGGCGGTGGCGCTATT
The DNA here is from genome assembly GCF_001809925.1 of Corynebacterium sp. HMSC064H12. Lineage (NCBI taxonomy): Bacteria > Bacillati > Actinomycetota > Actinomycetes > Mycobacteriales > Corynebacteriaceae > Corynebacterium > Corynebacterium sp. HMSC064H12. The sequence continues at coordinate 42,688 of NZ_KV799321.1, read as the reverse complement.
CGCGCAGGCGCCACTCTGCTGGCTACCGGTGGCGTGGGCCATATTTACCGTGCGACCACGGCCCCCTCGGGCGCCCGCGGCGAGGCTATCGGCATGGCCTCCGATGCTGGCGCGGAGATTCGGGACATGGAGTTTATCCAGTTCCACCCGACGGTGCTCTATGACGAGCGCTCGGCATCAGATGGCACCGGCCGACGCCATCTCATCAGCGAGGCGGTCCGTGGTGAAGGAGCCATTCTCGTCGACTCCCGGGGCAACAGTGTGACCGCCGGCGTTGACCCTCGCGGGGACCTGGCTCCGCGCGATATCGTCTCGCGCGCCATCGCGACTCGCATGCGCGAGCTCGGCGAGGACCACGTCTTCCTCGACGCACGTCACATCGACAACTTCGCCGCCCGCTTTCCGACGATCACAGCGGGCCTGACCGCAGCGGAGATTGATCCGACCAAGGACCTCATTCCCGTGGCCCCGGCGGTCCACTACACCTGTGGTGGTATTGCCGTCGACCCATTCGGTGCAACTAGTGTGCCGGGCCTCTATGCGGCCGGCGAATGCTCCGCAACAGGGCTCCACGGTGCCAACAGGTTGGCCTCCAATTCGTTGCTGGAGGGCCTGGTCGTCGGCAAGCGGGTGGCCGAAAGAGTCGCTGAAACACACGCTGTGCCGGTCGGGGACGAGGAATTCGCAGCGGCCGTTGAAAGCCTGCCTCAGCCACGGCCAGAACTGGAACCACGGCAGCTTTTCCGGTTGCAGACGGCGATGCAGGAAGGCGCTGGTGTAACGCGTAATGAGCAGAGCTTGCGGCAGGCGTTGGCGGTTATCGATCGGCTCCCGCAATCGGTTCAGGTCGTGGCCGCAAGGAAAGTCGTCGAAGCAGCATTGGCACGACCATATACTTTGGGGTGCCACACTTGGTTTGAAAAGGATGGGGATTAGCTAACCATGACTCTTGAGAAGGACACGCTGCGCGGGGTGCTGAACGAAAACATCACCCGCGGACTCATTCGGACGGCACTGCAGGAAGATATGAGCTTCGGGCCGGATGTGACCTCGCTGTCGACAGTCTCGGCAGCTGCGCAGGCACGCGCCCGGCTGGTGGCCCGGCAAGAGGGCGTTATCGCGGCTATCGATGCGGTGGAGTGGACGCTGCAGGAGGTCATCTCGGGTGAGTTCACCGTCGAAAAGCACGTTGAAGATGGCACCCTGGTGCGTCCTGGCACAGTGCTGGCAACGATTTCTGCGCCGACTCGGGGGTTGCTGACTGCTGAGCGGACAATGCTGAATATCCTCACGCACGCCAGTGGTGTAGCTACTGCGACGCGCCAGTGGGCTGACGCGATTGTCGGCACCGGTGCGCGGGTGCGCGATTCCCGAAAGACGCTGCCGGGGCTGCGCAACCTGGAAAAGTATGCTGTGACCTGCGGCGGCGGAATTAACCACCGCTACGCTTTGGGCGATGAAGCACTGATTAAGGACAATCACGTGGTGGCTGTCGGTTCCGTGTCCGGTGCGTTGAAGAGGGTGCGGGATCAGTACCCGGAGCTGCCGTGTGAGGTGGAAGTCGATACCCTCGCACAGCTCGATGAGATCCTGCCGATGAAGCCGGATATTGTCATGCTGGACAACTTTGAGGTCTGGGAGACCCAGATTGCGGTGCAGCGCCGCTCGCAGATTTCTCCGGCCACGCAGCTTGAGTCCTCTGGTGGACTGACCATCGATGTGGCTCGTGAGTACGCGTCCTGTGGTGTCGATTACCTGGCTGTGGGCGCGCTAACCCATTCGGCCAAGGTGTTCGATGTCGGACTCGACTTCGACGAGCAGTAGCTGAATCAGCCCCCGGTATCGCTTCGCAGCTTCGCCTACAGGCGACGGGCGATTTCTGCGCCAATCTCGCTTAGTGCCGACCCCCAGCGCTCCCGCGATTGCTCATCACAGGTTTCCTGTGCGCGGTAAAGCGCCTTCTCCGCAGCAGCGACATCGCCCAAATGCAGGTGGCACTGTGCAATTTGTGCAAGCAGAGGCACGGCCTGGATATTGAGCTTGTCGGACTGGAAAAGTCCCGCCGCCAACTCCAGGTGATCAATGGCGCGCCCCTGATGTCCTCGACGAATCTCTGCCTGGCCGTTCAAGGTGTGCCACATCGCCCAGCGCAAGTGGCGCGGAGGGGTGTCCGCGGTCGGCTCGAAGCCGTCTTTCTCCAGGTTATCCAGCAGATCCAACCAATCCGCGGCCTTGTCCATCAGCTTTGGTGCAGAGCCACGGATGGGGCGCCCCAGACTGTCGGTCTGCGGGGCATCAGCCTTGTCGCCGAGTTCCTCGAACCCCTGCATCAGAGTTAGGGCTGCTTCCCAGAGGTTGTTTTCCTCAGCCAATGCCGTGGCGGCGTCGAAAAGCTGCTGCGGGCTAGAAGTCGCGGAATCACCAGAAGTAGTCATGACCTAACACTCTACTTTGTGTCACCGCCAGTACCGAAGTGGGCGGGGCGCTAGTATTCGTCGTCAAGCGACTGAATGATGATGACGTCAAGGGCATCGAGAACAGGATGGCCTTCCCACACGTCGCGGGGCAGAAGCTCTTCGACGCGCCGAGCATAGGCGGCGGCTCCGTCGGAATCACCCGCGTCGAGACGGTAGCGAACCCCCGCCAGCAGCGCGCGGGCGGCTTCCTCGCCATCGCCGGACTGCAGGTAGCCCTTCGCGGCGGCTTCCACATGGTTGATAGCCAACGTGTCGCGGCCAGCGGAGTAGAAGACGTAGGCGGCATCGTCGTGCCAGTCGGCGAGTGACCAGTCGTCGGAGATGAGCTTCTGAGAACGCAGCAGAAGGTCCTCAGCCTCGTTGAGCGTGTGGTCAATGGCGGCGGAAGCGTCCTCAGAGACGATCTCGGCGGTGAATTCGGAGCCCTCTTCGGAAATGACCAGGTCAATGACATGAATGATGGAACGCGCAGCCTGGCGGTAGGCCTTGGCCGCGCCCTTGGTATCGCCGTTGCGTTCAAGGTGCTCGCCGTGTTCGATGAGCAGCTTTGCCGCCTGGCGGGGATTATTGCCGAGACCCGCGGCTGTGGAGGCAATAGAAAATGCCGCGTCGGTGCGTTCTTCATCGGCGGTAAATGCTGACCAGTGCGCAACTGGTTCGGCAAAGCGCAGCGCCTCGTCAACCTCATCGGCATCGAGGAGACTGCGGGCCAAAACGAGCTGGATATCCATGGTGATGGGGTTGACCGGCATGCCCTCGGCGCTGGCGAGCGCGTGGCGGGCAATGTCGGCGGATTCCGCGAAATCGCCGTGGGCGTTGAGAAGCGCACAGAGCAGACGCACGCTGCGAAGCACCGCGACCGTGAGTCCCGCATCGAGACCAGCCTGCACGATTGGGCGTAGCTGGCGGATTGCCTCCGCTTCCTCACCAGCTTCCAGAGAGAGGAAAGCCAGGAATTGGCGTGCTTCAATCGTCGTGGTGACGGGTTCCGACTGAGGGGCTGCCGCGACGCTGGCTGCGATGCGGGCGGCCCTGCGCAGCTCACCACGGCTGTGTGCGAGCTGCGCCTCCAACAGCTTGCGGTCGTCGAAACTGCTTCGCTTTGGTGCCCAGCGTGCGGACCATTCAGAGAGTTGACCGGCGATTTCCGCCCGGCGCGCCAGCGATGCTGCGGCACCAGCAACAGCCGCGCTGACCAGGTAGTAATAGGCCTCCCCGGGCTGTGGAGTGGTGGCGACGATGTCCTTAGTAAGCCTGATCAGCTCGGGGATTTCGGAGTCCTCGGGGCGCCGGCCGGTGATGGCATCACCTGGGTTGGCGTCGATGAAGGCCTCTGCCTCGGCGAATGCTCCGTAGGAGCGTGCGTGCAAGATCGCGGGGCGGATGTTGGCCTCAGTTGCCCAGCGCAGCCACTCGGCGCGTGCAGCAGCGGCTTCTTCTACTAATTCCAGTTGGTCGGCGACTGCGTGCCTGAGTGCGTGGAATTCGCCAACGACATCGGGGGAGTTGGTAGGCGCGTCGGCTAACCAGTGCGTGTGGGCGAACTTGGTGACAGCGCGCCAACTGGTGACGTGGTCGAGCGTGGCACCGGCCCTGCGGGAAATAACCAGCAGCTCCGGAAGTGAGTCCGGTAATGCCTTTAGCGGATTGGGCAGGGGAGGAAAGTCCAGGGGTTCGGACGAGTTCTCCGTTGCTGATGCGTTTTCTGAATTCCCTGACGCGTAGTCGGCCGCGATGCCGGTATCCCAATCGCCAACTTGAATTCCAGACTCAGAGTTTTCTTCTTCCCACCAGACCATTGGACTATCTTCGCCCGTGGCATCGGGAAGATGCAAAAACTGCTTTGTTTTTCAGACCTGTGCAGTCGGGTGCGCTGTTAAGCCGGGTTTGAAAAGCTACGCATTAGTCCACGAACTTCATCGCGCACCGGGTGATCCGGGCCGACTAGGTCGCCGATGCGAACCGCGAACCGGCGGGCGCGTTCCTCATTGTTATCACTAGCAGCAGCACGCACCGCGATGGTCAGTGTGCGGGCGGCGTCGGCAGGGGCGTGGGCTTCTAAGAAAAGCTCGGCAGCTTCGTCGGCGTACTTGTACACGCCGTCGTTGTCCCACACAGACCAGCACAACAGCGCCTGTGCTTCATGCCACTTGGCCGATTCCCAGGACCCAACCACGTAGCCACGTGAGCGTTCCATCAGGTGGTCAGTCAGTTCACTTGTAGCGCCCACGTTACTGAGTGATAGTGCGGCATCCATCAGAGTTTCCGCAGGCGAAATCGGGGACGAGTATCCGGCACGAATATCGGCCAGTGCGTCGAAGAGTACTGCGGCATGCTCAGTATTGCCCTCTTGGACTGCCGATTCCGCCGCAATGGCACAGGAAAAATCAGTACGTGCGGAATCCTGGGTAGGCTCAGACCACTTTGCAACCGACTCCGCTTCCTGGCCGGCATGGTGGAAATCTCCGAGCTCGTACAGTGCCGTTGCCTTCAGCAGCGCGATTTCCATGGTGACTTCACAGTTGGGGTAGTCTGCCGACACATCCTGGGCGCGCTGAGTTAGCTTCAGCATCTCCCCGGCATCGGGCTTGTTGTGTGCCACCTCGAAGTTGATGTCTGCCATCTCACGAACCGCGAGAATATAGTCAGTGTCCAGTCTGTGCTGGTCCGCGACTGCCACGTTGTTTGACAGCATTCGGAACGCGGTATCGCTATTACCTGTCTCTATCGAGTACCGTGCCAAATTCTGCCTCAGCTCAAGGCCCGCGATTACGGAGCGGTTACCGATTGCATTGAGCTGTGAGGCGCAAAGTCGCGCTGCGTCGACGACTTTCCCGGCTCGGTGCAGCAGTGATGCCTCCGTCAGAGTCTTCGCCAGCGCAATCGACTCAAACTTATCCTCATTTGGCAGTGCACGAATCATCTCGTGCAGCTCCCGTGCCAAGTCCTCGCGGTTGACCTTTCGCAGGGCGCTTGCAATCCGAATCAGCGCGTCAGTCAGTGCCGCCCGCTTCTTCCACTGGCGTGGGCTAAACGGCTCCTCCGCTTCTTCGCTTGCCGACGATTCCTGCGGCCGCGGCCCATCCGCATCCGTGGTCACCGCGCTGTGACTGCTGGTTGGGGCATCCAGATCGTCGGCAAGCACGAGTGCCCGGTACGAGGTGATTTCCCTGCTCATGCGTGCGATGAGTGGGATTTCGGTCTCTGCGGCAGCAGAGGTGGGGCCATCGGCGATAAAGGTGGTGTAGCGGCGGGCTTCGTCCGCGGCCAGCCGTGCCCGGGCGCGCCAGTACTCCGGGACATTGTCGTTATCGGATGCCCATACCATCCAGTTCAGGGCGGCATCGTGCGCAGCCGTCATCATGCCGAGAGATTCGGTGACCTCGCGGACTATGCGGTAAAACGCGCCGACGTGTTCGGTAACGCCGTGGGCCTCCGGATCGGAAAAGAGTTGTGGGTTGTAGAAATGATGCGCGAAAACTGATTCCAGTTGGCGCGTGGCCAGGGAATTATCGGCTGCGGTCGCTTCTGCGTAGTCTGCGACGAGCTTCCGCAAATCCGGGCTGTTTCCGTCCTGGTTCAACAGCTGGCCTTTCTACGACTGGTTACTACTTTCCCTAACACTGTAATGGGTCACTGTGGCGGAACTAACTTGCGCCACAGTATGAGGGGTTAAATGGGGCAATCGGTATGAACCGGGCGTGAGAAAGATATGCTTAGTTCATACTCAAGGGTGCCTTTAAGGGCGAATAGTAGCGAAAACCGTGGATAAAGTCTTTGGCTTGACCCAGATTTTCAATACTTTGTTGTCATTTCTTTGTCACTCTGAAGTGCTCACGTATGAATCCATCGTGCGAATAGGCGGTTACTAATTAATTATGTTGTCCACTATTGATCTTCGCGGTCAGACTCCCACCACCGCCACTCTGCGTCGAGTGTTGCCGCGCGGTGCGGCAGACGTTGATTCCATGATTCCCACGGTCAAACCCGTTGTCGATGACGTGGCAGCCCGTGGTGTGGAAGCGGCGATGGAGTACTCCGAGAAGTTCGACCGTATTCGTCCGGCATCCATGCGCGTTCCAGCGGAGGTTATCGATGCCGCGGAAGCCGCGCTGGAAGACGACGTCCGCTCTGCTCTGCAGGAGTCCATTGGGCGCGTGCGCGCGTTCCACGCTGCTCAGAAGCCGAATGACAAGACTGTTGAAATTCTTCCCGGCGGCATTGTCCGTGAGAAGTGGATTCCGATTTCGCGCGTCGGTCTTTACGTCCCCGGGGGCAACGCCGTCTACCCGTCGTCTGTATTGATGAACGTCATCCCAGCTCAGGAAGCTGGTGTGGAGTCCCTCGTCGTCGCCTCTCCGCCGCAGGCCGACAACGACGGCTGGCCGCACCCGACCATCCTGGCTGCCTGCAAGCTGCTTGGCGTGACCGAGGTGTGGGCCGTCGGCGGTGCACAGGCCGTCGCACTGCTCGCATACGGCGATGAAAATGAGAGCCTCGAGCCGGTCGACATGGTCACCGGTCCGGGCAACATCTTCGTTACCGCCGCTAAACGCCTGTGCCGCTCGGTCGTCGGTATCGACGCCGAAGCTGGTCCGACCGAAATCGCCATTCTTGCAGATAACGCCGCTGATCCTGTCTCCGTCGCCTACGACCTGATTTCCCAGGCAGAGCACGACATCATGGCCGCCAGCGTACTTATTACCGACGACGCCGATTTCGCCGCCGCTGTCGACCGCGAGGTCGAAAACCGCTACGAGGTCACCATGAACGCCGACCGCGTTCGTGAGGCGCTCACCGGCAAGCAGTCTGGCATCGTGCTTGTCGACGACATGAATATCGGCATCCAGGTTGCAGATGCCTACGCCGCTGAGCACCTGGAGATCCACACCGAAAACGCACAGGCCGTTGCCGAACGCATTACCAACGCTGGCGCAATCTTCATCGGTCGCTTTTCGCCGGTGCCGCTGGGCGATTACTCGGCTGGCTCCAACCACGTGTTGCCGACCTCCGGTACCGCCCGCCACGCCTCGGGGCTGTCAACGCACACCTTCCTCAAGTCGGTCCACATGATTGACTACAACGAGGCCGCGTTGAAGGAAGTTGCCGACAGCGTAGTAGTCCTGGCCAACGAAGAACGACTGCCAGCGCACGGCGAGGCCATCCGCGCCCGCTTTGAGACGCTTCTCGGCTCTGAGAGCAATGGCGCAGAAAAGGGGAACGACAACTAATGAGCAACCAGCCTGAGAACCAGTCACAGCAGTCGGTAGCCAAGTTGGTGCTGGCAGATTTGCCACTGCGCGACGAACTGCGCGGCGAGGAAGCCTACGGTGCTCCGCAGCTCGACGTCGATGTTCGCCTGAACACCAACGAAAACCCGTACCCGCCATCCGATGACCTCATCGCCGACCTGGTGGCGCAAGTGGAGAAGGTCGCCTCTGACCTCAACCGCTACCCGGACCGTGACGCAGTAGTACTGCGCAGCGCACTCGCCGACTATGTCACCCGCCAGACCGGCGTGGACATCACCGTTGACCAGGTATGGGCTGCCAACGGCTCCAACGAGATTCTCCAGCAGCTGCTGCAGGCATTCGGCGGGCCAGGGCGCAGCGCAATGGGGTTTGTGCCCAGTTACTCAATGCACCCAATCCTCTCGTCCGGCACGCAGACGGAGTTTATCGGCATCGACCGCGACCCGGAGACCTTCGACATCGACATGGATAGTGCGCTCGCGGCAATTGCCGAGCACCGTCCTGACGTCATCTTCATCACGACGCCGAACAACCCGACTGGCAACCTGACTACGCTCGCTGACTTGCGCCGCATTATTGAAGCCGCGCCGGGCATCGTCATTGTCGATGAGGCCTACGCCGAGTTCACTGAGGAGCCGTCGGCGACAACGCTGCTGGTTGAGTTCCCGTCGAAGCTGGTTGTCTCCCGCACGATGAGCAAGGCTTTCGACTTCGCAGGAGGCCGCCTCGGCTACTTCGTTGCTAACCCGGCATTTATTGATGCTGTGATGCTCGTACGTCTGCCATACCACCTGTCGACGTTGACACAGGCCGCAGCCACAGTTGCACTTCGCCACTCGGATGCGACGCTGTCGACCGTCGCAAAGCTTGCCGACGAGCGTGACCGCGTCGTAGCCGCCCTGAACAGCTATGGCTACGACGTGATTGACTCGTACTCGAACTTTGTCTTCTTCGGTCGTTTCGCCGATGCCTCGACGGCATGGCAGAGCTTCTTGGACGAGGGAGTACTCATCCGCGATGTTGGCGTGCCCGGTCGTTTGCGTGCCACTATTGGTCTGCCCAGTGAAAATGATGCACTGCTGGCGGCGGCCAAGAAATTGGCAGCGACCGCGCTGGCTTAAGCGAAATGCTGCTGGTACATCCCACTATAAGGAGAAATCTGACTTATGCACGCCAGTGATAAGGACCATCTGAAGGCAGAGCGCACTGAGCGCGTTGGCCGTATCGAGCGCGCCACCCGCGAATCGAGCATCGTCTGCTCGGTGAATCTCGATGGCACCGGCAAGGCCGATATTTCGACCGGTCTGCCGTTCTTCGACCACATGTTGACCGCTTTCGGCTCCCACGGCAGCTTCGACCTGACTGTGCACGCCAACGGCGACACCGAGGTCGATGCGCACCACACGGTGGAGGACACCGGCATTGTGATGGGGCAGGCCTTCGCCCAGGCGTTGGGGGACAAGTCTGGTATTCGTCGCTTTGGTGACTGCTATATCCCGATGGATGAAACGCTGGCACACGCAGTGGTTGATGTGTCTGGTCGCCCGTACTTCGTTGGCACTGGCGAACCAGAGCAGATGTTGACTGCCGTCATTGGTGGTCACTACGCAACGGTTATCAATGAGCATTTCTTTGAGTCCTTCGCCCTAAATGCCCGTATTGCGCTGCATGTTCGCTGTCTCTACGGGCGCGATCCGCACCACATCACCGAGGCTGAGTACAAGGCTGTGGCCCGTGCCCTGCGTGCTGCCGTCGAGGACGACCCGCGCGTCCACGGTGTGCCGTCGACCAAGGGCACTCTGTAGGTCGCAGCTGAAGTAGACGGCCGCTGTAGGAAACCGGAAAATCCGCCTTAGCTGGCATTTTAGGGGAATCGATGGTAACAACGTCTGTAGACGTGCTTTTAGCGCAGGTGTCTACCGCATCGACGCTGAGCACTTATTTTTTGTTCATTGTCGCTGGTCTGCTGGTGGGCGGAACATGGTCACTCTATAAATCCGGATCGAGGGTCGGAACAATTGTCCTTGGTCTCTTATCTGTGATCGCGCTCGCCGGCGCAATTTTGTGGTTGATAGGAGTGATGGAGTAAATGGCGTCCCGGGTGATGGACCGCAGGCAGTTGGACGAACTGGACAGCATGTGGAAAGCGCCCGGACTAGTACCTACGCTAGTCGCCGTGATGGCCGCCTTCGGTGGCTGGTCACTCCTCATGCCTGTCATTCCGCAGGCAATTCTTGACGATGGCGGTGGAACCTCGCTCGCCGGTGCCTACACCGGTGTTTTTATGGCCGCTACCGTTCTCACACAGACGCAGACTCCACGTATGTGTCGCCGTCTTGGCTACGGCATGACCATGCTGATTTCAGGTCTGTTTCTGGGCTTGCCGACGATTCTGCACATCTTTGGCACCGATGCTGCTTTGGTGCTCATCATTGCGGTTCTCCGCGGTATGGGCTTCGGTGCGTTGACTGTCGCCGAGTCCGCATTGATTGCCGAGCTAGTGCCAATGAAATTTCTGGGTAAGGCCTCTGGCGTTCTCGGTGTGGCAGTTGGTTTATCTGAGCTCATTTTCTTGCCACTAGGACTAATCATTGCGGACAAGACGGGTTCTTACACCCCTGTTTATGTCCTGGGCGCCGTCATCTCGCTTGTCGGTTCGTTGATGGCACTCTTTATCCCGAAGATTAAGCCAGCGCCGAAGGAGGGCAAGGGCGGCAAGGAAGACGTCGGCGATCCTGTGCCCGGATCTGCAGCAACTCAGCCGAGCCCCGTTGAGCACGTTGCCACATGGAAGCTGGTGGCCATTCCCGCGCTCGCAATTTGCACGATTGCGATGGGCTTTGGTGGTATTTCCGCATTCCTTGCCCCGGCAGCTCGCGAAATTGATCTGGTCTCCGGTGCGGTTGTGGCTGGCCTGTCGCTGTCTGTTCTCGGTGGCGCGCAGATGGTGTTCCGTTATTTCGCAGGAATCTACGCCGACCGGAAGTCGGAGGCTGGAATTCTGCTGATTCCGGCATTGATCAGTGGTTTTGTTGGCCTGCTGATGATGTCCGGCGTGGTTCTCTTTGATCTGTCGGCCTGGCTGCTGCTGGTTGCGGCCATTTTCTACGGCGCGGGCTTCGGCATAGTGCAAAATGAGGCTCTGCTGCTGATGTTTGCCCGCCTGCCGCGTGACCGTACTGCTGAGGCCAGTGCCTTCTGGAACATGTCCTTTGACTCGGGCACTGGTATCGGCTCGTTCGTTCTGGGAGCCGTAGCCGCGGCTGCACTCCGTCCGTACCCGGCTGTCTTTGCCTTTGCGGCAGCTCTGCTGGCAGTTGGCCTCATTGGTGCGGTGCTCGACCGAATCATCGGAAAGCACCGCGTGGCGGAATACCAGAACACCCGCGCTACGCTGCGTCGTCTGGGAGATGCCGTGAAGCGTCGTACGCCGGAGGCCGCTGTGCGTGTTGCCCGCCCGGCAAAGAATGCAGTGACGCGTTTGACGGTTCGGGACCGCAAGAAGAAGTAACTACACACAAAGAGACATTTGAAAAAGAGTGGCTGCGCAAGTTCTTGCGCAGCCACTCTTTTTGGTTATTAGATTCAACCCCCGGCGTGGGGCAGCCGTGCCTGTTTACGCGACGGCGACGTCCATCTCGGTGAAGAGAGCCCGCAGGCGGGTTTCGATATCGTCGATAAGCGACTGGAGCTCATCGTCTGCGAGATTGTCCGGATCTGCGACATCCCATTCCACGTAGCGGTCGCCGGGGACTGCTGGTGTCTCGTCGATGCCCATGAGTACGACAACGTCGGCGCGGTGGGAAACGCGGGGAGTAATCACCTTTTGGGTGAGGCGTGAGGTGTCCACGCCACGGTCGTGAAGAGCCGCGACGACGCGAGGGTTCAGGCCATCCTCTGGATTGAGGCCGATAGTGCGGATAAAGACTTCGTCGCCAACCAGGTGGTAGGCCAGGGCAGTGGCAATCTGACTGCGGCCGGAACCGCGGCTATCGGCAAAGAGAATCTCTTGGCGCGGGGCGCAGTCCTTGCATCCGCTCGCGGCCTTGATGCGTTCGGTGGCCTCGCGTTCGGCGAGGACGGGGAGGAAGTTAGTCACCTTCGCAGAGTTGGACAGCTCTGCAATGACATCGTCGAGGATGGAATCGATGGTCGCAGCATCGCAGGCTGCACCGTAGAGCCGGTGAAGGTCCTCGCGGACAATGGCAAATGATTTACTAAGAACGGATGCGGTAGTCATGGCGTCGGAGCCTCTCTGTGAAAAGTAATCAGGGGTATTAGGGATAAATCAATAACTTAGTTAACCTGTTGTTAACCTTGAGTTTACCAAAGTATTCGGTAGTTGTATACCAGTGCTTTTGCCTATCCAGGCAGTTTTCTTGGGGTAAGTGGCAAACATCGATTCCCAGCGCCTTAAAATGTCCAACTATGGAACAAGTCTCACCTTCGACGAAGACCCCGACCGTTGCCATCCTTGATTACGGCTCCGGTAATTTGCGTTCAGCTGAGCGCGCTGTGGCCACCACGGGTGCCGAGGTTATTGTGACCGCCGATCCGAAGACCGTGATGGAGGCCGATGGTCTGCTCGTTCCCGGCGTCGGCGCCTATGCCGCATGCATGGAGGGTTTGCATCGAGTACAAGGGCCGCGCCTAATCGGCTCACGACTCGCAGGTGGTCGACCAGTGATGGGAATCTGCGTCGGTATGCAGGTGCTCTTTGACCGCGGCGTCGAGTACGCCGACGGCATCCACGCAGCGGAGACCGACGCATCCGCAGCTGTCACCGGCACCCCGGGTTGTGGTGAATGGCCCGGTACTGTCGAGCGTCTCGAGGCGTCGATTCTGCCGCACATGGGCTGGAACACGGTTGAAGTACCGGAAGGCTCAAAGATGTTTAAGGGACTGGAAGATCAGCGTTTTTACTTCGTCCACTCCTACGGTGTGCGCAAGTGGGACCTTAATACGGATTCTCGCATCGCTCCGCCGCTGGTGACGTGGTCTGCCCACGAATCCGATCGGTTTATCGCAGCCGTGGAAAACGGTCCGCTGTGGGCCACGCAGTTCCACCCTGAGAAGTCTGGTGAAGCAGGGTTGAAGCTGCTGCAGAACTGGGTGGACACGCTGTAGTTGCCCAATCGGTAGTATCTGCCCTAACCGCACTACCTGGTAGGTGACGGAGTTTCGCCACCTAGACCACCTATACTGAGATAACTAGCAACAAGCATCGTTGTGACAATCGCCACAACGCCCAAAAGTCGAAGAGAGTAGAGCCCCCATGAGTTTGACCCTGCTGCCCGCTGTAGACGTAGCCGATGGCCAGGCTGTGCGCCTTGTTCAGGGTGCTGCTGGAACCGAGACTTCCTATGGTGCACCGCTGGAAGCTGCCATGAATTGGCAGAACGCAGGCGCTGAGTGGATCCACCTGGTCGACCTCGATGCCGCGTTCGGTCGCGGTTCGAACTACGACCTGCTTGCCGACGTGGTGGGCAAGCTCGACGTGAAGGTGGAGCTCTCCGGCGGTATCCGTGACAACGCTTCGCTCGAGGCTGCGCTGGCCACCGGCTGTGCCCGCGTCAATATTGGCACCGCCGCACTGGAGAATCCGGAGTGGTGCCGCGAGGTTATCGCCAACTACGGCGACCGTGTAGCCATTGGTCTGGATGTTCTTAACGAAGAGGGGCAGTGGCGCCTGCGCGGCCGCGGCTGGGTCTCCGACGGCGGTGACCTCTGGGAGGTGCTGGAGCGCCTGGATGCTCAGGGTGCATCCCGTTTCGTGGTGACTGACGTCTCCAAGGACGGCACCCTGCAGGGGCCGAATGTGGAACTGCTGCGCGAGGTCGCCGCTGCTACCGATGCTCCAATCGTCGCTTCTGGCGGTGTCAGCAGCCTGGACGACATTGCAGCTATTGCCACACTGGTCGATGAGGGCGTTGACTCCGCAATTGTGGGTAAGGCGCTCTACGCAGGGCGTTTCACCCTGGAAGAGGCCCTGGTAGTAGCTCGCGGCTAAAGAGAACACTTTCGTGGCCGGGCCGGGGAGACGTCGTCAAGCGAAAGCGTTAACGAGCAAACGGCACCCCGGCTGAGACGGCGGATGAAGGATTTAGAAAGTATGGATGCCCTGGAACCGCGGGCGATGCTCGCTATTGCTGAAGCGGCGCTCGATGAGGTCGAAGGCCTGTTCACGCAGCAGGTGGGCGCGGACCCGGTTGTCATGAAGCCGCGCGGAGATTTCGCGACGGAGACTGACCTGGAAATTGAGCGTCGTCTGCGCAAGCTCCTCACGCAGTATTCTGGGCTGCCCGTCTACGGCGAGGAATTCGGTGGCAAAGTCCCCGAGGAACATACCGCCTGGGTCATCGATCCGATTGACGGCACCACGAACTATTCCAACGGTTTTCCGCTGTGTGCCATGCTGCTCACACTCATGCATGAGGGGGAGCCGGTGGTTGGTATTACCTCCATGCCTCTGCTACGCCGGCGTATTACCGCAGCTAAAGGTAGCGGCACGTTCGTCAACGGCCGTCGCGTCAACATCGACGCCGAGGCCGGCCGCCCGGTTTCGATTGCCTTCGGGTCCGTCATCGCGAGTACCGACGGCACACTCCCGCGCAAGTGGCGTCAACTGCTGCTGTCAAAGGTGGGCGAACGCTATCCGACGATCCGAATTACTGGCTCTGTCGGAGTGGACTTGGGTTCCACCGCGATGGGGGCATTCGGCGGCACCGTGACTTTCTCACCGCATGTGTGGGATAACGCAGCTGGTGTACTTCAGATTTCCGAAGCCGGTGGCGTGGTCACAGACTTGGCGGGCAATCCTTGGCGGCATGATTCCGTAGGCGTGCTGGCGGGAACTCGCGATGTTCATGCCACGCTGCGGTCGATTATTGACCAACTGGGTCGTCCGGAGACTTTCCGGAGCTAAACCGTGGGCGACGTCCCGAGCTGGGTGGTTGCGCAAACCGTCGATCCACAACTTTGAGCTAACACGAGGAGAACTTAAAAACTATGTCTCTGGCAGTACGCGTGATTCCTTGCCTGGATGTCAACAATGGGCGGGTCGTCAAGGGGGTTAACTTTGAGAATCTCCGTGATGCCGGCGATCCGGTGGAGCTGGCTCGCCGCTATGGCGAGGAGGGCGCTGATGAGCTGACCTTCCTGGATGTCACGGCTTCCAAGGATGGCCGTGGCACCATGCTCGACGTGGTGCGTCGCACCGCAAGTGAGGTCTTCATTCCGCTGACGGTCGGCGGTGGCGTGCGCAGCGTCGAGGATGTCGATCAGCTGCTCCGCGCCGGAGCTGACAAGGTCAGTGTCAATACCGCTGCGATCGCACGTCCAGAACTGCTCAGCGAGCTGTCGCGCCGCTTCGGTGCGCAGTGTGTCGTCCTGTCGGTGGATGCCCGCCGCGTTCCCGAGGGAGGCACGCCGCAGCCGTCGGGCTTCGAGGTGACGACGCACGGTGGTTCACGCTCGGCCGGGATTGACGCCGTCGAGTGGGCACGCCGTGGCGAGGAGCTCGGGGTCGGCGAGATTCTGCTGAACTCCATGGATGGCGACGGCACCAAGGATGGCTTCGACCTGGAGCTGCTGGAGAGAGTCCGCGCTGCCGTCGACGTCCCGGTGATCGCCTCTGGCGGTGCGGGCAAGGCAGAGCACTTCCCCCCGGCAGTGCGCGCCGGTGCCAACGCGGTTTTGGCCGCATCCATTTTCCACTTCGGCGAGGTCAGCATTGCTGAGGTTAAGGAAGAGATGGCCCGCGAGGGGATCGAGGTGCGCCAGTGACTGGTCTAGCCCCGGGCGCTGCAGCTCACGGCGCCGGAGACGATCCGCGTGAGTACACGCTCCCAGCAGATATCGCGAACATCGCCAAGTTCAACGCTGACGGCTTGATTCCGGCCATTGTGCAGGAAGAATCCACTGGTCGCGTGCTCATGATGGCATGGATGGATTCCCACGCGCTGGCGTACACCATCGCTACCAAGCGCGGCACTTACTGGTCGCGCTCCCGGTCCGAGTACTGGATTAAGGGGCTTACTAGTGGCCATTTCCAGACCGTGACATCGCTGGCGTTGGACTGTGATGGCGATACCGTGCTGATGCAGGTAGTGCAGGACGGCGCGGCATGCCACACTGGCTCGCATAGCTGCTTTGACGTGCATCCCGTGTTCGAGGGCTAATCAGTCGATCCGGGTTGCCGAGGTGGGGATTTCGTCGTCAAGCGCGCCCACCTCCGGTGAAGTCCGGGGTTAAGTGATGTGCAATCCGGGGTGCGTGGCACAATAGCGGCTATGACTCGTATCACCATGACCACGCGTGAGCGCTTTCGTGAACTGGCTGCACACCATCGGGTCGTGCCCGTGGTTCGCAAGGTTTTGGCGGACGGCGAAACGGCGCTGTCGGCCTACCGCAAGCTCGCGGCCGATCGTCCCGGCACTTTCTTGCTGGAGTCCTCCGATGTGGGGCAGTCGTGGTCGCGCTGGTCATTTATCGGTTGCGGCAGTCGTGCTGCGCTGACGGTGGATGATGCGGGGGAGGCAACCTGGATTGGTAATGCGCCGTCGGGTGCGCCAGAGGGCGGAAATCCGTTGGATGCTCTGCGTCGCACGCTGGAGCTGCTGCACACGGAGCTTCCGCTTGCCGACGATGCCTCGGTACCCAAGCTCACCTCTGGTCTCGTTGGCTACTTCGGGCATGACATTGTCCGCTACATCGAGCCACAGCTGCCGGATACCACTGACAATGATTTGCAGATTCCGGAGCTCATGCAGCTGCTGGTGGAGGATCTGGCTGCTTTTGACCACCACGAGGGCGTGCTGTGGCTGATTTCCAATGCTGTCAACTGGGACGGCTCGGATGAGCGGATTGACCAGGCGTATGACACCGCCTGTGACCGTGTCAATGCGATGGTGGAGCGGTTGTCAGAGCCTTCTGATCTGCGTCCGGCGGAAATTAGCTTCCCAGAGCCGGTGATTCGTCGCCAGCGCGCCGCCGACGACCACATGGATCGTATTGAGCGTTGTAAGGACCACATCCGAGCTGGTGATGCGTTCCAGATTGTGCTCTCGCAGCGGTTCGAGATGGACACGCAGGCGTCAGCTTTTGATATCTACCGCATCCTGCGGGTTTCCAATCCGTCGCCCTACATGTTCCTGGTCAACGTTCCAACCAAGGACTTCTCCGCTACCGCTTTTCAAATTGTCGGTTCCTCCCCGGAATCACTCGTGGCAGTTCAGGGCAGTGAGGTCATCACCAATCCCATCGCGGGCACACGTCCGCGCGGTGCCACGGTGGAGCAGGACAATGCGCTGGAAGCTGATTTGCTGGCAGACGAGAAGGAAAATAGTGAGCATCTGATGCTCGTTGATCTTGGCCGCAATGACCTCGGACGTGTCTGCCGCCCGGGCAGTGTAGTTGTGCACGACTTCCGTCATATTGAGCGCTACAGTCACGTTATGCATCTGGTCTCTACGGTCACCGGCGAGCTTTCCAGCGACGCCACTGCCGTCGACGCGTTCGCGGCCACCTTCCCAGCGGGAACGCTGTCGGGTGCGCCGAAGCCTTCCGCGCTGAGCATTATCGACAAGTTCGAAGACACGCGTCGGGGTGTTTACGGCGGCACTGTTGGATACTTTGACTTCCGGGGCAATACCGATCAGGCAATTGCCATCCGCACAGGTGTGAAGAAGGGCGATACGGTCTATGTTCAGGCTGGCGGCGGAATTGTCAGTGACTCTGACCCGGTGGCAGAGGATGAGGAGACCCGCAACAAGGCCGCGGCCGTGCTGCGAGCTGTCGCGGCAGCTGAGACACTAGTCCCAGCGGAAAGGAGCTAGGTTTTCGATGAAGTCGACAACGATGCTCTCCGGTGGCCTCATTGGTGTGGCCGCAGCGGGAATGTGGTTGTGCAGCCGTAGTGCGTGGCTGACGGTCGATACTGTTGATGACAAGTCCGGTCCAGCGACCACAGATTTGGTGGGCGCAGTCTGGGCTCCAGAGTTGACGTCGATTGCGCTGGCAATGGTGGCTGCACTGTTTGCCACCACCATTTTGGGCTCACTGGGGCGCCGTATTGTCGGTGGCCTCGCGGCGCTGCTCGCAGTTGCGGCGTCGTGGACTCCGATGACTCTGCTTGCCAGCGGAGAAGACGGGGTGGATTCCCAGCGGGCACTGGATTTGTTGACGTCGGGAAGCGCCTCACAGCGCGCCAGTGATGCGGTGACTGTGGCAGACTGGGCGCAGATCTCAGCGATTGAAGTGCATGCGATGGGGCCATCCCTGGCCTTGCTGTGCTGCGCATTGGCGCTGGTCGGGGCGGTATTGTTGGTGCGTCGACCGGGTACTGTGAAGAAGCAGAAGTCCAGCGCGTATGAGACCCCGGAGGTACGCCGTCAGCGTATCGCCGAGGACCTGGAGGAAGACCCACAGTCGGGTCGAGTTCTGTGGGATGCTTTGGATGCCGGTGTAGATCCTACGGATCTGGATAAGGAGTAAGGCCGTGGCTAACGTTCTGGACAAGATTATTGAGGGCGTGCGGGAAGATCTCGCTGCTCGGGAAGCCAAGATTTCCTACGGTGAAATCAAGGAGCTCTCGCTGAAGGCGCCGTCGCCAATTGATGCCGTGGCGGCACTGGCTAAGCCCGGGGTGCAGGTGATTGCAGAGGTCAAGCGTGCCTCTCCGTCGAAGGGAGAGCTGGCTGACATCCCTTCGCCGGAAGTTTTGGCCGCAGAGTACGAGCAGGGTGGCGCGGCTGTCATTTCCTGTCTGACTGAGGAGCGACGCTTCCGCGGTTCGCTCGCCGACCTCGATGCCGTGCGCCGCGCGGTGAACATTCCGGTGCTCCGCAAGGACTTCATCGTCACTCCGTACCAGGTCCATGAGGCCCGCGCACACGGTGCCGACCTGGTGCTGCTGATGTGCTCCGCTTTGGATCAGCCGACGCTGGAGTCCCTGCTGGATCGCACCGAGTCGCTTGGCATGAACGCTCTGGTTGAGGCGCACACCGCAGAAGAGGTCGAGCGTGCCGAGGCCGCTGGTGCCAAGATCCTCGGCATCAACGCTCGCAATCTAAAGACGCTCGACGTGGACCTCTCCGTGTACGAACGTCTTGCGCCGATGCTGCCGGATCATGTTGTGAAGGTGGCGGAGTCCGGTGTTAAGGGGCCGGAGGAACTGCGCTACTACGCCTCTCACGGTGCCGACGCGGTGCTGGTGGGCGAGGGCCTGGTTACTGCGGGCAAGCCGGGTGAGGCTTGCCGACGTCTCGTTGCCGCCGGTGTCCACCCGACTCTCCGCAGCGAGTAGTGGTGGTCCGCGGTTGCGATAAGCAGCTGCATCGCACCGCGAACTCCGCCTCTTTGGTTGCCAGCCACACCTGTTGTGTTGGCACGCCACAGTTTCTTAGGCCTTATGTCCCCGCAACGGGTGGGGATAGTCCACAATAGATAACTGTGAGTGACCAAGATTTCAAGAATCATGATGCCCGCGGTGACCGCCTGCCCACGATGGGTGAGGTAATCGCGGAGACAACGAACCACGAGTCAGATGCCATTGGGCACTGGGGTAAGTGGGGCGGCCAGTTTGTGCCGGAGGCGCTGATGGCCGTTATCGGTGAGGTCACCGATGGCTACGCGAAGGCCCGCGTTGATCAGGATTTTCTCGATGAGCTTGACCGGCTGCAGCGTACTTATGTCGGACGTCCCTCGCCGCTGTACTATGCGGAGAAGTTCTCCGCTGATATCGGCGCTGACGTCTGGCTTAAGCGCGAGGATTTGAACCACACCGGTAGCCACAAGATTAATAACGTCTTGGGTCAGGTTCTGCTTGCTAAGCGCATGGGTAAGAAGAACATTATTGCCGAGACCGGTGCCGGCCAGCACGGTGTCGCAACCGCGACTGCCTGTGCGCTGCTCGGCCTTAACTGCCGTATCTACATGGGCAAGGTCGACGCAATCCGCCAGCGCCTTAATATCGCTCGCATGCGTTTGCTTGGTGCCGAGGTTATCGAGGTCGAGATTGGCTCGAAGACTCTCAAAGACGCAATCAATGAGGCCATGCGTTTTTGGGTTTCACACGCCGATGACACCTACTACTGCTTCGGCACTGCAGCCGGTCCGCACCCGTTCCCAACAATGGTGCGCGACTTCCAGCGCATCATCAGCGCCGAGGCACGCCAGCAGATCCTCGCGGAAACCGGCTCGCTTCCCGACGCTGTCGTGGCCTGTGTCGGCGGCGGTTCTAATGCAATCGGCGCGTTCCACCACTTCATCGATGATGAATCGGTTCGCCTGATTGGCGCTGAAGCTGGCGGTGACGGTGTTGAGACCGGTCGCCATGCAGCACCGATTTCGGCCGCCGGTAATCCGGGTGTGTTCCAGGGCTCCTTCGCCGCCCTGATGCAGAACGAGGATGGCCAGATTACGGAGTCCCACTCGATTTCCGCCGGTCTGGATTACCCGGGCGTGGGGCCAGAGCACTCGTACCTGGCTGATATTGATCGCGCGTCCTACCTGCCGGTGACCGATACCCAGGCGATGCAGGCATTCCAGGATCTGACTCGGATGGAGGGCATCCTGCCCGCTATCGAGTCCGCACACGCGGTGGCTGCCGCCCGACTCATCAGCGGTGATCTAAATGAAGAGCTGGGCCGTAAGCCGCTGATTATCGTCAATGTTTCCGGTCGCGGTGACAAGGATGTCGACACCGCTGCTAAGTGGTTTGATCTGATGGAGGAGTCCTAAATGAGTCTGAGTGACGTCTTTGACAAGGTCCGTGAGGACAACCGCGCAGCATTTATCGGCTATTACCCAGCGGGTTTCCCGACCACCGATAAGTCGATTGAGAACATCAAGGCGATTGTCGACGCTGGCGCCGACATCATCGAGGTTGGCCTGCCTTTCTCCGACCCGATGATGGATGGCCCAACCATTCAGGATGCCGCCAACGTGGCTCTGGATGCGGGCTTCCGCACCCGTGAGATTATGCGCGTGGTCCGCGAAGTCACCGAGCACGGCGGTACCTGTGTGGTTATGAGCTACTGGAACCCGATTCTCCAGTATGGTCCGGAGCGTTTCGCCGAGGACTTGGCCGCCGCTGGTGGTCGTGGCACCATTATCCCGGATCTCATCCCGGAGGAGGCCGGCCAATGGCAGCGTGCAGCTGAGGCCAATGGTCTGTCCAACATCATGTTGGTGGCCCCGTCATCGACCAACGAGCGTCTGCAGCTAACTGCCACTGCGTCGACCGGCTTCGTCTACGCCACCAGCCACATGGGTGTCACAGGTGCCCAGGCCAGCGTCGACTCGGCCGCAGGCAAGTTGGTTGCCCGCACGCGCGAGGTCACCGATACACCGGTGTGCGTCGGTTTGGGGGTCTCCAATGGAGAACAGGCCGCGGAGATTGCCGAGTTTGCAGATGGCGTAATCGTTGGCTCGGCACTGATCAAGGCCGCGATGAAGAGCACCGATGACCTGGTAACGCTCGCCCGTGAACTCGCCGCGGGCGTACGAGGAGAGAGCTAGCGCATTTATGAGTTCCACCCTTGTTCTCGCCGAGACTGCAACCACGTATCTGGCCAACATTCCCTCTCCGCCGCAGGGGGTGTGGCAGTTAGGGCCGCTACCACTGCGCGGTTACGCGATTTCCATCTTGATTGGCGTACTCGTCGGCATTTACTGGATGCAGCGCCGCTACGCGGCCAGGGGTGGAGACCCGGAGTTGGTCCTCGACATTGCCATTGCGGTCATTCCTGCGGGCATTATCGGCGGCCGTCTCTACCACGTCGCCACCGACTGGGAGAAGTACTTCGGCCCCGGCGCCAATCCCGCCGATGCACTGAAAATCACCAATGGTGGCCTCGGCATCTGGGGAGCGGTGGCGCTGGGGGTGCTGGCCGCGTGGGCGGTCGCCAAGTGGCGGAAGGTACCGTTTGTGCCAGTTCTTGACGCGGCCGCACCCGCAATCATCCTTGGACAGGCGATTGGGCGTCTGGGCAATTGGTTCAACCAGGAACTCTACGGTGGCCCAACGTCACTTCCGTGGGGCCTGGAAATCTACCAACGAGTTGATGAGTTTGGACGGGTTGCCCCTGTCACCGGAACGTCGACAGGCGAAGTGCTGGCCGTGGTGCATCCAACGTTTCTCTACGAGATGGTGTGGAACGTCCTCGCCTGTCTGGTCATTGTGTGGGCGGACCGAAAGTTCAAGATGGGCGGAGGACGCGTCTTTGCGCTCTATGTCGCGGCCTACACTTTGGGGCGTTTCTTCATTGAACTCATGCGCGTCGATGACGCAACGCTGATATTCGGTGTGCGTATTAATAACATCACGTCGCTCGTGGTCTTTTTCTGCGCTGTCATTGCTTTGTGGATTCTGCGGTCCAAGAGCCGCGAAACCGCAGCTGAAGTCAGGGGAGAGCGCGAGGCTGCTGAAGCTCACAGTGCTTCCAACTGACGCATAGCCCGTTAAGGGACTAGGCTGGAGGCCGTGCTTAGACGAACGAAGATTGTATGTACCCTCGGTCCAGCAGTTGCTTCGCTGGAGGGGATTACCGGGCTGGTCAACGCCGGCATGGATGTTGCCCGCCTGAATTTCTCTCACGGTGAGCATGAGGACCACGCTCAGAACTACCACTGGGTGCGTGAAGCATCCGACGCTACGGGACATGCCGTCGGTATTCTCGCCGACTTGCAGGGACCAAAGATTCGCCTCGGTCGTTTTAAGGAAGGCTCGACGTATTGGGCTGACGGCGAGATTGTCCGCATCACCGTCGACGATGTCGAAGGCACGCACGACCGCGTCTCCACCACGTACAAGAATCTCGCTGACGATGCCCGTCCGGGCGATCGCCTGCTTGTCGACGATGGCAAGGTGGGCCTGGAGTGCATCGAGGTAGATGGCAACGATGTGGTGTGCCGTGTCATCGAGGGCGGTCCGGTCTCGAACAACAAGGGTGTTTCCCTGCCGGGGATGAACATCTCGGTGCCGGCTCTGTCAGAGAAGGATATCGCCGACCTGCGCTTCGCTCTGAAGCTGGGAGTCGACTTCATCGCGCTGTCCTTCGTCCGTTCGCCTTCCGACGTCGAACTGGTCCATGCGGTCATGGATGAGGTTGGCCGTCGTGTCCCGATTATCGCCAAGCTGGAGAAGCCAGAGGCAGTCGAGTCTCTCGAGGCCATCATCCTGGCTTTCGATGCCGTGATGGTCGCCCGTGGTGACCTTGGTGTTGAGGTGCCGTTGGAAGATGTTCCGCTGGTTCAGAAGCGCGCTATTCAGATTGCCCGCGAGAACGCCAAGCCGGTCATCGTCGCCACCCAGATGCTCGACTCCATGATTTCGAACTCGCGCCCGACTCGTGCGGAGGCCTCCGACGTGGCCAACGCTGTGCTCGATGGCGCAGATGCCGTGATGCTCTCGGGTGAGACCTCGGTTGGTAAGTACCCGCAGTCCACGGTTAAGACCATGGCTCGCATCGTCACCGCCGCTGAGCGCGAGGGGGAAGTTCCTGCGCTGACCCACATGCCTCGCACGAAGCGTGGTGTGATTTCCTACGCAGCTCGCGATATCGGTGAGCGCTTGAATGCCCGCGCTATGGTTGCTTTCACCACCTCGGGTGATACCGCTCGCCGTGTGGCACGCTTGCACTCTCGCCTGCCGCTGCTGGTATTCACTCCGAATCAGCAGGTTCGTTCGCAGCTTGCGCTGACGTGGGGTGCGGAGACCTTCTTGGTGCGCGAGGTTAACAGCACGGATGAGATCATGCAGGTCATCGATGAGCAGCTCTTGACCATGGAAAACTACAACGCTGGCGACACGCTGGTCGTTGTTGCTGGTACCCCTCCAGGAAATGAGGGCAATACCAACATGATTCACGTCCACGTTATTGGCGAGGACGCTCGCTAGCTCTCTGGCGCGTTAGGAAAAGCCGGTAAGCCCTTTTGGGGCTTACCGGCTTTTTGCTTGGAGCCTTTCGACCTGGGCTGTCGGGCTGTTCGGAGGGATCATTGCGCTGTGCGCGGTGGCAAGCGGCCGGCACGCAGCCCTTACTTTGCCAAGTAGGACAGTACGGCGGCAGCGGCGGCAGAAGTCGCGGAGGTAGCCGTCGGCTCGAAGTCCGGCAGGAATGTCGGCATGTGATTCGACGGTACGTCTTCGACCACGCGGTCGGCAGCAACGGCGGCTTCCCACGTATCCCGAGGTGTGGCGCCAACAGTCCAGTAGACATATGGGCAGTTCAGCCCACGCGGCAGGTCTGAGAAGTCCTCCGACGCGGTCCACGGCACAGCATCGGTGGAATCGTCGCCGAGCACAGCGTCCATGACCGGGCGAATCGTGGCAAACGCCTCCGGATCATTGTCAGTGACTTCGCCGTGATCGGAGTACTCAATCACAGGCTCAACCTCAGTGCCGGAAGCCAGGCACTCGCCACGAACAACGCGCTCAATGCCCGCAACGAGCTTCGCGCGCACATCGTTGGAGTAGTAGCGAATATTCAGCACAATCTTGGCCTGGCCGGGGATTGTGTTATTCGAATTGCCGGACTGCAGCGTGCCGACGGACAAAACACCAAACTCGTGGGGAGGAATCTCGCGCCCCACAATTCCTTGCAAGCGCAGAACGATTGCGGCAGCCAAGTACGTCGGGTCAATGGCGTTGTGCGGCATAGATCCATGTGCGGAGCGACCTGTCAGCGTGATGCTAATGGTGTCACAGCCAGCAAGTGCCGGGCCGGGCATGGTCATTACCTGACCTGCGGGGCCGGGAACAATGTGCTGGCCGAAGCACACATCTGGGGTGGGGATGAGGTCTGCCAGGCCGTCGTCAATCATAGCCTGTGCACCACAGGCTAGTTCCTCGGCGGGCTGGAACAGGGCAATGAAAGTACCCGACCACTCAGACTTAGTTGCTGCCATCAGGCTAGCCAGACCAAGACCGGCCGTCATGTGCATGTCATGGCCACAGGCGTGCATGACGGCGGTGGCAGAACCATCGCGGGCGGTACCGGTGGCAGAGGAAGCGAAATCCACACCTGTTTCCTCGAACACCGGAAGCGCATCGATATCAGCGCGGAACAGCACGGTAGGGCCGGGGCCATTTTCCATGACACCAACGAGGCCGTGACCACCGATTCCCTCATACACCGTGTAAGTGCCCATGTCGCGAAGAGCACCGGCCAGATACGCGGCAGTTTTCTCCTCCGCCTGAGATAGCTCCGGGTGCTGGTGCAGGTAACGGTAGATTTCCCACTGCCTGTCCAATGGCACTCGATGAGTGGCGATGAGGTCGCGAATGCGGCTCAGTCGTGCTTCATTGTTGCTCACCTGGATTAAGACTCCTAACTTCTCTCTACTCTGTGCCAGAGAACTACAGTCGCGACCCGTCTTCGACGAGCGGGTTGTACTTCAGCGAGTTTGGCTGGCACTGGCACTCGGTCGCAATGTGAATGCTGTCCGAAATCTTTCCGGTCTCCCGTAAACGGTACATCTCCGGGACAACGCGGTCGCGCAGATCCCATGGGGAGATGGTGTTCAGATAAATCTTGGTGCCACCTTCAAAACCGGCCAAATTTGAGGTGCGCCACTTAATCATTACGCGCCACGGCATGCGGGCATCCAAATCGACAGGGCGGTGGTGCCATTCCTCGTTACACGGAATGGTGGGCCCGGCAGCGGCATGACATGCGTGAATCAGATCCGACATTGCGTCTATCTCAGCCCGGGTTTGCAGCCACGGTTCGCAGACATCCGACTTCGAGAAGATCTCCAGCGTCGGGTAGCGGTGTCCGAATCCTGCGAAAGCCACCGCGTGCTCGTTTTCCGCAATAACCAGGTTGTGGCGGGCCGCATAGTCCACTGCGTATTCGTTGTAGATATTCGGGTTCTTGCGCACCGCCTGCACTTCGCGCTTGAGCTGCTCGCCGTGCTCATCGATGGCCACAAGCTGCTTGTGCAAGTGATCGAAGCTTGCGCCTGCCGGTTTCAGCCAGTTTTGGAAAGCGGCCACATAACGCACGTAGCGGTTCCGTCGGTACAGGTCAGCAATCGACTCGACGGTAAACGCAATGAGTGCGCGGTGCTCGGCAACGCTCAATGTGCCAGAAGAAGCCAGCTGGTTATCGTGGGTAGCGGCGTCGACAAAGTGGCGACGGGCAACAATCACATCGTGGCCGCCGGCGAAATAGCTTGGGGCGCGGCGCAGCAATTCCTCGTCGGAAAGCGCGTTGATTTCCTCTTCACTGCGTCCAGCGGCGCGGTATCGCGTGCGAATGATGTTGAGCACGTGCTCGCGGCCCTTCGGGTCATCGAGGTAGGCCTCCATACGTTGCTGAGTTTCGCGGTCGGGCTCGAAGCCATAGTTTTCCGACCAATAGTCATAGGAGACGATCTCGAACAGGTTGGGCACGCGGCGGAACTCCGCAGTGGTGTCGAAAAGCTGGTCGGGCAGCACTCCCGTCACCGTGCTGTAGCCGCCGAATACCGATTCGTCGAGGACAACGCGGGCCTTCTCCGGCGGGGTTTGCAGCAGGTTGTTCCAGCCAAAGGAGTCGCGGGATCCAAAATCCTCCTCGCTCAATGGCTGCGGATCCGTGTGCTTAATTCCCAACGGCCGATTGCCACGACCTGGGACTGTCCACACCTGGGTACCGGAAAAAGGATTGACTTGCTTCACCGTGCCGTCGGCAAGCGTGATGAGGGGATTGCTGAAAGCCTGCATAAGTCCAACACTACGTCTTTGCTGCCGGTCGGCGCGCCAACGTAGGGGGACAGGGCTTGACGACGGTTAGCTATTGTCTGGCCGTCTCGCGTGGCTTAGCCTGTGAAGTTATGTCGAAGATTGTTTTTCACTGCCTGGTGAAGCCGACCGAATCGGAGGCGCTGGCCGAGGCATTTCGTACCAAGTTGAGTGAGTTTGACCGCGCCGGGCGAATTAGTGACGTGGATGTTTCGGTGGCGTCGGCGGACACGGACGCGCAGTTGGTGGAGCAGTGGGAGCGTGAGAACCCGAAGGAGCCGTTGGGGGATAGGAAGGTATTCCGTTATCTCTTGAGCTTCGATCAGCACGGCGGTTCTCTCAATGAACTCGCTATGGACCTCTCTGAGCTACTGACTCCGCGTGCAGAATTGCCCCCGGACCCAGTGCTGCGTGAGTTCGACGAAATGCTCGAATCTGTTGCGACGTATCCCTGGAATGTTGCCGTATTTAGGTAATATCCTACCTAATTCGTGAAAAGTGTAAGCCTCCACAGAGTCAGTGATTGGCTTGGCCAACGGGTGTAGCGCGAATCGCTACGAGTTTTCCCAGCAATATGCCGTTGTATAATTATGTCCGCTTCAATATCTACAGTTGCCCAGTCCTTGTGCACACAACCTGTGCCACCGAGTTACGGCAACCGGAAAGTGGTTTACAACCGCTGACGGTTTGTTCTTCGTGGGCGCCATAATGGTTTCGCAGAGAGGTTTATTTTGAATATCGAGCAGAAGGTTTCGGGACTCTATGACCAGATTCTCACCCGAAACGCCGGTGAGCCGGAGTTCCACCAGGCAGTGGCAGAAGTTCTGGAGTCGCTGAAGGTCGTCCTGGAAAAGGACCCACACTACGGTGACTACGGCTTGGTTCAGCGTCTGTGTGAGCCGGAGCGTCAGATCATTTTCCGCGTGCCGTGGGTCGATGACCAGGGGAAGGTCCAGGTCAACCGTGGCTTCCGTGTTCAATTCAACTCTGTGCTGGGCCCGTACAAGGGTGGTCTGCGCTTCCACCCGAGCGTGAACCTCGGCATCATTAAGTTCCTGGGCTTCGAGCAGATCTTCAAGAACTCCCTGACCGGCCTGCCGATCGGTGGCGGCAAGGGTGGCTCCGACTTTGATCCGAAGGGCAAGTCCGAGCTAGAAATCATGCGCTTCTGCCAGTCGTTCATGACTGAGCTGCACCGCCACATCGGTGAGTACCGTGACGTCCCGGCCGGTGACATCGGCGTCGGCGGCCGCGAGATTGGCTACCTGTTCGGTCAGTACCGCCGTATGGCCAACCAGCACGAGTCCGGCGTTCTCACCGGTAAGGGCCTGACCTGGGGCGGTTCCCTGGTTCGTACCGAGGCCACCGGTTACGGCTGTGTCTACTTCACTGAAGAGATGATGAAGGCCAACGGTGCTGACATCAACGGTGCCAAGGTCATCGTTTCCGGTTCCGGTAACGTCGCCATCTACGCCATTAAGAAGGCTCAGGAGCTCGGCGCTACCGTCGTCGGTTTCTCTGACTCTTCCGGTTACGTCTCCACCCCGAACGGTGTCGACGTCGAGCTGCTGAAGGAAATCAAGGAAGTTCGTCGTGCTCGCGTCTCCGAGTACGTCGCTGAGGCTGAGGGCGCTGAGTTCCACGAGGGTGGCAACATCTGGGAGCTCAAGGCTGATGTCGCACTGCCGTGTGCAACTCAGAATGAGCTCAATGGCGAGTCCGCCAAGCTGCTGGTCGACAACGGCTGCCGCTTCGTTGCTGAGGGCGCAAACATGCCGTCCACCCCGGAGGCTATCGAGGTCTTCAAGGCCAACGGTGTCCACTTTGCGCCGGGCAAGGCTGCCAATGCCGGTGGTGTTGCTACCTCCGCTCTGGAGATGCAGCAGAACGCTACCCGCGATTCCTGGTCCTTCTCCTACACCGATGAGCGCCTGAAGCGCATCATGACCAACATCTTCAAGAACTGCGAAACCACCGCCGCTGAGTACGATCACGAGGGTAACTACGTGCTCGGTGCCAACATCGCAGGCTTCAAGAAGGTCGCTAACGCAATGCTGGCTCAGGGCGTCATCTAGTCTGCTAACGTTTCCGCTTTACGACGGATCCTCGGCGACCCCGCCCGTCGAAAAGCCAAAAAGCCCACGCTGTAAACTCCCTCCTATGGAGTTATCAGTGTGGGCTTTTGTCTTTATCGTGGCAACGATTTTCATCGGGGCTCTGATGCAGCGAATAGCCGGTATGGGACTCGGACTGTTGGGAGGTCCGGTCCTCTCACTGGTTGCAGGTCCCGTAGCAGGAATTTTGATTATTAACGTGCTCGCATCGGTCAATGCGATCATGCAGACCATCTCGGTGCGAGAGAACGTCGATTGGAAGAAGTTCTGGCTGATTGGCCCGGTGATGGCCTTAGGTGCGCTGCCAGGCGCCTGGGTGGTTCACAACACGCCCAGCGGGCCACTCCAGGTTCTGGTCGGCGGGCTCGTGCTACTCGCGCTGCTAGTGACATCCTTTATGCCTCAGCGCATGCGTGTCGACGGCCCACAATACGCCGTTGCCTCAGGCGTGGCCGGCGGTTTTATGAATACCCTGGCCGGCATTGCGGGCCCAGCCATTACCGTTTACGCACAGGCTTCCCGTTGGCCAGCGCAGACATTTGCAGCCACCCTGCAACCGCTCTTCTTTGTTTCCGGCGCGTTGTCCTTGCTGTTCAAGGAAATCAGCGGTGACGTATCTGTCTTCGCCACCACACCGGTTATCCTCTGGCCGCTGTGTTTGGTTGCCATGATTGTGGGTATATTTTTGGGCACTCGCGTTTCCCGACGAGTGCCCATTGTGCAAGCCCGAAAGCTCGCGGTCATTCTGGCGACTACCGGCGCGGCAGTCACTATGTTTCGCGGAATCTCCGCAACTTTTGGCGCTTAGGCTTGCTGTTACTTCAACAGCGAAGACAGGAAGTTGCGGGTGCGCTCGTGCTGCGGATTACCCAGCACCTCATCCGGGGTGCCTTTCTCCACGACCACGCCGTCAGCCATAAACACGACCTGGTCGGCGACTTCGCGGGCAAAGCCCATCTCGTGCGTCACGACGACCATGGTCATGCCCTTATCGGCCAGACCACGCATGACGTTGAGAACCTCACCGACGAGCTCGGGGTCAAGAGCGGAAGTCGGCTCATCGAAGAGCATTAGCTTCGGCTCCATGGCCAGGGCTCGAGCAATGGCAACACGCTGCTGCTGACCGCCCGAGAGCTGAACAGGGTAGGCATCGGCCTTGTGAGCCAGACCAACAGTCTCCAGCAGCTCCATGGCACGCTTTTCAGCCTGCTCCTGAGAGACGCCCTTTACCAGCACTGGTGCCTCGGTGATATTTCCCAGCACCGTGCGGTGCGGGAACAGGTTGAAGTTCTGGAACACCATGCCGATATCGCGACGCTGACGGGCAGCTTCTGCGGCGGAAATTTCGTAGAGGCTGCCGTTCTTTTCGCGGTAGCCAATCAGGGAACCGTCGACGTAGAGACGGCCGGCATTGACCTTCTCCAGGTGGTTGATGCAGCGCAGCAGTGTGGACTTACCGGAGCCCGAAGGCCCAATGAGGCAGGTAACCGTACCGCGTGGAACTTCCAGGTCGATGCCCTTGAGGACCTCGAGACGGCCGAAGTTCTTCCGAACCTTTTGCGCCTCAACCATCAAATCTTTGGTAGTCATTTACTGCGGATCCTCTCGGTAGAAGTGCTCTTCGTCCTTATCGACAACGCGAGCATTTGCAAGCGGCACACCTTCGGCGTCGGCAAGCGCGGCCAGCTGGCGGGCGGTGAGCTGACGGGTAGCGCCGCGGGCGAAGTAGCGCTCAAGGTAGAACTGTCCGACCATCAGAATTGATGTGATGACCAAGTACCAGGTGGCGGCGACAAGCAGCATCGGCACCGGCAGGAACAGCGCATTGGCGATGTCCGTGGAGCGGCCGTAGAGTTCCAGCGAGAACGGCACTGCGATGACCAGCGAAGTGGTCTTCAGCAGGGAGATGAACTCGTTGCCCGTCGGCGGGATGATGATGCGCATAGCCTGTGGCAAGATGGTGCGGCGGACAGTCTGCCACCAGCTCATACCCAGTGCCTTCGATGCTTCGGTCTGGCCCTCCGGGACAGCCTGGATGCCGGCACGGACAATTTCAGCCATGTATGCGGACTCATTCAAGCCGAGACCGACGAACGCTAACACAAAGGTATTGGACAGGACAGTGCTGAGATCAACCTCGGCAACGCCCAGGTCAATCGTCGAGTAGATAGTGCCGAGGAGGCCCCAAAAGACCAGCTGCACGTAGACCGGAGTTCCTCGGAAAACCCACAGGTAGAACCAAGCAACAGTGGACAGCACGGGGTTGTCCGACATTCGGAGTACGGCGACGATGGCACCGCCGACGATACCGATGAGCATGGCCAGGACCGTTAGTGCAATGGTCCAGCCAGCGGCAGCGGCGATTCGTGTGTCGAACAGGTACTGGAAGTAAACATCCCAGTGGTAGGCCTCGTTGCGGGCGGCACCGATGATGAACCACAGGAAGAGCACAAGCAGCACTGCTGCGGTGATCCAGCGACCCGGGTGCGGCAGCGGTTTGGCCTTAATTTCTTCGTTGAGTTCCGCCTGTGTGGCCTCGTAGCGGGCGCCAGACGCAGATGAGTCGCTCACTTAAAGTTCCTCTCCGTTAATAGTGGCGCGTTCCAAAGCACCGTCTTCCAAACCCCATGTGGTCAGGATTTGCTTGTACTGGCCGTTGTCGATGAGGTACTGCAGCGCCTGCTGGAGTACTGGGCCGAGTTCTGAATCCTTCGGAATAGCGAAGCCGAACGGGGCACCATCGTAGATATCTCCGGCAAGTTCGAGTTTGCCCTCAGAACGATTGACCGCGTAGGCACTGACTGGTGAGTCAGCTGCCAGCGCGTCAGCACGCCCCAGCACCACGGTGGTAGCTGCGGTACCAGCATCCTGGTAGGCCAATTTGTTAATTGGTGGCAAACCGCGATCCAGACAATCCTGATTCTTTACCGGCAGGTCCTCCATGTCAGCGACGGTATTGCGCTGAACAGCGACAGTTTTGCCACAGTAGTTGTCGGAGCTGGCGTCGCTGCCCGGGCGACGTGCCCACTGCAGGCCGGTATCCAGGTAGTCGACGAAGTCGTAGGTCTTGCGGCGCTCCTCGTTTGAGGTGAAGCCGGAGGCACCAACATCAACTGCGCCGGCCGACAGGGCCGGCAGAATCAGTGCGAAATCCTGTTCTTGGATTTCCAGCCGCAGATCCAGGACGCTGGCCATGGCCCGCATGAGGTCAATGTCGAATCCGATGATGGAACCGGCGGAATCCTTAAACTCTGCCGGGGCGAATGTTGGGTTGGTGCCGATGCGCAATACTTCGCGCTTACGAAGATCTGCTGGGACCTGTTTCGCCAGTTCGGGGACCGCTGCCGGTTTGATCTCTGACCAGCCCTCGGGGTTACCGCTTTCGTCATTGGTGACGCAGCCTGTAAGCCCTAAGAACAAGGTCGCAGTCAGCGTGGCAGCCGCCAATGCGATGGGTCTTTTCATATCTGAATATGTTACCTAGGCACAGGAATACCTTAAATTCGGTACCCCTATTCAGCTGCGTCTTAGGCTGGTGCAGGAAAACCGCACACTTTTCAGACTTCCCGGGGAATAGTCAGCGCCGGTTTTCTAGTTCGCTTCAGCTGCAGCAAAGCCATTGCCAGTGACGTCGAGCGGGCCGACCGCGCCGGAGGCCGGGTCGCTCAGCGCAGCATCGCGGACAGCCTTCGCCACGGCCGGCATGACGCGCGAATCCAGCGCCGACGGGATAATGCGGTCGGCACTCAGGTCTTCTACGCCAACATTTGCAATGGCCTGAGTAGCAGCCAGCTTCATGGCCTCGGTGATCCGTTTGGCACCCGCCTCCAGTGCGCCACGGAACAGACCCGGGAAGGCCAGCACATTATTAATCTGGTTCGGATGATCCGAGCGGCCAGTGGCCACGACGGCTCCGTACTTGCGGGCGACTTCCATCGGAATCTCCGGAATCGGGTTGGCCAGCGAGAACAGAATCGGGTCAGCGGCCATTTGGCTAATCGCATCCTCGCCGATACGGCCGGCAGAGACGCCGATGAACACGTTAGCGTCGACAAGCGCATCGTTGATCGAGCCGGTGATACCGCGTGGGTTAGTCATGCCGGCGACCCACTGCTTGATGTCGCTCAGTGGCTCGCGGTCCGGGTGGATGATGCCGCGCGAATCGACGACGACGATGTCGGACACGCCAGCGGACAGCAGCATCTTCGTCGCAGCGACACCAGCGGCACCAGCGCCGGAGATGACCACGCGGAGATCCTGGAAGCTGCGACCTGTCAGCTTGCAGGCGTTGATCAGGCCGGCGGCGATGACGATGGCGGTGCCGTGCTGGTCGTCGTGGAAGATGGGGATGTCGAGCTCTTGGTCGAGACGCTGCTCGATCTCGAAGCAGCGAGGCGCGGAGATGTCTTCGAGGTTCACTCCGCCAAACGACGGCGCCAGCGCCTTGACCGTCTGGATGATTTCCTCTGTATTGAGGGTATCCAGGACGATTGGCACAGCGGAGATGCCGGCGAACTGCTCGAAGAGCTGGGCTTTTCCTTCCATCACCGGTAGCGCGGCCTTGGGCCCGATGTCGCCAAGGCCAAGCACGGCGGTGCCGTCGGAAACCACTGCGACGTTCTGGCCGGTCCAGGTGTAGGTGCGGGCCAGAGCCGGATCTTCGTGGATGGCCTCACAGACGCGAGCGACACCTGGGGTGTAGCCGATGGAGAGGTCGCGAATTGTCTCGAGCTTCATGGTGGAGTGGGAGCGGAGCTTGCCGCCTCGGTGTGCCTCAAAGATTTCCGCATCGGTGATGGTCGACGGATCTGTGGGGGCGGTGTCCTCCGGTACTGCGTGAAGTGGCGTCTTAGCGGAGTTCGCGTTCGCAGTGTGGGCGGAGGAGCTAGAGGGGGAATTCGCAGCAGGCATGATGACAGTCCAAAACGTGTTGAGTACTGAGTACTTTGTACTTTGAGAAAACTCGACCGCGGCGTGAGCTGCTGGTGGGCAGTGCGTAAAGCCGGGAGCAAAGCTTGGCAGGTGATACGTAGTGGTGTGCGTAAAAACTAAACCAGTCTTGCTATACGGGATTGGTATCTCATTATATGGACAGTGGGGTGGAGAATAAAATCTTTGCGGTTGGGGGAGCGGGGATTTGGGAAGTGTCGTGGGGCTGGCGGCCGCGGGCGTGATGCCGGAACCCCGGCTTTTGCCGAGTTCGACGAGTCCTGCCATGGCATCGTTTGTGTTAAGGGCTACTCAGCTGCGTCGTTTGTGATGAAGGTGTGCACCGGGGCTTGCTCGGAAGCATCTTTGTTAGGAAGTGCCTTCGGTGGGGTGTCTATGTGCTGTCGGGTTCCATATGGGCGGCTGTCGTTGGAGGGGGCTCCACCCCTTGGCCGCTTTTGGCCTTCTATTGGTTTGGAAAATGTTGGCGATATTATTTGCCGATATTGAGCAAGCGCTGGCCAGGGTTGAAGGTTAGTTTTAAAGAGATTAACCAGTTCCAAGCCCTGTTCTATGGGGTAGAGGCCTGGTTTTTTCTTACCTTCAGTGGTGCCTTATGGTTCGCGAATCGAAAATATTTGTGTAGTGAGGAAAGTTGAATCCGGGGTTCCTGGGATAGTTCCAACTGACGACAGAGAGCTGTTCGTTTATTGCAACTTCTACGCAGGAGGCTTTTTACGATGTCCGATTCCACTTTCCCCCAGAACCCGCAGAGCCCACAGAACCCGTATGGCTCCCAGAATCCGTATATATCCCAGGATCCGCAGGCTTCGCTGGGGCGGCAGTACTACCAGCACAACCCGCAGGATCCGCTCGGCCAGCAGTCCTACCCGCAGGGTCCGTCGGCAGCGGGGCAGGTGCCTCCGGCTCCGAAAGAAAAGAAGAAGGGTGGCTGCTTCAAATGGGGTGGTATCGCCGCGGGCGCTGTCGTGGTCCTAGCTGTGGCGGCCAGCTTGACTGGTGGCGGTGACACTGACGCGGGTTCCGATTCTGAAGCTGCGTCTCTCTTTGGCTCGGAGACTGCCGTTGTGGCTGATTCTGGGACTGTTGAGAATGCCGATTTCGCTGAGGCACCCGAGGCAGGTGCAGATGAGCAGCAGGGTCAGACGGGGGAGCAGCAAAAGCAGGATGAGAAGGTCTCGACTGAATACAAGAATGCTCTCCGCAAGGCAGAGATTTACGCGAATCGCATGCACATGTCGAAGGCCGGTATTTATGATCAGCTGACCTCGGAGTATGGCGAGAAATTCTCATCGGAGGCAGCCCAGTATGCAATGGATAACCTTGAAGCGGACTGGAATAAGAACGCACTGGAAAAGGCGAGAATCTACCAGGATTCGATGGCAATGTCCCCGGATGCGGTTTACGAGCAGCTGACGTCGGAATACGGTGAGCAGTTTACTCCGGAGGAAGCTCAGTACGCGGTGGATAACCTGTAGCAGCGGGCTTCGTTTGTTGATGACGCCAATTGGCCAGAGTCCAGTTGGATGCATGCTGCAGAAGGACGGCTTCCGCTTCACCAGAATGCATTTGCTGCACACTGAACGGCTGCTGGTGAAGCGGAAACCGTCTTGGCAGTTTTAATGCGTGACCGGGCAGTTGAGCGAGTGTCTGCAGCACAACTTCGGCGCGGTACAATTCGTGCCGTTTAACAACCGCGCCCGCATCGGCGACCGCGGCGGCAAATCAGAAGTAACTGCGCCACTGCGCCGCTACCCAGACGCAGCCACCTATCTTGCAGAAGACATCGCTGAGTTTCGAGTCTCCATCACAGAAGAGCAGCGGCAAGCTTTGTTGAGCGGGATTTCCGAGTACTCCGATGGCGATGAAGAAGTTTTCAGAGCGTATGCTCGCCTGTTGAAATCATCGGACTCAAAAGCCATGGAGTAGCCACATTCGCGGGGTGCGAGTCCCCGCCATGGCACTGCCCCGTTCACTCAATCGGTAGTGGCGGGGTTTTCTTATGCCCAAAAACAGATTCACCCAGGAGTTAACGCAGGATTCAGCAGGCAATACGTGGCTCTTTTTTGGCTCATTTTTGGTGCAAAATACCCGTGAAAGTACGTGAAAGTGCGTGAAAAAGAGTGAAAGATAATGAATACGCGGGCAACCAAAAACCCGCCCCCACCAGGCTAAAAGTCAGGTGAAGGCGGGTTTTAAAATCGTGCCCCCGGTGAGACTCGAACTCACACTGGACGGGTTTTGAATCCGTTGCCTCTGCCAATTGGGCTACAGGGGCGCAAAGCCGTCGATAAGCGAAAATGCTCTATCGAAGCGACTTTGACTAGTTTAGTCCATCGACCCCGAATTAGAAAAACGGCGCTGCGCATAAGCGACGACGCTGACGATTGCGGCGCCGAGAATGAACAGTCCGAGGGCGAGTCCCCAGTCGGAGCCGATGCCCTGGAGCTCGTTGTTTTCGGTCTGCCACGGCCAGAGAGCGCGCAGTGAACCGAGCATGAGGCCGGACATGGCGACCAACGTGAGCGCCTGGTGCGTACTCAGCAGCCATTCGAGGAGGCGGATGAACAGGACGATGCCAATCAGCGCGCCGACGAAGAACGTGCCGATGTAGGCGAAGTCACGGTCGTGAATTGCGCCCATGGTCGGTGCGTAGAGTCCGATGACCAGCAGGAAGAAAGAGCCCGAAACGCCCGGCAGAACCAGTGCGCACACGGCAATCGAGGCGGCGATGAGTACGAGCCAGAGAGGCGGCTGCGTCGGTGCGGCCTGGGGGAGGGAGGTCAGCGCGAACAGGGCGATGCTGAAGAACAGGAAGACTGCGATGGCCTTGCCGCGCATGCCCGGCTGACGCAGAGCGCCTGGCTGTAGCTCGTTCAGCGGCATGGTGATCGAGGCGGTGATCATGCCCATGAACAGTGCTCGGGAAGCGACTGGTTGGTTGGTGACGAAGTTCTCCATGATGCCTGCCATGGAGAAGACCACGGCAACCATGCCGATAGCCACCGGGATGAGCAGCCACCAGTCGATTCTGCGAAGGTCCTCCTTGAAGGTGCCCTTCGAAGTTGCCCGCGGCAGGTCGGTGATGCGCTTTGCCGATTCAATCAGGCGTCCGTAGATGCCCGTGATCAGCGCAAGGGTGCCGCCGGAGACCCCCGGAATCGTCTCGGCGAGACCAATGAGGCCACCGCGAACTGCGTTGGCGATGACACCCAGCGGGGTCGGCTTCGGGATTTCAGAGTAGGGGCTCGTGGTCGGCAGCGTGGTCGACTCTGCGCCAGGAGCGCTCGTATTTTCAGTAGACATCGCAGGCCATTGTATGTCTTCCACCTGAGAAGAAGCGTATTTCCGTGTGTGTATTAGTAGCTTCGGGGTGCGATTAAAGACACAAAACAAAAAAGCAGCGCCTGGGGTGGCGCTGCTGATTCAGTGAGTTACGCAGGAGTAGTCGGTGGCAGTGGGGGGGGGCAGTAGGCGGTGGGCAGTGGAGCTGCTTTCTTAGCCGTGCTCGGTTCTTAGCCGTGTTCGATGATTTGCTGCAGGCAGCTGCCCAGGGCCTCAACCGAAATCCTCGGCGCGTTGGCCTCATCGATTAGGCCGGTGTCGGAAAGAACTAGGTATCCGACGCAGAGGGAAATAGCCATCTGGCTGCGGTGCACAGCAGTGTCGTAGCTAACGTCTTCCGGTCCGTCCGCTTCGACGCGGCGAATTAGGTCATCTGCAACAGCTTCATTGAACCGCTCGGCAATGACTTTTGCGGTTTCCTCGGAGTCGAGGGATCCGACAATCAGTGGAATCATGGACTGTCCGGCCATTCCTTGACCAGTCAAAATAGCGCTGGCCATCCGCTGGCCAAGTTCATTGAAGGGAGCTCGGCTGAGTGTGCCTTTGAACTGGCTGAAGTCAATCAGTTCGGCCATGAGACCTTCTTTGGAGCCGAAGTACTTGATGATGAGCGGCGCGCTAACGCCCGCATCGCTGGCAATTTCCTTCAGCGGCACGCTTCGCAAAGGCTTGCGCGCGAAGTGCCGAGCTGCAGCCGCGATGATGCGCTCGCGGGTGGACTGGGCGCTCCGTTGGAAATCGGTCGAATCGAACTCACTCATGCTGAAGAGTCTAAAGCCATGAAAGCGTAACTACGCCAATTGATTTCAGAGGCATGCGCAGGACGTGGTGATATGTTTTCGCGGCCACCTCAAAGAGGGGGTAATTTCTAGGTGCCTCATTTGGGGCAGGTTCCGCGCATGTTGTTGAACGATCGCTGGAAAATATGGAAAAA
Source organism: Corynebacterium sp. HMSC064H12 (assembly GCF_001809925.1). Taxonomy (NCBI): domain Bacteria; kingdom Bacillati; phylum Actinomycetota; class Actinomycetes; order Mycobacteriales; family Corynebacteriaceae; genus Corynebacterium; species Corynebacterium sp. HMSC064H12. The sequence goes on along the minus strand of NZ_KV799321.1, from coordinate 4,886 downwards.
CTCCAGGAAAATAAGGCGAATATTAAAGTTGGATTACAGTATTTCGGAAACTGAAACCAAGTGCCAAACGACGCTCGGGAGGCTCACTCTTGCGAATCACTGTTCAGGTGGGCTAAGGGCTGTTGAACCCGTTTCAAAATGCAGCCTGATTACCGTAATTATTGTTCACTGAAGCTGACCGGCCAACAGCTCATCCTCCGCAGCTCGCGATTCCTCAACGCGCATCTCAGTTTTCCTACGCTGTTCAATATTTTCCTACACTGGGATGTCATGAAGAAGACCCTCATGCTTATCGACGGTCATTCCATGGCCTTCCGCGCGTTCTTTGCCCTTCCGGTGGATAATTTCTCAACCACCGGTGGTCAGACAACGAACGCGGTGTACGGCTTCCTTTCTATGCTGTCCAATATCCTCAGCGAGGAAAAGCCCACGCACGTGGCGGTCGCCTTCGATGTCGCCCGCGAGACCTTCCGCAACGAGATCTTCCCGGAGTATAAGGCTCAGCGTGAGAAGACTCCTGAGGAATTCCGTGGTCAGGTGCCGCTTATTCAGCAGGTGCTGAAAGAGATGGGCATCGTCACGCTGGAAAAGGACAACTATGAGGCCGACGACATTATCGCGACTTTGGCTACCCAAGCCAAGCCTGAGGGCTTCGAAACGCTCATCGTCACCGGTGACCGTGACTCGTTCCAGTTGGTCAACGACACCACCACGGTGCTTTATCCAATGCGCGGCGTCACCACGCTGCATCGCTTCACGCCTGCTGCTATCGAGAAGAAGTACGGTCTGACGCCGACTCAGTACCCGGACTTCGCTGCTCTCCGCGGCGACCCCTCCGACAACCTCCCGGGCATTCCGGGGGTCGGCGAGAAGACCGCGACGAAGTGGATCGTTCAGTACGGCACGCTGGCAAACCTCATCGACCACGCTGACGAAATCCGCGGCAAAGTCGGCGATAACTTCCGCGAGCGCGTCGCAAACGTCCAGCTGAACCGCGACATCACCGAAATGGTCAAGGACCTGCCCTTGCCATACGGTCCGAACGAGCTCGAGCTCCGTCCCGCCGACGCCCAGGGAATCATCGACTTCTTCGACCGCCTCGAATTCGGCGACAACCTTCGCGAGCGCGTGTTCCGCACCCTTTCCATCGAAGGCGCGGGCGTCACCGCCTCCACCAGCGACAGTGCGACAAAGCTCGAGGCTGTTTCGCTTGACGACGGCGCCCTGGCTGCCTGGCTCGATAATCTGCACGAGCCGGCCGCGTTGCAGGTCGGGGAGCACACCCTGATGATTGGCTCCGCAGATGAGAAGGGCAAGACCTCCGGCCAGGCTGTTTCTCTCGACTTGGGTGATCTTTCCGCCGAAGATGCCGACGCACTGCGCGAGTGGCTCGCTGGCGACCATCCGAAGCTGGTGCATGACTCTAAAACGGCCATGCATGCACTCTGGAACTACGACTTCGAGCTGGCCGGGGTCATCCACGACACCTTCCTGGCTGCGTATCTGCTGCGCCCAAGCCAGCGCAGCTACAGCTTGGACAACGTCGTCCAGCGTCACCTGGGCCAGACTCTTTCGCAGGCCGATGGCCAAATGACCCTGCTCGATGGCCCGGCCGAAGACGCTTCCTATGTCGCCGCCGTCATCGACCTGGCTGAGCGATTGGCTGTCGAACTCGACGAGGCCGGGCTCTACAGCGTGTACGCCGACCTGGAAGTCCCGCTCGCCCCAGTGCTGGGTCGGATGGAGCGTGCCGGTATCGCTGTCGATGTTGATGCGCTCGAGGAGCTCCGAAAGCAGGCGCAGGCGGCTACCGATGAAGCGGAGAGTGAGGCTCGCAACCTCGTCGATAAGCCTGAGTTGAATCTCGGATCGCCGAAGCAGTTGCAAGAGGTCCTGTTTGACCAGCTGGGGATGCCCAGGACAAAGAAGACGAAGACTGGCTATTCCACGGCGGCGAAGGAGATTGAGGGGCTGGCGAAGGTCAACCCGCATCCGTTCCTGGATTACCTGCTGAAGTTTCGCGAGTCGCAGAAGATGAAGTCGACCGTGGAGGGGCTGATTAAGGCTGTCGCTGATGATGGCCGTATTCATACGACTTTTAATCAGACGGTCGCGGCGACGGGGCGTCTGTCGTCGACGGAGCCGAATCTGCAGAACATCCCGGTGCGCACGGAGTTCGGGCGACGGATTCGTGAGGCGTTCGTGGTCGGCGATGGCTATGAGCAGCTGATCACCGCGGACTACTCGCAGATTGAGATGCGCGTGATGGCGCACCTGTCGCAGGATCCGGGGCTGATTGAGGCCTACCGACAGGGCGAGGACCTGCACAACTACGTTGGTTCGAAGGTTTTCGGTGTCGGCATCGATGAGGTTACGCCCGAGCTGCGTCGTCGTGTGAAGGCGATGAGTTACGGTCTGGCTTATGGTCTGAGTGCTTTTGGTCTGGCGCAGCAGCTCGACATTCCGCAGCGCGAGGCGAAGAAGCTCATGGAGGACTACTTCGAGCGCTTCGGCGGCGTGCGCGATTACCTGCACAAGGTTGTTGAGCGGGCGCGCAAGGACGGCTTTACGGCCACGATGTTCGATCGTCGTCGCTACCTGCCGGAACTCAACGCCGACAACCGCATCGCTCGCGATAACGCGGAACGTGCGGCATTGAACTCGCCGATTCAGGGGTCGGCGGCAGACATTATTAAGATTGCGATGCTCCGGGTCGACGATGCTTTACGACGGGGCGGGTTGCGCTCACGTGTCCTCCTGCAGGTTCATGACGAACTGGTTGTTGAAGTTGCAGATGGGGAAGAGGGAGCCATCAAGGAGCTGTTGCATCGCGAGATGGACTCGGCGGCTGAATTGCTGGTGCCGTTGGATGTTTCCATCGGTGCTGGTGTGAACTGGGATACTGCTGCGCATTAGTGGTGCGAAGGTCGGGCCGTAGTGCTGGTCGGCGGACTTGATGCGGGCTTGCCGCGGATGTGTTGCGGACTTGAATGTCGCAGCTCAAATCGGTATTGTTCGCTAGGTATGCATTAGCGTGCCGACTTTGCAGCCTCGAGCTTCATGGACATCGGGTTAACTAATTGCCAATGGTGAGATTCGCCGAAAGCGGATTTGGCCCGGTTGTCCAGGGGTTTCTTTGAGGGGCAAGGCCGAAATTGTCCGTTTTTCGATTTCTATCCGCTTCGGAGCACATCTTATATGTCCACTTCTAACGTCCCTCAGGTTGCCATCAACGACATTGGCACCGCTGAGGATTTCCTGGCCGCTGTCGACTCGACGATGAAGTACTTCAACGATGGTGACATCGTTGAAGGCACCGTCGTTAAGGTTGACCGCGACGAGGTTCTTCTCGACATCGGCTACAAGACTGAAGGTGTCATTCCTTCCCGCGAACTGTCCATCAAGCACGATGTCGACCCTGACGAAGTGGTCGAAGTTGGCGATGAGATCGACGCGCTGGTCCTGACCAAGGAAGACAAGGAAGGCCGCCTCATCCTGTCCAAGAAGCGCGCTCAGTACGAGCGTGCTTGGGGCACCATCGAGCAGCTCAAGGAGAACGACGAACCGGTTACCGGTACCGTCATCGAGGTCGTCAAGGGCGGCCTGATCCTCGACATCGGCCTGCGCGGCTTCCTGCCGGCTTCCCTCGTCGAGATGCGTCGTGTCCGCGACCTCCAGCCGTACATCGGCCAGGAGATCGAGGCCAAGATCATCGAGCTCGACAAGAACCGCAACAACGTCGTTCTGTCCCGCCGTGCATGGCTCGAGCAGACCCAGTCTGAGGTCCGCTCTGAGTTCCTGCACCAGCTGCAGAAGGGCCAGGTCCGCAAGGGTGTCGTTTCCTCCATCGTCAACTTCGGCGCATTCGTCGATCTCGGCGGTGTTGACGGCCTGGTTCACGTTTCCGAGCTGTCCTGGAAGCACATCGACCACCCGTCCGAGGTTGTCCAGGTTGGCGACGAGGTCACCGTCGAGGTTCTCGAGGTCGACCTGAACCGCGAGCGCGTTTCCCTGTCCCTGAAGGCTACTCAGGAAGATCCGTGGCGCGTCTTCGCCCGCACTCACGCAATCGGCCAGATTGTTCCGGGCAAGGTCACCAAGCTGGTTCCGTTCGGTGCGTTCGTCCGCGTCGAGGAGGGCATCGAGGGCCTGGTTCACATCTCCGAGCTGGCTTCCCGCCACATCGACGTTCCGGACCAGATTGTCTCCGTCGACGAGCAGGTCATGGTCAAGGTCATCGACATCGACCTCGAGCGTCGTCGTATCTCCCTGTCCCTCAAGCAGGCTGACGAGGACTTCACCGAAGAGTTCGACCCGACCAAGTACGGCATGGGCGACTCCTACGACGAGCAGGGCAACTACATCTTCCCGGAGGGCTTCGACCCGGAGACCAACGAGTGGATGGAGGGCTTCGAGACCCAGCGCGCAGAGTGGGAGGCTCGCTACGCAGAGGCAGAGCGTCACCACCAGCTGCACGCTGCCCAGATCGAGCGTCACCGCGCTGCAGCTGCCGAGGCTGCAGAGACCGCTTCGAACTACTCCTCCGAGTCCGGCGAGGCAGCTCCGGCTGCTCCGGCCGCACCGGCTGCAGACAATGCAGGCGGCACCCTGGCTTCCGACGAGCAGCTCGCTGCTCTGCGCGAGAAGCTGGCTGGCAACTAAGCTAGACCGCTAAGGGCTTACACGTCCCTTTGAGAAATCGCCCCGGCGAGGTTTTCCTCGCTGGGGCTTTTTCGTGCCTTCTTTGCTTTACGACGGGCACCTGCTCGGCCTTGTTCTTTGGGAGCTTGCTGCATTTTTGGTCCTGGTGTTGGGGCTTTGGGCCATAAAGGTGGCGCCGCTGTTGTCTAGGGCGGGTTAAGTAAAGAAAAGTGTGTCTTTTCCGG